>CBFCYS010000170.1:0-4707 GCA_965602215.1 uncultured bacterium
CGCGCCGGGGTTTGTGGGGTTGGTAGGGGCGCAACGCGTTGCGCCCCTACAGGCCGGTCACCCCTACCGGACCGACGACGGCATACGAGGCCTCGGCGTTCACGCCGGCGCGCCGACGCTACCGCGTAGGTCCCTGGGGGGTGTAGGGGCGACCGGCCGGTCGCCCCTACATAACCGTCACCGCGGGGGTGCCTTTGGGGTATGTAGGGGCGCAAGGCGTTGCGCCCCTACAGGCCATTCGCCCCTACCGGACCGACGACGGCATACGAGGCCTCGGCGTTCACGCCGGCGTGAATCACCGGCCCGCGGCCTACAACGCCGCGTTTACGCGGCGCCGTGATGATTGTGCCTATATTAATACAAAACCAGTATTTGTACTATTTTCGGTTCAATTACTAAAATTGTACTTATTTTGCTTGAATTCAGGCCGAAGTGAGTTTATACTAATATGTGATGTACGTCGCGTTGATAGGGGATATGGTCGGCTCGAGGTCGTATACGCCGGCCGCCAGGGAAGAGGTCCAGGGCCGGTTGCGGAAGGCCATGGCCGAGGCGAACGGCGACGAGCGCCGCAAGGCCGATATCGAGGCCGGGTTCGTGATCACGACCGGCGACGAGTTCCAGGGATTGCTGAAGGCCGGCGCCGAGCCGTTTTGGTTTGCCAGATATATACAGGACGTTATGGGCGAGGAGGCGCGCTTCAGGTTCGGGATGGGGAAGGGCGGCCTCGCGACGAAGGAAATACCCGAGGAGGCCCTGGGCATCGACGGTCCCTGTTTCCATAACGCCCGCGACGCGATCGTCCGGGCGAAAAAAGGCGACGTGACCTGCCGCGTCGAGGGTTTCGGAGGCTGGGACGAGATAATAAACGTTTTGATGGATAATTTTTATACCCAGTATTGGGACCTTACGGAGAAACAGCGGAAGATATATGATCTGCGTTATCTGCGCGGCCGCGACGTTCCCGATATACAGGACCTCGTAAAGTACCGGACGCCGAGGTACGTTTATAAGGTTCTGGAAAAGCGGGAAGTGGAAGTTATGCGAGAGACCGAGGAAGCGATTAGCGAAATATTCACCGCGAGGGTTCTCGAGAGAAGGGAAGGGTAACATGCTGTTGCCGAGCTTATACGTTTTCGCTACGGCCGCGGTTACGGCCGTTCTCGTCCGGGAGAAACTTAAATGGTACGAGGCCGCCGCGGCGTTCGCGGCGTTGGGATTGGCGTACGCCGGCGGCGTGTACGCGTTTACCCCCGCGCGGTTCGCGGACGGATTGTGGCTGGCGGCGTTGCCGTTGGCGGCTTACGCGCTTTTATTTATATGGTATAGGGTTAAACCCGGCTGGGTGTCCGCCTCTTTTTTCGTAATCATCCCGTCGGCCGCCGTCGTGGCGGGTTACATCGTGGCCGGCCCTTTCGAAGGGCTCGAGTGGCTTAAGCGGGCGTTAGCGTCGATGGCCGAGGCGACCGGTTACAAAGGGTGGACCGTTCCCCGCCTGGCGAGGTTGTTCTTTATACTCTCCGGCCTGTTGTATTTATCCTCCCCGGCGAACGCGATAATAAGGGGCGTTCTAAGGCCGTTGGGCGTGTTCCCCGAGGATGACGACGGCCGCCCGGCCTTCCCGGCGGCGGACAAGGGGAAGGATGCCGCGAGGCGCGGCGCCATCATCGGCTCGCTCGAGAGGTGGATCGCTTTCGTGTTGGTTTTAACGGGCCAGTACACGGCGTTGGCCTTCGTAATAGCGGCCAAGTCGATAGCCCGTTACAAGAAGATTAACGAGGAGGAGAAGTTCGGGGAATATTTTTTAATAGGTACTTTAACCAGTATAGGAATCGCGTTGTTTTTCGGTTTAATCGTAAAGAGGTTCTTCGTTTAAACCGGCCGCGTCGACGCGTTTCGAAAGTTTAGCGCGGCCTTCCTTCCTTATTTTTCTTTTCCGCGCGCGCGCGCTTGACCGTCCTCTCGACGAAGCCGGCCTTGGCCTCGCAGTAGCCAAGGCTGTCGTCGTCGAAGCGGCCTGCCAGCTCGCGCTTGAGGTGCGCGTACGCCTGCGCCTCGTCCGGGTGGGCCCTCAGGTAGTCGCGGAAGAGCAGGTGTTTATCCCAGAACGCGCTCGGGAACTCTATCAGGTGGAGGTGGTACCGGTACCCGCCGGGGGGATGTTTGCCGAGGCAGTAGTACCACGAGGCGTCCTCGTCGGGTTGGGGCGCGGCTTCGGTATAGCCGATGCGGGCGAGCGGCTTCAGGCAAAGCTTGGCCGAGGCGGCGTCGGCGACGCCGGCCGTCATGTCCATTATAGCCTTGGCGGCCAGGCCGGGCACGGCCGTGCTGCCGACGTGCGCGATGCGCCGGATGATGTGGCCTATCACGCCCGTGACCCGTTCCATCTCCGCGTCGAAGAGGTCGGGCCAGGCCGGGTCGTACGGTACGATTACGACGGGGGATTTCATTGGCATTTACTCCTTGGCTCCGCGGGGCGGTATCCGCGGGTACTCGTCGGCCGCGACGTCGTCCGCCACTCTTTCCAAAGTGTTTTCCCAATCTTCCCGGTTAAATTCGGCTTTCTCCGGGTTATCCGTATACGACTCGTATAAATGTTTTACAAGACCGTGCATATCCGCGGCATTTTTACTAAGATCGGCGAGCCGGGGTTGTAAATACTTGTCAACCATAATCGCCACTTTTTCGCCATCTCCGTCCTCGAATTCGAATATTTGTACGGTATAATAACTCGCGCCGATTATCCGCGAAAAATACAAATCTCCGTTGCCTGTTATTCGCGCCGCCGCCTCGTAAGCCCCGTTAAACCCTGCTAAAACCGGGAAGAACCCCTCTGCGATTAAGAGGACGGTCCCTTCTAATGTATGCGGACCTATTACCAAGCCGCTAAAGTCCCTGAATAAGTCGGTACCGTAAAAATACGCGACTTCCCTAGCTAGATCAGCTGCCCGGGTTTTCCGGCCGGTATTAATTATTTCGATAACGTTATTCCACTTACTCACAACGTTTAAGTCACTACCGTGGTAGCTTGCTACCATATAACATAACGGCTTACCTGCGATATCCTTTATTAAAAGTGGCTCACAAACGATTTCATCGGGACCGTTATTAAAATGCGGGCTTGCTATTGCGACTTTCTTAGCCATCAGCGGCGTGACCTCGTCGTACTGCGAGAAAAGGTCCGCGTACTCCGGGTAGTAGGGGAACTCGCTCGCGGCCCAGGCCGCCCCCGCCGCCGCCGCCAGCGCGACGACGCATATAATCTTCCTAATCATATCTCCTGCCGCAACGCAAAGGCCGGCGGCGACGGCGCCGCGCCCGAAGCCGTATTCTTCGGTCTCGGCCCCTGTCGCTTCTTTCTACCAAGCTAAGCTATTTTTATCCGTTCGCGGTTACGGCTATCGTTTTCCCTTGACAAACGCGTTTCGGTCGTTTAGAATATAAGTAATCCAGTAATCTGGAGGTGGATAGCCCGCGAAGGGCTAGCGTGGGGAAGGCCTCGCAAGAGGTCTTTTTCATTTTTATTTCGGGAATAATACACGGCCGTAACCGTCAATGCGGTGGTTGTAAAGATGCTTGTTGTATTTTACCCCGATAACGCCCTTGATTTCGTTATCGAAAGTATGTAGTAAGGGTTCAATATCGCCGTATCGGTAAAGGGTGTCCTTTTTTACGGCGCTCGCCAGTAAGTCCGAAAGTTGTAGGCCGGCGATATTTTCGTTTTTTCTCTTTAACTTCAATTCTTTGGTCGTTAGAACTCGCTTGTAGAAAATCGCCCGGTGGTGCATGTCGCCGTGCGTAAATATATGCCGGTACGCGTTTTTGAGTAATTTATCTTCGGTCCCGCCGCGGCTCTCAACCATAACGTCGCCTACCCCGTTAATATGGTTAAGGAAACCGGAATACCGCTGTAACATGAAATCCAAACACGTATGATAAGGGTGGAACGGCGCCGGATATTCGAAAAGCATCTCCTTGTCGATAACGACGCCGATTATTTTGAAAACGGCGGCCTCGATTATTGATAATAAATCCCTCCTAAAAAGCGCGTCCCGTTCGGCGTCGCGGAGGCGCCAGAAAGGACCTTTCCGGTTAATAATATCTTTCCGGTGGAGAATAACCGGCTCGTCCGGGCTGTGCGGGAAGTGGTTCTCTTTAAAATCTTCGATGGCGCGGTGGAACCTTTTGTATTCTTCGTTTTCGAAGAAGCAACCCGTAAGGCATAAATAACGGTGCCCGGTCTCGCCCGTCTCCCTCTTAACGTGGTCCCCCGACTCGTCTATATACAAACGATATCGTCGGGTCATTTAATTAACCTATTCAATTTTCCGTCTCTCGCTCCCGTTAACGCGCCCATAACCGCTCCTCTTTCGCCTCGCTCCACCTTTACCCGGGTTACGCCGCCAGGTCCCGCTCCTCGGCGCGGCAGTCGTAGAGCTCCGTCCCGCACGCGTCGCATTTCTTGTCGTACCAGGTGAAGCGAGCGCCGCACGACGGGCAGCCCCACCGCTCGAGCTGGGCCGCCAGCCACGCCTCGCCGCCGCGCTCGCGGATGGCCTCTAAATTCTTCAGCACCACCGAGTGGTGCGGGTGCTTGTCGGCCTGGAAGGCCTTGTTGTGCTCGCACGGGTAGTCGTCGCAGTCGGCGCAGAACGCGACGCCGCGCCGCCTCGCGCACAGCCGCATCTCGCAGTCGGGGCACCAGGT
>CBFCYS010000171.1:0-4703 GCA_965602215.1 uncultured bacterium
CGCGAAAGCGGCCGGGCGGGGAATACGGGATGAAGACATTTCGGGACCTCCGGGGGTTTCGTAGGGGTATAATAATGGCTTATTTACCTATTCGACTATACCAAAAGCCGATAGGTTTAAGTAACGAAAAAGCCGCCCTCGCGGGCGGCTCTTTTGCACCCTTGAAAACCCTTCCCCCGGTGTGCTATAGTACACGTCTAAAAGTTCGGCGGACGGGCCCGGCGGCCCGTTCGTTCGCGCATAATTATATTTAAATAGTATTGCGGGGCGGGCGCCGGCATTCGCCGAAGCCCTCATAAGTTCCCCCCGCCCGTCCCCCCGTAGGAGTGTATATATGCATTTAGGCGCCGACCTCGGTTCCATCAGCGTGAACCTGGTCCTGCTCGACGACGACTACAACGTCGTCGAGGACCATTACATCCGCCATAAAGGCCAGCCCGTCAAGGCGCTCGCCGCGGGCGTCGACGACGTCCTAACCCGGCACCCGGCCGGCCAAATCGCGTCGTTGACCGTCACCGGCTCGGGCGGCAAGCTGGCGTCCGATATTTCGGGCGCGGCCTTCGTCAACGAGATAGTCGCGCAGACCGCGGCGGTGGGCCGCCTCTACCCGAACGTCCACACCGTCGTCGAAATCGGCGGCCAGGACTCCAAGCTCATCATCCTGGGCGAGGACGAGAAGACGGGCCGGACGGTAATCCGCGACTTCGCGATGAACACCATCTGCGCCGCGGGGACCGGCTCCTTCCTCGACCAGCAGGCCAGCCGGCTGGACCTGACCGTCGAGGAGTTCGGCGACCTGGCGCTCAAATCCGAGCACCCGCCGCGTATCGCCGGCCGCTGCTCGGTCTTCGCCAAATCCGACATGATCCACCTCCAGCAGGAGGGCGCGCCGGACTACGACATCGTCGCGGGCCTGTGCTTCGCGATGGCGCGCAACTTCAAGGCCACCATCGCGAAGGGTAAGGCCTTCCGCCTCGACTACTGCTTTATGGGCGGCGTCGCCGCCAACAAGGGCATGGTCCGCGCCTTCACCGAGGTCCTGGGTCTGGACGCCGGCGAGCTGGTCATCCCCGAGCACTTCGCCTCTATGGGCGCCGTCGGCGCGGTGCTGACCGCGGCCGAGCGCGGCGAGCTAACCCCGTTCGCCGGCACGAAAGCGTTCTACGACCACCTCGGCGCGGCGCACAAGGAGGAGGAAGGCCAGGAGCGCCTCGTCCTGCGCGACGTCCACCTCGAGCCGAAGGCCGACGTCGTACTCCCGAAAGACGGCGAGAAAATAAACTGCTTCCTGGGCGTCGACGTCGGCTCGCTCTCCACCAACGTGGTCGCGATGGACGAGGACTGCAACATCTTCTCCAAGCGCTACCTGATGACGGCGGGCCGGCCCATAGAGGCTATCCGGCGCGGCCTGGCCGAGGTGGGCGCCGAGGTCGCGGATAAAGTGGTAGTGCGCGGCGTCGGGACCACCGGCTCCGGCCGCTACCTCACCGGCGACTTCGTCGGCGCGGACGTCGTCAAGAACGAGATAACGGCGCAGGCCACGGCCGCGGCCTACATCGACCCGGGCGTCGACACCGTCTTCGAAATAGGCGGCCAGGACTCGAAGTACATCGCGCTGGAGGGCGGCGCCATCGTCGACTTCGAGATGAACAAGGTATGCGCCGCCGGCACCGGCTCCTTCATCGAGGAGCAGAGCGAGCGCCTGGACGTCAACATTAAGCAGGAATTCGCCGAGCTCGCGCTCTCCGCCGAGGCGCCCTGCCGGCTGGGCGAGCGCTGCACCGTCTTCATGGAGACGGACATCTTAGGCCACCAGCAGAAGGGCGCGCCCCGCGAAGACCTGTGCGCCGGCCTGGGCTACTCCATCGTCCTCAACTACCTCAACCGCGTCGTCCAGGAGAAGCGCGTCGGCGACAACGTCTTCTTCCAGGGAGGCGTGGCGTTCAACAACGCCGTCGTCGCCGCGTTCGAGAAGGTCACCGGCAAGCGGGTCACCGTCCCCGACCACCACGAGGTCACGGGCGCCTGGGGCATGGCGATGATCGCCCGCGAGCTGTGGGACGGCGCGAGCGAAAGCTCCTTTAAGGGTTGGGACCTCGCCACCCGCAAGTACGAGCAGAGCTCCTTCGAGTGCGCCGATTGCCCGAACCACTGCGAGATAAAAGTGGTGACGGTGGAGGGCGAGGAGCCGCTGTACTACGGCTCGCGGTGCGAGAAGTACGACGTCGAGCGCAAGAAGGCCCACCAGCACGGCGAGGGCCTGCCCAACCTCTTCGCCGAGCGCGAGAAGCTCCTGAGCCGGAACTACACTTCCGCCAAGCCGGCCGCGGGCGCGCCGCGCGTCGGCCTGCCGCGCATGCTCTTCGTCCTCGAGATGCTGCCGTTCTTCAAGACCTTCCTGGCGGAGCTCGGCTTCGAGGTCGTCCTCTCCGATTACACCACCAAGAATATAATCCACGACGGCGTGGAGGCCGTGGCGTCGGAGTGTTGCTTCCCGGTCAAAGTGGCGCACGGCCACGTTATAGACCTGCTCCACAAGGGCGTGGACGCCGTATTCATGCCGTCGGCCATTTCGCTCGAGAGGCAGAACGCGTTGACCGACAAGTCGTTCACCTGCCCCTACGTCCAGACGTCGCCGTACGTCATCGCCGCCGCGCTCGATTTGGATGCCAGGGAGATGCCGGTCCTGGTGCCGAAGCTTTTCTTCGAGCGGGGCGACGCGGCGCTGGTGGGCGCGCTCCACGACGCGCTCAAGCCGCTGGCCGTGAAGAAGGGCGACGTCCGCCGGGCGTTCAAGGCCGCCAAGGGCGCGCAGAACGAGTTCTATGCCCGGATAAAAACGCGCGGCATCCAGGTCCTCGAGGAGCTGGGCCGCGACGAAAACGCCGTCGTCATCGTAGGCCGGCCGTACAACACCTGCGACAACGGCATTAACCTCGAGATGCCCAAGAAATTCCGCGACCTGGGAACGCTCGCCATCCCGATGGACTTCCTGCCGTTGGAGGAGGTCGAGCTCTCGCACGAGTGGGATAATATGTACTGGAAGTACGGCCAGCGGATACTGTCCGCGGTCGAGATAGTGCGCAAGGACCCGCGCCTCCACGGCGTCTACATCACCAACTTCGGCTGCGGCCCGGACTCGTTCCTGCTCAAATTCTTCCGCGTCAAGATGGGCGGTAAGCCGTTCCTCCAGCTCGAGATAGACGAGCACTCCGCCGACGCCGGCGCCATCACCCGGGCGGAGGCGTTCCTGGACAGCATAAAGAACTTCCGCGACAACGTCCCGGCCTCGGTCGAGATTAAGCGCCTCTCGCTGGCGGCGGATGACCACAAGCGCACCATCTACATCCCGCGCATGTGCGACCACGCGTACGCGGTCCGCGCGGCGTTCGAGGCGGTGGGGGTGCCGGCGGTCGTGATGGACGAGCCGGATGACGAGACGCTGGAGTGGGGCCGCAAGTTCACCACCGGCAAGGAGTGCTACCCCTGCATCGTCACCACCGGCGACATGGTGAAGTACGTCAAGCGGCCCGACTTCGACCCGGAGCGGACCATCTTCTTCATGCCCGCGGGCTCGGGGCCCTGCCGCTTCGGCCAGTACAACATGCTGAACCGCGTCGTCCTGGCGGAGCTGGACCTGGGCGACGTACCGGTCTTCAGCCCCAACCAGGGCAAGACCCTCTACAACGACCTCGGCATCGTCGGCAACGAGTTCACCCGCCGGGCGTGGTGGGGCGTCGTCGCCATCGACATGCTCGAGAAGTTGCTCCTGCAAACGCGGCCGTACGAGCTCGAGCCGGGCGAGGCCGGGCGGGTATACTGGAAGTACGTCGAGAAGGTTTGCGAGAGCATCGTGCGGGACGGCACGCTGGACGCCGTCGTCGAGATATGCCGACAGGCCGCGGCCGAGTGGCCTTCCATCGCCGTCAACCGGGAGCCCCGGCCTATAATCGGCATCGTCGGCGAAATTTACGTCCGCTCCAACCGCTTCTCGAACAACAACTTCGTCGGCCAGGTGGAGGACCTGGGTGGCGAGGCCTACGTGCCGCCCATCTCGGAGTGGTTCTGGTATACCAACTGGACCCGACATCGCGACTGCAAAATTCGCGGCGACTACTCCCGCCGGGCCCTCAGCATAATAACGCAGAAGATTCAGAAGGGCGACTACGGCAAGATAACGAGCGTCTTCAACGGCGTGGTCCGCAACTGGCCCGAGCCCGAGATAGGCGAGACCATCAAGATGGGCTCGCGCTACGTGCACGATACGTTCGAGGGGGAGGCCATCCTCTCGGTGGGGAAGGCCGCGGAGTACGTCCAGCACGGCGCGCACGGCGTCGCCAACCTGATGCCGTTCACGTGCATGCCCGGCGTCATCGTCTCGGCGCTGCTCAAGCGCGTGCAGGGGGACTACGGCAACATCCCCATCCTGAACATGTCGTACGACGGCCTGGAGTCCGCCACCACCCGCACCCGCATCGAGGCCTTCATCTACCAGGCCCGCCAGCGGCTGGACGTCGCGCTGGCGGCGAAATGATACGTGGGGCCGGTCGTTAAATAAATATACCGTAGCGGCGGGGTTTAACCCCGCCGCTCCTAATTAAGGGGAGGCCGTACGCCCCTACATTTCCCGGTGCCACCGGCATTCCTGCCGGTGAATTGATACCACCGACAAGAATGTCGGTGCCACCCCCTTCCCAATTCCC
>CBFCYS010000172.1:0-4635 GCA_965602215.1 uncultured bacterium
CGAGCCGGAGTTCATCGTCACGCAGGAGCGGATGCGGGGGTTGTTGTCCGGCGGCAGGCCGGGCTACGGCTTCGGCCCGGGCGACTTCGGCGCCCCGAACGTCAGCGTCGGCTCCCCCAGCGTGAACGTCGAGGTGAGCGTGGCCCCCGGCGTCGACGCCGACATCCAGACCGCCTACCGCGCCCGCGCCGGCGAGGCCAGATTGTCGCAATTGGAGGGGTAATTTCGACCCCTAACGCGGGACCTTCCCCCAGAACATCGAATAGGTGAAGAAGGCGTAATACGCGGCATCGTTCAATATAAAGGCCGGCGACGTCGGCTCGACGAGTCGTTTGAATTCCGCCCGCTCCTCGGCCGTTAATTCCTCTTCCGCTCCCGGCCACCGCATCTCGAGTAGGCCGACCAGCGCCTCCCGGAACCCGTCGCTCAGCGGTGCGCACGCGTCGCCGGCGAACGTGCGGCCCCGAATCTCCTCCAACCTCAACTCCCGGAACCACTCGGGCGCGCGCAGGAAGTGCCGCGCCGGCGGCATCCCGCGGTCGAAGGGGGCCAGACCCGCGGCCGTCGCTTTCAGCCGGGCCTCCAACGCCGGGTACCCGGGCAATAGCTGCTCCGACGACCACGCCAGCAGCGTCACCGTGCCCCCCGGCCTTACGACCCGCACCAGCTCCCGCAGCGCCCGGAACGGCGCCTCGCGGTAGTAGCCCACGCAATCGGCGCTCCACGCCCAGTCGAAAACGTCGTCGTCGAACGGGAGGTCGTTGACGTCTCCGCGTTCGAACGAGACCCGCTTGGCCAGGCCGGCGTCGCGGGCGAGCTCCTCTCCCCGCGCCAGCAGCGGCGCCGACAGGTCCAGGCCGACGACGCGGCCTTGCGGGCCGACGGCCTCGGCCAGCGTGAACGCCGCCAGGCCTGCGCCGCAGCCGGCGTCCAGGCCCCGGCTGCCGGCGGCCAGGCGAAGCGCCGCGGCCGCGTCGCGTACGATTCCTTCCCGCAACGGGTGGAACACTTCCAGCAGCCGGTAGGATTCCTCGCCGCCGTGCGGGCGGACTTTATCGTTTCCCAACGTTGCGGTCCTTTCAGGCTAATGGGTGCGGGAGTACCCCGAGTAAATAACGAAGCCCGGCTTGTCGCGAACGAGGCCGGGCTTGTTTTTTATATTATCCTCGGCCCTACCACGCGAAGGCGGGCCCCATTTCCAGCATTACGCGGTTTTCCGAGTAGTAACCCATGCCGGCGTCGGCCGCTAAATGGATGTCCAGGCCGACGTGTCGGTTGAAGTAGACGACGTTGCCGGCGTAGAACGAAAAATAGGTGAGCATCCTGGAATTGCTGTCGGGGCCGCCTGTCCACGTCGCCGCCGGGCCGGCGAAGCCGCGTATATCGAAGAACGAGCCGCGGGGGTCGTAATTGAACTCCAGGCCGCCGCCGAACCCCAGGAAGACGATGAAGGAGTGTCTTTCGCGTTCGTAGTACCGGTAGTAATCATATCGATAATAATAGTAGTCGGCGTCCAGGGCGCCGCCCAGGAAAGGCCGCAGCGCGGCGGCGCCGAAGTAGAAGCGAGCGTCGTTGCCGACGAGGTGATGTTGGTGGCGATCGTAATAGGAAGCTCCCGGCCCGCGCGCGTCGTAGGCGTAGGATGCGGTGTACGACCACGTCGAGCGGTCGAACCGGCCTCGCAGCCCTCCCCCCAGAGCCTCGTAGTTGCCCGCGAAGCCGAACGGCGTGAGCGCGAAGCCCTTGACTGCGGCCGGCGCCGGGGCCGCCGCTTCCTCCGGGCCCGCGCCGAGGTGCGCGCCGCACCGCATGCAGTAATCGGCCTGCGCCGTGTTCAACGTGTTGCATTTCGGGCACAGGCGGTACCCGCTGACGTCTACCGGCGAGGTAGTCGCCTCACCGGCCGTCGGCACCGCCGTTTCGGCGCGAGCGGCGAGCGGAAAAACCGCCAGCGTAACCGTAAGCACCAGGAAATATTTCATACGCGACCCCCGGGCGTTAGAAAGCGAACGCGTGCCCTACCGTTATCACCGCGCCCCCGAAGAACGTTTGCGCGGCGAAACTGACGCCGGCGTAGTCGGCGTAGTAATGAGTCAGGCGTGACTTAGCCGAGAATTGACTGTCCCACTCGTGCGTTTCCGGGCCGTATTCCTGCCACATCGGGAACGTACGCACGCCGAAGCTCGCGCCGCAGTAGAAGAACGAACCCCGGCGGTCGTAGTCGTAGCGGACGCCGGCGCCCGGGCCGAACTCGCCGATTACGTCGTCCCCGTAACTCCAGAGGTTGACGTCGACGGCGGCGTAGGGCCTTAACGCGTCGTCCGTGAAATAGAAGTGGGTGTCGCTCGCGAAGAAAACGCCGTCGTAATCTAATCCGTCGTCGGCGTCCAGCCCGGCGAAAATTGTAAATTCTTCCCGGACGGGGCCTCCCTCGGCCGCGAAGGAGAAGCCCGGGCCGAGTTCGGTGAACCGGAAGAAGAAACTGAGGCTCGGTTCCAACGTGACTACCGGGCCTCGTCGCGCCGCGGCTTCGCTCCGCCCGAGGTCGAGGTCGCGGCCGCAATATATGCAAAAAGACATCTCAGGCCCGTTCAACTTCTCGCAGGACGGGCAGAGGCGCCAACCGGCGACGTCGGCCGACGCGCCCTTTTCGGCGGAGGCCGATTCCGGAGGTTCGGCCGGGGGGGCTTCGGCGGGTTCCGTCGCGGCAAAGCTGCAGAACGGACCCGACAGCGCGGCCCCCACGAACGTAGCGTATATCGTTAACCTCATCTTCTCCCGCTTTAAATGGCCGTCGGGCCTCCTCCCAATCGGCCGCTTATATTATAGCTGCTTTTCCGGCTTTCGCAATATATATTACGACGAACCCCGAAGGCGGCCGGGCTTCAGTTTTCGAGCGTTACCGTAGCGCCTTACGCTCACGCCGCCAGCTTACCCCGTAGCACCGTGACCGCCTTGCCGGCCAACTTCACGCGGTCGCCCGCCAGCGTCACCCTCACGACGCCGCCTCGAGCCGAGGCCTGGAACGCCACCATCTCCTCGCACCCCAGCTTCGCGCCCCAGTACGGCCCCAGCGCGCAGTGGGCCGATAGGTCCAGGCCGACGACGCGGCCTTGCGGGCCGACGGCCTCGGCCAGCGTGAACGCCGCCAGGCCTGCGCCGCAGCCGGCGTCCAGGCCCCGGCTGCCGGCGGCCAGGCGAAGCGCCGCGGCCGCGTCGCGTACGATTCCTTCCCGCAACGGGTGGAACACTTCCAGCAGCCGGTAGGATTCCTCGCCGCCGTGCGGGCGGACTTTATCGTTTCCCAACGTTGCGGTCCTTTTGGGTTAGGGGGTGGGGGAGTAGGTTTTTTATTATTTCCGCGCCACCGCCGCCATATACGGGAAGTGCCGCTCGAGCGCGAAAGTCGCCGGCTCGAGTTCCGCCAGCATCCCCGCGACCTCTTGCCGGGTAAAGGCGGCCTTTATCGACTCCCGCATGCCCCGCGGCCCGGGCATCAGGTAGTACGTAAGCCATCGCCGCTCGAAGTCGAATATTAGCATTACGCCCGCCGGCGCGAGCGCGCCGTAGAGGTTGCCGAACGCCCTCGGCGCGTCCGCCCAATGGTGCAGCGAGAACGTTGAATAGATAAGGTCGAACGTTCCCAGGCCGGCGACGAGCGCGTCGTCCTCCACCACCCCCTCGGTGAACCGCACGCGCTCGCTAAGGCCCTTATCGGCGACGTACGCGGTCGCGATGCGAACCATATCCGGCGACGGCTCGAGCGCCACGATTTCGGCCTCCGGATAGTCCTCCGCGATTATGGCTGTTTGGTAGCCGGGCCCCGGGCCGATCTCCAAAAATCGACCCGACTTGCCGAGGCCGGCGAGTATCTTCCTGAAACGGTTCAGGTAGAACCGGCCGAGCCGCCGCTGCATCGCGAGGTAGTCCCCGGCTGTTTCGGTCCCGGTTAAAACTTCGAGGTCGGTATGCGGTATTCTCTTCGGCATAGTAAATGTCCTTTCGGCTCACGCCGCCAGCTTACCCCGCAGCACCGTAACGGCTTTGCCGGCCAGCTTCACCCGGTCGCCCGCCAGCGTCACCCTCACGACGCCGCCTCGAGCCGAGGCCTGGAACGCCACCATCTCCTCGCACCCCAGCTTCGCGCCCCAGTACGGCCCCAGCGCGCAGTGGGCCGACCCCGTCACCGGGTCCTCGTCGATGCCGGCGCCGGGCGCGAAGAACCGCGAGACGAAGTCGTGTTCGCCCGCGGCCGCGCGCGCCGTCACCATCACGCCGCGGACGTTGAGCTCGCGCAGCCGGCGTACGTCCGGCGTGATACCCCGGACTACCTCCTCGCCGGCCGCCTCTACCAGGTAGTCGAAGCGCGTCTTGCCGACGTACGACGCTTCCGCGACGCCCAGCGCTTCCAACAAACCGGGCGGTGCCTCCGCCTCCTTCGGCGCCGTGGCGGGGAAGTCGAGCTCGAGCCACTCGCCCGCGCGCGTCGCGGTCAACAAGCCGCTCCCGGTATGGAAGCGGGCCTCGTCGTCGGCGCGCAGATATCCCTCCGTGAACAGGACGTGGGCGCCGGCGAGCGTAGCGTGGCCGCACAGCTCCACCTCCACCGTCGGCGTGAACCAGCGCAGGTTGAAG
>CBFCYS010000173.1:0-4578 GCA_965602215.1 uncultured bacterium
GCCGCTTTAGCCGCCGGTGCTTAACTCGCTCAGCATATAACCGCCGGTTTCAACCGGCGGCGGGCCGACCTTCAGGTCGGCCCCTACGAAACCACCCGATACGCCGCCCCGCCCCCGCGTTAAAAGGCCGCGGGTTTGAGGATTAAACGTAGGGCCGTACCTTCAGGTGCGGCCGCGAGACGGACAGCGGGGCAAACCCTGGCGGCCCCGCGAAAAAAGCGGCCCCGCACGGGGCCGCTCCGTCATCGATTAAAGCGATTTAGACACTAAAAGTATAGCTGTTATCGTAACCGGTATAAATAAAAACGCCGTGCCTCAATATATCCCGGCCTATCAGACATTGTACCGCTTGTCCCGGTAAATCCAATTCCGCGAATATGCCTTCCACCCCCACGTTGTTGGGGAAAACAAGCCTTAGATCGTATTGTAAACACGCTACCCGAGAAGAAGAAGCCGTCCCGATTATGGTAAAACCTATCGGCTTTAAACCAAGGCGGCCGGGTATTCCAGTCTGGATAACGCTACCGGTGGCTCCGGTATCAAACATAGCTCTTACGGCTACCGGTTTAAGCGGCGTTTTTCTTTGCGGATCTAAAACCTCCGTATATAAGCCCGAAGGTATAACGTTCACTTCCACTACCGGCCCGCTCTCCGCCAAGTTCGCGAGCCTTATAGTAAAAGACGCCACGCTACCTCCGTAAAATATTCGCCGTAAAATCTAATTCCGGTTCGACCTCTAAAACTTCCTTTACTAAAAATGGCTCGTTCCCGAACTTTTCGTAACCGACCTTGATCGCGTCCTTTTCGGACTCGAAAACACCTATTACGTTGGGACCCTTCATTAATAGGAATTTGCCCCGGGCCTTTTCCAAATACTCCGTTTTGATATCGAAGTACGTCTCGATCTCTTCGCGGAGTTCGGCGGGGTATTTAATTTCTTTCACTCCTTTAACCATCCGGCATTCCCCCTTTCGTATAATATTATAACATGCGCTCCTTCCGTGTCAACGCGGTTCCTCCGAAACGGCAACCTCCGCAAACGCCCGTAACGTCCCGCATCAGATCTCAGCGGTCTTATGCCGCGCGGAGTGGCAGTTGATGTTGACCGCCGCCGGGAACGAGGCGATGTGGCGGCCGAAGGATTCCACGTGCACCGCCAGCGCCGTCGTCGAGCCGCCGTACCCCATCGGCCCGATGCCGAGCTTGTTGACGCGCTCGAGGAGTTCCTTCTCGAGCTCGGCGTTCCAGACGTCCTCCGCCGGCTGACCCAGCGGCCTGAAGAGCGACTTCTTCGCCAGGAACGCACAGTGCTCGAAGGTCCCGCCGATGCCGACGCCGACGACGATGGGCGGGCACGGGTTGGGGCCGGCCTCGCGCACCGCTTCCACGACGAAGTCTATGATGCCGTCGCGGCCGTCCGCGGGCTTCATCATCTTGATGCGGCTCATGTTCTCGGAGCCGCCGCCCTTGGGCGCCAGGTGGATGACGAGCTCGTCGCCCTCCGTCGGGATAATGTGGATTATGGAGGGGGTGTTGTCGCCGGTATTCTTGCCGACGACCGGGTGCACGACGATGGACTTGCGCAAGTAGCCGTCGGTGTAGCCGCGGCGCGTCCCCTCGTCGACGGCGTCGCGGAGCGAGCCGCCCGTCACGTGGACGTCGTTGCCCAGCTCGACGATGAAGACGGCGAAGCCGCAATCCTGACACAGCGGGTACTCGCCCCGGCTTGCGATTTCGGCGTTCTCCAGAAGCGACGATAGGATCTGCTTCCCTACCGGCGATTCCTCCTTCTCGCGGAAATCCTTGAGCGCCTGGACCGTATCGGCGGGCAGATTATACCCGGCGTCGATGCATAAATCCTTGACCTTTACGGCGATCTCGTCAACGGTTATCTCGCGCATAGTCTCCCCTTCGGCGTCCTGCGGGCCCGGGCCTTCCGGCCGGGCGGGCCGCGTTTACCCGGTAGGCGTCCTATTTAACGTAATCCAACACGATGACCCGGGGGTTATCCAAGTCACCCTTCGTCAGTTCGATTTCGGCCGCGCCGACCCGCTCCACGTTCGCCTTTCCGGCCACGAAGTCGTCCACCGTCGCCAGCGGGAAGCCGCAGGCTTCCGTCTTGTAGTGCATCGGGAATATTACTTTGGCCTCAAGCTGCTCGGCCACTTTGGTCGCCGCCGCGGCGTCGATGGTGAAGAAGCCGCCCACCGGCGTGAGCACGACGTCCGCCGGCCCTATAGCCTCGAGCTGCTCGTCGGCGAGCACGTGGCCCAGGTCGCCCAGAAAGGCGACCTTCACGCCGTCCGCCTCGAACGTGAAGACGGTGTTCTCGCCGCGCTCGCTCCCCCGGCTCTCGTCATGGTAGGTTTGCGTCCCGACGAACGTTATTCCCCTGGCCTTGTGCTCGCCCGGGCCGCGGATAACGACGGGCGCACCCGTAAGCTCGCCCGCGCCGGCGTGGTCGTCGTGGTCGTGCGATTGCAGCACGACGTCGCACGCGTCGCCGATGGCGCCGTAGCCGATGGCGCCGTCGTACGAACCGGGAATGTACGGGTCGGTGCAAATATGTACGCCGTCGGCGGTGGTGATGCCGAAAGCCGAATGTCCGTACCATTTAAATCTCATCCCGCACCTCCGTCTCATTTGCAACGTTGCGAACCCGGCCGCGAAATATTCCGGCGGGATTAATCCTATCAATTATCGCTCGAGGCCGCAAGCGGATAAGCCCCGTATCCGCCCCGAGTTCCGGCAACGTTTAACGGATTTCTACGGACCGCTCGATGGCGTCGAAGTACGGCCGCGCGGTCTCGCGCTGCGGCTCGTACGCCGCGAAAGTGATGAAGTAGTAGCGCTCGTCGCCGCGGACGACGACGGCCCGCGTCCACACGCGCTCGCCGCCGCGTTTGGTATAATATTCGAAAGCCCTGGCCGGCCGGCCGCCTATCTCGGCGTCCGACGCCCATACCTCTCCCGCCAAGGCGATCTTGCGTTCGAAGTCCGACGCCACGACCTCGAGCGGCGCCGCGGACCACGCGCCCACGACGCTTAGGCCGGCGCCGACGGTCTCCCTGGCGCCGGGCGCCCGCGCCTCCAGGATTAGCGGCTCGACGCCCCTGCCGGCCCGCGCCCCCCACTCGCCGGGGTACTCCAACTTAATTCCCCACGCCCTGTTCTCGAAAGGTACGACGTCAACGGTCGCCGGCGGTTTCCCGCCGCACGCCAGCGCCGCGACGAAGGCCGCCGCGGCGACGAAACCGTACCGGTTGCTAGTCACCGTCGCTCGAGACAAGTCGCTCGAATCGTTCTTCGAAAAGGTCGCGTTCGGCGGCGCCGTAAATATGCCCCTGAACGACGCCCTTATCGTCGACGAAATAGGTCTGGGGAATCCCGGGGTTCGCGCCAATATAATTATCGGCGGCCTCGCCGTCGTCGAGCAATACCGGGTAGTTAATGCCGTACTGCTCGGCGAAGGCCTCGACGTCCGCGCCGGCCTCATCCACCGAAATGCTCAATACCGCGGCGGC
Source organism: uncultured bacterium (assembly GCA_965602215.1). GTDB lineage: Bacteria > RBG-13-66-14 > B26-G2 > WVWN01 > WVWN01 > WVWN01. The sequence continues at coordinate 3,525 of CBFCYS010000173.1, forward strand.
GTCGGCGTGGTCGCGGGCGAACGCTATTATATCCGGTATCTCATATTGGCACGGCGGACACCACGTCGCCCAGATATTCAGCACCACCGGTTTGCCCTTAAAATCCGCCAGGCGGTATTCCCGGCCGTAGATATCGGTCAGGGTAAAATCGGGCGCGGCCTGACCGGGCTTAACCGTCATGTTCGCGACTTCTTCTTCGGCCGCGCGCTCCTCGGCGCGGGCGAGCAAGCCCCGGAACGCCTCGTCATCCTGTAACGGCGCCAGGTCCTCGTCGTCGCGGGCGTAGCGCACGAAAAGGGGCTCCGCGTCCAGGCTGGCCCGCAGGCAGTCGAGCGACTTCCCGGCGTCGCCCAGGCGCGCGTACGAGCACGCCATATTGTAGAAGACGCCCGGATACTCCAGCCGCTCGGAGGGTTCGACTTTCCGCAGCGCCTCCTCGTACGCGGCCACCGCCATCCCGAAGTCCGGCTCGTCGCCCTCCAGGAAGACGTCGCCGAGGGCGAAGTGCACGTCCGCCGGCGCGAACTTGGCCGACGCGGCGTCGACCAGCTCCAGGTAGCGCTCCTCGTCGCCGGCTCGGTAAGCGCCCCGCGCCGCGGCGACCATTTCGTCAAGCGAAGCCGTCGCCACCTCGAGTTCTTCTTCGGCGCCGAAAGCCGCCACCGCCAACGCGGCCGCCGCCAGAGCGATAAAAACCACGTTTCTCATATAGCCTTCCTTTGCGTCGCCGAAAGATAGCACAACGGCGCCCGGGCCGCAAGTGCGACCGGGGCCCGACGCCGACGTAAGCGCCTCGCACCTCTTCAACCGCTCGCGGCGGTCCGCTCCCAAAAGCGCAATCGACACGCCGGCATACAAAACGTACGACGGCCGGTTCGTCGCGATATCGCTTGGTTTAGCGCACCGGGTTCTGTAACGGCTACGCGGTACGGTGGGCTTTCGGACGCATAATCTCGGATAAAGGAAGCGGCGGCCTTAAAGGCCGCCCCGTCGATTCGGATATTACGTTATACCACGATAGTAAGATTTGCGGCCATACTGGGTCAAAGCAAGC
>CBFCYS010000174.1:0-4562 GCA_965602215.1 uncultured bacterium
GGCGCTATGCCGGCCGCGGCGGCGTACCCTCGGTCGGGGCGCTCGGCTGGCCGCCCGCCCCGCCGCCGCGTTAACGGTTGTTGTCGGGGCGCAACGCGTTGCGCCCCTACCGAGGCCCCTACGAGGCCGCGTCGTTTACGGCGCGGTTCATCACCCGCGTAGCCTATAACCGCGCCTTCAGGCGGGGACCCCGGGCCGTTGCGCCGCCGCTTGAAAGGTTGTTGTAGGGGCGACTGGCGAGTCGCCCCAAAGGGGCCGCGTGAACGCCGAGGCCTTGGCCGCGCCGGGGAACGCCGTTATACCGCCCGTTTCAACGGGCGGTTTTTGAGCGGCGTAAGCGTAAAGCGCCGGCTTCAGCCGGCGCGGCCTCCGGCCGATTGACGTAGGGGCGACCGGCCGGTCGGCCCTACTAGGCCTACAACGCCGCCTACTGCATCCCCCCTTGACGCCGGCGGGCGGTAGCCCTATAATCGGTTCCGGCGATTTAATCCCCCAAAGGAGGTTACATATGGGCTGGTTGGAGGAAAAGATGGCCAAATGGGCTCGCCTTATCGACGAGCACGCGGCCCCCGGCATTGCCGAGCGCGTCCTGGAGGGCCACGAGAACCTGGCAGAGGCCTCGCCCGAGGAACGCGCGGCCTGGTCGCGGCTGGCGATGGAGCGGCTGGCCGAGCTCGTCCCCGACGTCGCGACCCGCGAGAAGATAATGGAAGGCCGGGCCTGCGTCTTCGTCGAGGAGTTCGGCGAGGAGCCGCTGCTCGAGCTCCGAAAAATCTATAAGGAAACCGGCGGCGTGGACGCGGTCTTCGATGCCATGGCCCGCGACCGCGAGAAACACTCCCGCCCCTACCGCGACGGCGACGTTATCGTCGAGGTCAAAGCCCCCCGCGACGGCGAGGCCTTCGCGGCCGCCCGGACGCCGGAAGAGAAGCGCGTCGCCTATTGCCACTGTCCGCTGGCTCGCGCCGGCGTCGCGACGACGCCCGCGCCGGAGCCGTATTGCTGCTGCGGCGGCGGGTGGTACAAGGGTATCTGGGAGTTCATCGTCGAGAGGCCGGTGCGCGTGGAGGTCCTCCGGTCCGTCATGCGCGGCGACGACGACTGCGCGTTCGCGGTACACCTGCCGCCGGGAGCGGCGGGTTAAACCGGGACGCCCGGCTCGAGCGCGGGTTGCGGTAGCGTAAGATGCCCCGGGGTAACGCTCGGTTTCGCTACCCGCGCGGCGCCTTTTTTGATATTATCGTGTTCGATGGACGCTGGCCTTTTTAACGAGAACGCGCCCGGGCGGTTGGTAAAGATATCGGCCGACTACGGCCACGACTGGGCGTTCGTACCGGACCCGCTACCGCCCGAATTAGATTTAACGGGAATAAGCAAAGTTCACGAAGAAGCTACGTTGGCTTTGGGGGAACTAAAGGGCCTCGGCCGCGAGATTGGAAGCGCTGACTTGTTCGTAAGGCCTTTCGTACGCAGGGAAGCTCGAGTCGGGTCGATTATTGAAGGTACCGTAGTTGAAATGAAAGACCTGTATCTTTACGAAGCCGGCCAGTTAAAATTACCGGGTTTGAAGGGTGACCTCCGCGAGGCCGCGTTAGAGGAAGTTTTTAACTACGTAAAAACGATCGAATACGGCCTTGAGCAAGATGAGCTACCATTAAGTCTGCGGCTAGTTCGTAAACTACACGAGATACTCACTACGGGTGTTCGCGGGGGCGAAGCGGACGTGGGTCGGTTCCGGCGCGTCCAAGCAGGAGTAAGGGGAGAAGAGTTAAAGGAAGCCGTTTTTATTGCTCCCCCCGTTCCCGATATGAACGTAGCTTTAGCCGCTTTGGAAAATTACCTCCACGTTGGAAATAAGTACCCTCAATTAATTCGTTTGGCTTTAATACATTACCAGTTCGAAACTATACATCCTTTTAGAGACGGCAACGGCCGTATAGGTCGTTTGTTAATACACCTCATGTTGGTTTATTGGGGGATTTTGCGGAGTCCTTTGTTGTACCTTAGCCGCTATTTCGAAGAGAATAAAACCGCGTACTGCGATTTACTGTTTAACGTTAGCGCGCGCGGCATGTGGCGAGAGTGGTTACTCTTTTTTCTGGAAGCCGTTAAAACCGAGGCGGTAGATACGGTAAAACGGATCGTCGCTTTACAAGACCTACGAAGTGAATGGCGGCAACATATATCCGGATATAGAGGTTCAGCATTGGCCGTTAAACTAGCGGATAGCTTAATAGAAAACCCGATTATTAGTTATAATAAAGCGGCCGAAATTTTATCGGAAGATTATAAGACTGGCCACTATTGCGTGAATAAATTGGTCGAATTAGGGATAATAAAGGAGTTAACGCCGAGGGCCTATAGGAAGATTTTTATATGCGAGCCCGTCTTCGAAACCCTTTTTTACTAATAACTTACGACAAGATTTCGAAAATAGGGCCTCTATTTCGAATTTCCGGTAGAGATTTCCTGTTTTACGGAATTTTCTTCCTGTTATACGGTACTTTGCGGCTCACTTTATAAGCCGCTCCCCCCTGCCGCCGGGAGCGGCGGGGCCGTAGGGGCGCACGGCCTTGCGCCCCTACCGGTTTGTTAATGCTCGGAGGTAATATTATGAAAAACGACGAGCTGCATTTCCACTACGTCGCGACGCGCGAGGAGGCCGAGGAGCTGGTCGCCGCGTCGGGCAAGTTCTGGGTCTCCAACTGCGGCTGCCGCGAGGAGGGGCCCGGCTGCCAACGCTCCCGCGCCGACGTGTGCCTCTTCTTCGACCCGCAGATGGGCGGGACCGGCTCCGACTTCCGCGAGGTGGGCGCCGACTTCGTCGCCGGGATAATGCAGGAGGCGGAGGAGAAGCGCCTCGTCGCGCGGCCGTTCCGGTACGAGGAGGACAAAACCCGCGTCCAGGGGATATGCTTCTGTTGCGACGACTGCTGCTATTACTTCCGCGGGGAGGAGGAGCAGGCCGAGTGCGACAGGGGGATGTTCGCCGCCCGCGTGGACGAGGAGGCGTGCGCGGCCTGCGGGACCTGCGTCGACGTGTGCTACTTTCGCGCCCGCGAGATAGCCGACGGCAAGCTGGCCGTCGCCGACGAGAAGTGCTGGGGCTGCGGCCTGTGCGCCGACGTCTGCCCGGAGCAGTGCGTCACGATGGCGGCGCGCGTTTAGCGCCCGGGCCGCCGGGGCTGTGTGGCGTCGTTTTTTATCCACCGTCGCGGCTGGTTTTTGCCGGGGCGCACCCCCCGCCCCCCCCGGGGGGCCGCCAAGCCAACGTGTGCCGTAGGGGCGCGCGCCTGTGCGCCCGGCGTGGACAAGGGGCTTAAGCCCCTTGCCGTAGCGGCGCGTAGCTGTGCGCCCGGCCTATAACCCCGCCTTCGGGCGGGGATACAATTCGACTAAGGAGGTAGACGACTTGAACGGCAAATGGCTGGCCGCAATTATGTTCTCGACGCTCGCGGCCTCCGCGGCGTACGACGTCGACGCCGAGTGGGTCTGCATCGCGGACCAGCTCAACGTCCGCGACGATGGGGCTTCGAGCGCCGCCGTCGTGGATAGCTGCGTTAACGGCTTCGTTAGCCGGGCCGTAATCCCATTTCCCTCGGCCGCGTTAAGGCGCTGTTCCGGTAGGGCGGCGGGCCGGTCGCCCGCGCTACGAGGACCGCGGCCGCGGGTATCACACTCGCCTTAGCGGCAACTTTTACCATGTCTTCGCCTCGCGACATCGTCGAATCGAATAAGGCCGCGCGGTCAGTAGCCGCCGGCTCGTATTTCCTGGTTGCGCTGCCCCTCGCTATCCCCGCAGCTTTCGTTAATACCTTCGTCCGGCACCATCTATTTCGCGCCCTCGAGCTTTGGCTCGCCGTGGCGGCGACGACGCTCGCCTTCTACTATGTGGTCGCAGGTTGGGCCGCGGTGGCGGCGATATTCGGGCGACTCGACGCCGTCGAAGGGTTCGGGCAAGTCATCTTCATAGTAATCCTCTTCGGCGGTACGTTGGGGGGCGTCGTATGGATAGGACTTCTCTTTTACGGCGTCTTCGCGAGCGCCGGGGCCGCCGCCCGGGGCGAGCTACTCTACGAATATCCCGGTTGGCGCGCGGTAAAATGGACCGTCGTCCTCGGCGGAACCAGCGGCGCGGTGGGATTAATTTGCGGTTTACTGATATGGCTGAGCCAATTATCGGGATGTTGAGATCGGCGCGCAACGCGAGGAACGCCGCATCGAGACCGACCAGCTCGAGCCGTAGCGCCGGGCGTCGTCGCGAGGCCGCGCTGCGTAAACGGGTTTCGTAGGGGACGACCTTTAGGTCGGCCCGCGGGGTTGGACAAGGGGCTTAAGCCCCTTGTTAACGACATTAACCTCGAGCCGATACCGGCCTATTCATAGGCCCGTCCTTGAGCCGGGGCGCCGCCGTATAAACGCGTGTTGTACGGGCGCAACGCGTTGCGCCCCCTTATGGCCCGCGCGTATATTCGAGACGGCGCCGTTCACGGCGCCGTTCTTCAGCGGCGTAGCATATAACGCCGCCTTCAGGCGGCGGAGAGGCCGCGTCGTTTCCGGCG
>CBFCYS010000175.1:0-4532 GCA_965602215.1 uncultured bacterium
TTTTATCCTCAACGGTCGATAATTACCGGTAGTAACCGGAATCGGTTAACCGGCGTAACGCGCTGTAATATATGATTGTTAGGTGGTTACCGCGAACAACCGTGAATTACCGTTAGAGGGCGTTTAGCGGATTTCAAATCCGCTGCCATACCGTTAGGCGAGCCCTCCGGGGACGGTTAATGATAGCGGAAACGGCCGCGCGCGTCAAGGCGTTTGGGGGTGGGCGGGGCTTGGGGCGCCGGGGGTGTGACGGGGGCTAGCCGATTATTCCGACGGAAGTTTAACCTAACCTTAACGTTCATTTACCGTATACTTGTTCCTTGACATGGACCCGAGGTTGTTTAAAAATGGTGACCGGTTGGGCGGCCGGGCCTTAAGCGAGAAAAGCGAGGGTATAAACGTGATAAAGAAGACGAGGGGAAGAAAGGCCGGGCGACGCGACGCGCGTAACGCGCGGAAGAGTGTGATACCCAGGTTGGCCCTGTGGGCCGGCGTGGGGGTTTTTGTTGTTACCGCGGCGCACGCCGACGAATACGTTTACTCGTTCCATTGGGGGAGCGAGGGAACCGCCGCCGGACAATTCGATTATCCGTGGGACGTTGCGGTGTCGCCTGAAGGCCGGGTCTACGTGACCGATACCGGAAACTGCCGCGTCCAGTACTTCACCCTCGACGGTTCCTACTTGGGCGCGTGGGGCTCGCCGGGCACCGGCAAGGGCCAATTTGAGGAACCTACCGGCATAGACGTGGCGCCGGACGGGCGGGTATACGTCGTCGACAAAACTACCAACCGCGTCCAGTACTTTACGCCCAACGGCTCGTTTTTGGGAAAATGGGGTAGAAAGGGAGGCGGCGAAGGCGAGTTCCGAGAGCCATTCGGGATAGCGATATCGCCGGACTACCGCGTTTACGTCGCCGACACCCGCAACCACCGCATCCAGCGTTTTTTAAAGGACGGCAGCTTTCTCAACAAGTGGGGGGTCTACGGCCCGGGCGACGGCGACTTCAAGTTCCCGGAGGGCGTCGCGGTCGCGCCCAACCGCAACGTGTACGTCGTGGACTACATGAGGTACGACGTGCAGTACTTTACGCGCACCGGCAGTTTTCTGGGGAAGTTCGGCGGAAAGGGTTCGGGGCCGGGGAAGTTTTCGGCGCCGACGGGTATACGCGTAGCACGTAACAACGAGGTATTCGTCGTCGACCAGGGTTACCACGACGTCGAGCGGCTGACGTTGACGGGTAGGCCGCTACAGGCATTCGGCGACACCGGTAGTTACAGGTTATTCTGCCCGACATCCGCGGACCTCGGCCCGGACCTCAGGTGTTTCGTCGTCGACTGCGGCCACCACCGCATCATGGTATATAAGCGCAGCGGGCCCGCGGTCGAGCCGGCGTCCCTCGGCAAGGTTAAGGCGTTGTTCCAATAGAACTGACGACGTTAGTAGGCAACGAGATGAAGAAGATACACGCACTCCGGTTCGTAACGGGTTTGTTAGCGGTAGCGTCGGCCGCGGGTTTGGTTTCCGCTACGCTTGCCGCGGCAACGCAGATAGACTTCACGGATGATCAGTTTGAGAAGGTCGCTTATAAAATCCTTTTAAATCAAGTCAGGGTAAATACACGGTTCAACCCGCAAATATATGATAAGGGTATAGATTACTACGAAGGGAAATTCCGGTTAATGCCGGGTAAAATACTCCTAGAGGATATTAAAGGAGAACCGTCAGCGTATATTTATATGGGTTATTTCGGCGGGGGGGAAACGCCGACGGCCGAAGACTTTGTAGTGAAGTCCGTTTCGCGCAACGATGAAGTATGGAGTTACTTATCTGATATAACATACGATCCTCAAGCTTATAAGCGTTTTTTCGAAAGCGTTTTTCCGGAATACATTTATACGAACTCCGTGATCCTTGGGGTTAATACCGCAGACGCGGCCTATTTCGAGTCGCGGTCCGAAATACCTCATATTATTCAGAACCAAAAAGGAGCGGAAACTCTCGCTAAGGAATATTTTGACGCCGAGGAGATTACACTCGTCAGGTATATTTGGGGTTTAAATTCGAAGATTACCGGCTACGAGTTTACGGACGGCCGGAATCGTATTATAGTGCCGTTTGATATTAATAAAAAACAACTTTCCAATGACAATATCCTTACGCGTGAAGAAATCGACCGGGATATCGATTCGTACATACTCGAAGTTGACCCGCGGGAAGGTGAAAGTTATCGAAAATTAATGGACACGGAATTAGGGAGTATTGAGAACGGCCGTTTAGACCAGGATGAAAATAACTTCGTCCCTGGTTGCGGTGCTTGGTGTGCTTTTAGGCAGTACTGGAAAAAAGGTGGCACGACGGGTGGTGTGACGGGCATAATCGGCCGAGATTTGAGTTGGACCGGATATGCTAAGTAACCGTTTTGGAATACGCCGTCGCCGAAAGCCACTGGGAACTAGTCCCCAATTACCCCGACGACGACCTGGGTTACGCCCCCACAGACAAAGGAACTGAACCGTGGAAAGACCGTTGGGGTTGCGGAACGGCCTCTCTCGCGGCTATTGTTATGTACGAAAAGGTCCGCCACAGCGGGGAGTACGGCGAGGAATATTGGCCCTATACGCCGAAATATGAAACAGGGTGGGGAGAGCTGACGGAGGGCCACCCCTTCGACCACGTCGCGAACGACAAGTTGCAGGAGAGCGAAAATTTTAGAGAGGGAGGATTTATCTAATAAAAACGGGAGCCGAAGCTCCCGATTATTACGGAGCCTTAACTTGTAGTTTTTATCCTAATGATGGAGTAACTTTCTTAGCGGGTTTCTTCTTAACTTCCTTCGCAGGTTTTTTCTTGGCTTTTTTGGGTTTCGGAGCAAGGCCTTTAATACCTATATTAACCGTCGTCAAGCTTTTCGAAATTTCTTTATCGAAGACCTCCTTCAGCTCGGGCATATTCTCTTTTGCCTGAAATAACTGCCTTAACTTTTTCATCTCACCTATAAGGCCGTCTACAATCCCGGTTTTACTTCTGGCTTGTCCTCTCGGCATAGTCCTCCTTTCTTTTGCGATTCAGTATAAGAAAGAAAAGGGAATAGGTCAAGAAAAGGAATGGTTGAAGAAGTTAAAACCTCAACGCGGTTACCGACAACGGAAACGGGGGCGCGTCTGTTACCGTTATAGAAAAACGGTTGCGCCGCAAGAGGCCGCAACCGCTGATTCGTAGCGCCTTGTTACCTTACCCGGCGAAGGAGGTTAGCTCCTGGAACCACGGCCGGTCGCGGTAGGCGGCCATATCCGGGTCCGTAACGGAGTAGGCCTTCAGCTGGGGGTCGAAGTCGATGGCCCGGGCCAGCCATTCCTTCACCATCTCCTCGTCATCGCGATGCGCCCAGTAGCAAGCGAAGTTGTAATGCAGGACGGGTTCGGCGGGGTCCAGCTCGAGGCCCCGTTCGTACGTCGTGCGGGCGGTTTCCCAATCTTCTTTCCACTCCAGCGCGGCGGCCAGCGCGAGGTAGCCGAGGGGGTACGACGGGTCGCGCGCGACTATTTCGTTCGCCAGCTCCAACGCGTCGTCCAGCCGGTCCAGGTGCCGCAGCGTTATCGACTTCGCGACGTACGCCCGGAGGAGCGTCGGGTCGATTGCGATGGCCTGGTCTTGCGCCTCGAGCGCTTCCGGGTAGCGCTGCCGGCGGAACCAGTAGACGCCGCGGTGGAACGCGCCCTCGGCCTGCGAACGGACGGAGGCGGCCGGCTCGGGCGCGGAGGCCGGGGACGTCACCGCCTTCCTTTCTTCGGCCGGCGTTTCCGCGCGGAACGCCGCCAGCTCCCGGAACCACTCCCGGTCGCGGTACCGCTCGAGGTCGGCGTCGATCGCGATTCGCGCGTTATAGGCGGGGTCGACTTCGACGACGCGCTCGAGGTGGCGGCGCGTATTTTCCTCGTCGTCCAGCGAGGCCCAGAAACACGCGAAGTTGTAGTAGGCTCTCGGCTCGTCGGGCGCGAGGGCGACGGCTTTTTCGAAGTCTTTTTTTACCTCCTCGTTGCGGCCGAACGCCGTCAGCGCCGAAGCGCGGGCTATGTAGCCGAACCCGTAGTCGGGGTCGCGTTTGATGACGTCTTCGGCCACTTGCAGGGCTTCGTCGTTTCGCCCCAACGTCCGCAGCGTGATCGCTTTGGACACGTACGCGCGTAAGTGCGTCGGGTCGGCCTGGATGGCTTTTTCTTGTTCCGCCAGGGCCTTTTCGTATTGGCGGGAGTCGAAATAAAAAACGCCCCGGTTGCGGTACGTCTCGGCCTGCATCCTCGCTACGTCATCGTTCGCCATCTCGTACCCCTGTTTCGTTTTGATTTATACGATGCGTTATTCCTAATATAAAGGGCGACCCCGATTCGCTGTTGCTATTGAGGCCGCCCCTTATATTAATAATAACCCAAACCAGTCCCGCGGTCAAGGCGCCCCCTGTACCGCAAAGCGATATTTACTTTTAAGGGGAATAATCGTACAATCCGCCCCGACGGGTTGTTTTTTATGGCGA
>CBFCYS010000176.1:0-4515 GCA_965602215.1 uncultured bacterium
GTACTACCGCGACGGCTTCGACGAGTGGGCCGAGGAGCTGGCCGCGGCGCTGGCCGCCGACATCCCGCGGGAGCGGGTGGACGTCACGATAATCTGCGGCCTGGACATCTCGCAGCTCATCCTGGAGGCTCTGGCCAAGAACGTTCCCGCGCCCGAGGATACCAACGTCGAGGTCCTGAACGGGTGCGGCATCGAAGGCGCGGCGTCCAAGATGAAGGAGCGGCTGGAGGCGAACGGCTACACCGTCGTGGCGGTGGGCAACGCCGCCACCTTCGACTACAAGGAGACCGTTATCGAAGCGCCGGAGGGAAAGCGCGAGGCCGCGCTCCGGGCGGCGGCGCTCTTCGGCCTCGGCGACGAGCGGCTCGAGCCCCCCGCGTACGACGTTAAAATCATCATCGGCGACGACTATACGGTGGCGACGGAGGTGCCCTGAGGTTTAACGCGGGCTATTAACGACAATGGATTCTCCCCCTTCCAGTAAAATTAAAAAGGTGATCATCTGCGGCGCCGGCGAGGCGGGCGAGATGATCGCCCGCGAGATAGCCAAGCACCCCCGGTTGGGCCTTGAAGCGGTCGCCTTCCTGGACGACGACCGCGGCAAGACGGGCCGGGAGGTCGCCGGCATACCGGTGGTGGGCGTCACAGCCGAAGTGGGCACCGCGTCCGAACGGCACGGCGTCGACGAGGTCCTCATCGCGATGCCGTCGGCGGGCGGCGCCGTCGTGCGCCGTATAGCGGAACGGTGTATGGCGGCCGCCATTACGTACCGCATCCTTCCCGGCGTCTTCGAAATAATCCACGGCGACGCGCGCTTAAGCCAGCTCCGCGAAGTCGAGGTCGAGGACCTCCTCAAGCGCGACCCCATCGAACTCGAGCTCGAGCCGATACGGGAGAGCGTGACCGGCAAAAGCATCCTCGTCACCGGCGCCGGCGGCTCCATCGGCTCGGAACTCTGCCGCCAACTCACGTCGTTCGACCCGGCGCTACTGGTCCTGCTGGGCCACGGCGAGAACAGCATCTTCAACGTCGCGCTCGAGCTGGAGCAGAAGTTCGGCGCCGCGAACGCCGTGCCGGTAGTGGGCGACATCCGCGACCGGGGCCACATGCGGGCGATACTCGAACGCTACCGGCCCGACATCATATACCATGCCGCCGCGCACAAACACATAACGCTGATGGAGCGGAACATCGAGGAGGCGGTCAAGAACAACGTTACCGGCACCCACGTCGTCGCGGAGGAGGCGCTCCGGGCCGGCGCCGGCCGCTTCGTCCTGATATCCACCGATAAAGCGGTGAATCCGGTGAGCGCCATGGGGGCCGCGAAAATGGTGGCCGAGTTGGTGGTGCAGTGCATACGCGACCGGGGCCCTACCGAATTCGTCACCGTCCGCTTCGGCAACGTGCTCGGCTCGCGCGGCAGCGTCATTACGCTCTTCAAGAACCAAATCGCCCAGGGCGGACCGGTGACCATAACCCACCGCGACATGACGCGCTACTTCATGACGGTGTACGAGGCCGTGCAGCTCCTCATCCAGGCGTCGGCCATAGGCCAGAACGGCGAGATAATGATCCTCGACATGGGCAAGCCGGTGCGCATCGTCGACCTGGCGTACGACCTCATCCGCCTCTCGGGATACGTCCCCGAGAAAGACATATCGCTCGAGTTCATCGGCATTAAGGCCGGCGAGCGGCTGAACGAGGAGCTCTTCGCCTCGTACGAGGACCTGAAGGAAACCCCCGTCGACGAAATTATGGTGGCCATCCCGCCGCCCATCAAGGCCAAGGCCGACGAGGTGACGCCCAAGATACGCCAACTGGAGGAGGCCGCGGCGGCGATGGACCACGAGCTGACGGCCCGGCTCCTGAGCGAGCTCGTCCCCTCCTACAACCCCGAAACCGCGCCGACCACCGAACTCGGCTAGGCGCGGAAACTCCCCCGAATAAAAAAGCCGGCCTTCCCAGGCCGGCTTCTTTTCTTGTTGAAATTCGCCCTTAGCGAATTATCGCCAGCTTGCCGCTCTCGTCCATACCGTCGCCCGTTACGCGGTAGAAGTAGACGCCGGAGGCCGCGGCCTCGCCGTTATCCGATACGACCGGCCAATCGTAATACGTCATTTCGGCATCGTGATAGAGAGAGAAAACCCGGCGGCCCGAGAGGTCGTACACCTCTATCGTACAGACGCTGGTAAGGCCGTCGAAGCGGATGTGGCCCGCGGCCGAGCCGGCCTTGAAGGGATTGGGGTAAACGGCGAACGCCGCCGGCCCGCCGGCGGGCGGCTCGGGTACGGTGGCCGCGCCGTACAAGTGCGCGAGGTGCGCGACCGTACCGACGGCGACGCGGGAGCAGTCGAGCTGGAGTTTCATATTCAATTTGTCTACGGTGTCCCGGGTCGTATGATAGTAGGGGTACTCGGTAACGCCGCCCGGGCCCTTCTCGCCCTCGATCAGGAATATGGCATCGTAACCGACGTTCCAAAAGGACGCGTGGTCCGAACGGTTGGCGCCGGGGTCGACGATAAGGTCGAATATATGGTCGATTTTGTATAAGCCGCCCACATCTATAAGGTATTGGGCGAGCCACGTCGACGCGTCATTGGCGAAGTCGGAGGTGTCGTCGCGTTGGCCTTTCTCCTCGTCGTACGCCACCATGTCGAGGTTGACGACGGCCACGATCTCCTCTTCTCGTTCGGCCGCGTTCCGAGCGTAATGCGCGCTGCCCAAAAGGCCTTCCTCCTCGCCGCACCAGGCGATGAACCGCAGCGTTCGCTCGAAGTCCAGCCCGGCGAGGGCGCGCGCCCCGGCCAGCGTGGCCGCGGTCCCGGAGCCGTTGTCGTCGGCGCCGGGCGCGCTCTCCAGCGGCACTTCGGATATGGAATCCATATGGCCGCACAAGATTATGATTTCGTCCGGGTTAACCTTGCCCTTCTTCTCGGCGACCACGTTCGACCATTTGTCGTCGAAATTTTCCGCCAACGAGTTGAAGGTTCCGCCGCCGTCGGCGGTCCGGTACAGCGCCATGGAGCCCGCGAGCAGGCCGAAAGCGCCGGCCGTGAAATCGCAACCCTGGAAGCTCTCCTCGCAGACCTTTTTATATTTCCAGGTGGCGCCGCCGTCGTCGGTGTACAGGAACGCGCCGTCCCACCCGACGACGTAACCGTGGCGGGCGTCGCCGAAGCGAACGTCGGTGAAATAAGCGTAGGAGGGCTCGTTGAGGTTTACGCGGGTCCAGGTGGCGCCGCCGTCGGTGGTGTGGAGCAGCATCTTCGACCAGCCGCAACACCACGCCTCGTCGGCGCTCACGGCGTAGATGCCGTAAAGCCGGGTGGTGGTGGTGCTGAGCTGCCGGGTCCACGTTAGGCCGTCCTCGGTGCGGAGTATGACACCCTCCCGGCCGCACGCCCAGCCGTGCGTCGCGTCGGCCATGGATATGTCGTACAACCGTTCGCTCGTGGGCGTGGTCTGGCGGGTCCACGACGCGCCGCCGTCGGGCGTCGCGTAGATTCGGCCTTCGTCCGCGGCTACCCAACCGTTTCGCGCGTCGAGGAAGCTCACGCCGAAGAGATAGCCGTCGAAGGGTACGCGCTGTGGCACCCACGTCGCGCCGCCGTTCGCGGTCTTAACGCACGTCCCGCCGGCTCCCACCGCGTAGCCGACGTTCTCGTTCACGAACTGGACGCTCCACAGGAACCCCCGGGCGGGAGCGTCCTGCTTATTCCAGGTGTTACCGCGGTTTTTAGTGTGGTAAATAGTGCCGCCGTCGGTGGCGATCCAGGCCTTGCGGCCGTCGGTCGGCGTCGAAGCGGCGTCGAACTCGACGCCGAAGAACTCGTCGTACGACGTCTCGTACCCCAGCTCGTCGAAGAAGTCGTACGCCCAGGCCGCGGCCTCGGCGTACCCCTCCGCGTACGAGAACCGCGTCCCGAAATCCTGCAGCGTCTGGAGGTAGTTTTTAACCTCGTCGCGGGTAATCGTTTTAAGGGCGGCGTTCACGTTGGCGTCGTACGCGGGGGACGGCTCCTCGCCAGCGTCCCGGGCCGAGGTCCGCGTCGTCGGCGCCAACCGCATAAACTCGAGCCGCAAGCCGGCGGAACTCAAATCCGCGTCGCGGCCGCGCGTCGTCGTCAAGAGGTACGCGTCGCCGCCGAGCGGGGTAACGTCGCCGAAAGCGTCCGCCCGGGCCGCCTCGCCCGGCGCGTACTCGTACGCCAGATAATACGTCGACGTCTCGGGGTCGTCGTGCCAGATGCGGTACGGCGCCAGCAGCGGCAGCGCCCGACGGTCCGCCAGGTAGAAGTAACCCGACGGCGTCTCCGCCAGATACCAAATGCCCGCCTCGCCGGAGGGCTCGACGAGGTTGGGACTGCTGACCAACAACTCGCCCGGAAGGACCGCCCCGGCGCAGGCGGCGCACGTCAATATCAAAACCGCGATAAACTTCATATCTTCTCCTATGCTTTTTTAGCCGTAAGGTTACCACCCTCGAGCTCCCTTGTCAAGAACGTCCGGACTAAC
>CBFCYS010000177.1:0-4494 GCA_965602215.1 uncultured bacterium
CCGCGTCGTGAACGTTGGTGCTTTCGCCGTCAACGTAGAAGGCCGCGTCGCCGTATTTCGCGTTCGCGGCCCAACTCGCGCCGGCGATAAAGAACAGTATTACCGCAGTCGTTATTATTCTCGTCTTCATGTCCGCCTCCCTTTATTGCGTGGCGTTTTAGTTAACGATAAAGCGCCTTAATTTTTCCCAGCGACGCCGGGGAGACCGGTACGGTACCGGGGCAATGGACGCGGTAGACGTAGCCATTCGTGCAGCCAATAAAGAGGTACTCGCCGTGGTAGGCCATCCCCGTGGCTTCCGTAGCAGGTGGGGCGAAAGAGGCGACCGGCCGCGACGCGTTGACTCTATACCCAAATATGCCGCCGTAGGACGGCGTCCATATTAACTTGTTGCGATGGTCGTACGCGATGTCCCACCTCCCCGCCCCCGGTTGGAAGGACGAGAGTATGCTTCCGTTACTCAGTCTGTGGCGCCAGGTATAGCCGGGGAGATTCTCGGAAGAGAACAAGGCCGTCGTTCCACGACCGCCGTCGCCCGTGCATTGCGGGGCGAGGCCGTAGGGATCGTGGCCCGCGGACCAGGAGTTGTTTAAAGAACCCGTTAGGTGGTTACAATCGTATACGGTATCGTTCTGGTAGCAGCCGATCCACAGGTGGCCCCCCCAGGAGAAGGCGAGGCCGCGGTTATATTCGGGCCGTGGCGTTTCCCATACGCCCCGTATCAAACCGGTATCCGGGTTGAAACGATAAATAACGTTGGGGGTAGTGTAGCATATGGCGTAGAGGTAAGTGTTGGAGCGCGCCAAGCCCCGTAGTTCCGTCGAAGGCGCCCGGAATGAACTTACGACGTCGCCCAATCCACCCAACGCCGCCCCGGCGACCAGCGCCGTGACGAACGCGAGGATTATTATCCTCTTCATCGGACATCCCCTCCTTGGATTATCGTACGTTCCGCGGCGCCAGCCCAACGCGGCCGGCGCCGCCTTGCTTTCGTTTGGAACCTCTATTTAACTACCGCGAGCCTTTTGGTCGCGGTTTTATCGCCGGCTCGCAAGCGGTAGACATAAACGCCGGCGGCCAGGTTGCCGGTGTCGAGCACCGCCTCGTTTTCGCCGGCGGAACGGTAACCCTCCGCGACGGTGGCGATTTTCCGCCCGCTCAAGTCGAACACTTCCAGCGTTACGTCGCCGGCTTCGGCCAGCTCAAACGCTATGGTCGTCGTCGCGCGCGCCGGGTTGGGGAAACTCTGGGCCAAGCAGAAGGATAACGGCTTGGTTTTCCCCTCGGCCTTAACTCTGATTGGGCCGTACCGTTCCTTACCGCCGTTCAACGTCACGGCCTCGAGGGTGTAATCGTACGTTGTATCGGCCGCGACGGTCGAGTCGACGTACCTGAACGGTTTCCGACCCGCGATTAAGTGGCTGTTGATTTTGACTTCGGTTGCGGGGCGGTTCGCCTCGGCGCGGAACACGTTGAAGCCGGCGTAGTTGATATCGGGTTCCCAGTTAAGTTCGACCGCGCCGGAAAGCGTACGCGCCCAAAACGTTTCCACGCCGGTGTGGATTTCCCAATATTTATTGTACGCGGCGTCCGCGTTGGCCCGGAGTTCGGCCAAGTTCGCGCCCGCTACCACCGCGAACGCGAACCGGAGCTTCTCGTTATTGGCGCAGACGTGCGGGCCGCTCGACAAGCACACCCGCCAGTCGTACGGCTCTTTCTGTTCTATCCATTTGCCCGAGGTCATTAACGCCCACTTCTTGGCGTCGGTATCGGGGTCTTCCACGATGCTGGGAACGCCCAGCGTATGCGGTTTCCCGTCGAGTATGCGGAGCCCAACGTACGGGTGTTTTGGTTCGTCGTCGTGCATGTACGGCATCTTCCGGCCGTAGTCGATGCGTACGTAGTCGTCATCGTACGACGTCGCGCCGCCTATGTCGAAGTCGAAGTATAGGCAAACGAATTCATCGGTTAGGGTGCGGCCTGATTTGTTGAGGAGGTGGGTTTGGAAGATGATGTAGTCGTCGTTCGTAGCATCGGACCACTGCATGCCGTGTTGTTCGACTACCAGGCCGATAGGCCCTTCTTCCTTCGCGTCGCGGTCGTCGACCTTGAGATACGAATCGAGCGCGCCCCGTTTCCCGATGTAGGTCGGCCTTCGGTTCCAACTCGAGCCGTCGCTCCATAAGAGGCCCAGCATGTTGTGCCATTCGACTCTATAGGGCGTGTAATCGCCGCTTACGCGAGGCTTTCCCCAGGCGTTAGTACCTACCCAGAATCCTCCGGTGTATAAGGTAGCGACGCCGGTCTTCCCCGGGTAATTCCCGGAACCGTATCGGGATTGGTTATCACCCACCCATAACGTGTCTCTTAACCATACGTGGTAAAGGCCCGCGTCGTGGATGTCGTTGGTCTCGCCGTCAAAGCACAAGGCCGCGTCGCCGTACTTCGCGTCCGCGGCCCAACTCGCGCCGGCGATAAAGAGCAATACTGCCGCCGTCGTTACTATTCTCTTTTGCATGCACGCCTCCCTTGGCGTATTATCCTTACGTTAACTTACGAAGAAATTCTACACCTGCCCCCTGCGTAAGTCAAGTAGATAATCGTGCCCTTTTTATTTTACTAGCCCATAAATCATTATAAGACAATAGCTTCGGGAAATATTGTGAAAACGGTCACTCTCCCGGTTTTACCGGAATCGTGAACGTAAAGGGGTAGCGTACCGTTACGGCGTCGCCCGCGCCCGGGCCGAAGTCCCACTTCGCGACGGCGGCGGCGATCGCCTCTTCGAAAAGTTTGCAATCCGTAGTGGCCTCCGCGACCTCGCTGGCCGTTACCGCCCCCGTACTAGCGACGGTAAACTTGACGACTACGGTCCCTTCGATGCCCAGGCCGGCGTCGAGGTACGTGTCGTAAATCGTCGCTATCTCCGCTTTATGGCGTTCGATTACGGCGGCGATGTCCGCCGGGTCGCGGCCTTCCTCGCCGACGTAAGCGAAACCCGGCGCCGGTATTTTATGCCGGCGCCGCTATCCGTCTTTGTTATTTAACCACCGCGAGCCGTTTCGCGGCAACTTTATCGCCGGCCCGCAAGCGGTAGATGTATACCCCCGCGGCCAACGTACCCGTATCGAGTGTGGCCTCATTTTCGCCGGCGGGACGGTATCCTTCCGCGACCGTGGCGACCTTTCGGCCGCTCAGGTCGAACACCTCCAGCGTTACGTCGCCGCCCTCAGCGAGCGTAAACGCTATGGTCGTCGTCGCGCGCGCCGGGTTGGGGAAACTCTGGGCCAAGCAGAAGGATAACGGCTTGGTTTTCCCCTCGGCCTTAACTCTGATTGGGCCGTACCGTTCCTTACCGCCGTTCAACGTCACGGCCTCGAGGGTGTAATCGTACGTTGTATCGGCCGCGACGGTCGAGTCGACGTACCTGAACGGTTTCCGACCCGCGATTAAGTGGCTGTTGATTTTGACTTCGGTTGCGGGGCGGTTCGCGTCGGCGCGGAACACGTTGAAGCCGGCGTAGTTGATATCGGGTTCCCAGTTGAGTTCGACCGCGCCGGGAAGCGCTCTCGCCCAGAGCGTTTCTACGCCGGTGTGGATTTCCCAATATTTGTTGTACGCGGCGTCGGCGTTGGCCTGCAGCTCCGACAGGTTCGCGCCGGCCACGACGGCGAACGCGAACCGGAGTTTTTCGTTGTTAGCGCAGACGTGCGGGCCGCTGGAAAGGCAAATACTCCAGTCGTATGGCTCGCTTTTTTCGATCCATTTACCCGAGGTCATAATTGCCCACTTCTCGCCGTCGGTATCGGGGCGTTCCATGAGGCTGGGAACGCCCAGGGTATGGGGTTTCCCGTCGAGGATGCGAAGGCCGACGGTCGCCGCCGTATCGTCGTCGTACATGTACGGCATTTTACGCGGGTAATCGATGCCGACCTTGTCGTTGATGTAGGACAGCGAGCCGCCGATGTCGAAGTCGTAGTAGAGGCAGATGTACTCGTCGGATAAGTTACGGCCCGACTTGTTAAGCATGTGGGTTTGGAATATGATGTAGTCGTCGTTTGTAGTATTGGACCACTGCATGCCGTGTTGTTCGACTACCAGGCCGATAGGCCCTTCTTCCTTCGCGTCGCGGTCGTCGACCTTGAGATACGAATCGAGCGCGCCGCGTTTCCCGATGTAGGTCGGCCTTTGGTTCCAACTTGAGCCGTCGCTCCATAAGAGGCCCAGCATGTTGTGCCATTCGACCCTATTGGGCGGGTTATCGCCGCTTACGCGGGGCTTCCCCCAGGCGTTAGTGCCGACCCAGAATGCGCCGGTGTATACGGTGGCGACGCCGGTCTTCCCCGGGTAATTCCCGCAACCGTATCGGGATTGGTTGTCACCCACCCATAACGTATCTCTTAACCATAGGTGGTAAAGGCCCGCGTCGTGGATGTCGTTGCTTTCGCCGTCAACGTAGAAGGCCGCGTCGCCGTACTTCGCGGCCGCGGCCCA
>CBFCYS010000178.1:0-4472 GCA_965602215.1 uncultured bacterium
CTACCCCTGGCGCGTGGACGAGTCGCAACGTTTTCTCGCCTCCGAGTTCGACACCGCGGTCGGCTTCCACACTCTTTGGGAGCATATCCTAACTCACTACCCGAATAAATGCGGTTGCGAGATATACGAGGCGTGGAACTTCCACGACATGTTGTTCGAAGTCGTAATGGAAGCGACGCCGGAAATGGAAGGCGAGGAGGGCATGGGGGTTGTCGCTTATCGCGCGTTTTGGGACGGCGCCGACGTTATCTGCACGCGGACCTTCTACGATGACTTACGCTCCGAGGAATTGTGGTCGGATTCGGAGGCTTTCGACGTAAACCGGGTAAGCGAAGATTACGTAGCGTATTCGAATTGAACGGGCGTTTACGCCCCCTTCCTCTTAACCGCTCTCGATTTCTCCTAATCTCCCGGGTAAGTAAAACGTAGGGCCGTACCTTTAGGTGCGGCCACAATAATCCTTTATAAAAGATTACGGCGGGCCGACCTGAAGGTCGGCCCCTACTTTTAGATGCCTTGGGGGAGTAGGGCGCTCCGGGCCGACCTGAAGGTCGGCCCCTACATTATACCGGTGGGCCGGACATTCCTGTCTGGCAAAAACGGCCGGCTGGAAAGCCGGCCCCACTTCCCGGCCGTCGAAGCGGCCGGTTTTAATACGAACGTTGACTTGCGTCCGGACGTTTGTTAATTTATGCCGATTAGCTTACAACGAGTTCCGACATTCATATAGGAGGTATAGAATTGAGATATGTTTCCCGTTGGGCGCTATTACTGACCTTGGCCCTTGCGGCCGCGGCCGCGGCGCCGCATGGCGCCGGCGCGTGTACCGGCATAACGCTCAAGGCCGAGGACGGCTCGACCGTATTCGCCCGCACGATGGAGCTGGGCGGCGGCCTCGTCGAATGGGGCCTGGCCGTCGTGCCGCGCGGCACCGCGTACGTGGGCACGACGCCGTGGGGGAGTCCCGGCGTGAAGTGGACCGCTAAGTACGCCTTCACCGGAGCGAACACGTTCGGCCTCCCGCACGTGGCCGACGGCGTCAACGAGGCGGGCCTGGCGACCGGCGTGTTTATGTTCGCGCATTACGCCGACTACCAGAAAGTAGCCGAGGGCGACGCCGGCAAGACGCTGGCGCCCTTCGAGTTGGCGACGTGGATCCTCTCCAACTACGCGACGGTGGCCGAGGTCAAGGAGGGGCTGCCGCAAGTGAAGGTCGCGGACGCGACGTTCGAGGCGCCGGGGTGGGGCGGCGGCGCGCCGTTCCACTGGCTCGTCGCCGACGAATCGGGCGCGGCCGCCGTTTTCGAATACGTCCGCGGCGAGCTTACGGTCCACGACGATCCGCTGGGCGTAATCACGAACGCGCCGACGTTCGATTGGCACCTCACGAACTTGAAGAGTTACGTCAACCTATCGCCCCGGGACGCGCCGGAGCTCGAGCTCGGCGCCTTGACGGTGACGCAGTTCGGCCACGGCTCCGGCCTGCGCGGCCTGCCGGGAGACTTTACGCCGCCGTCGCGTTTCATACGCGCCGCCTTCCTGAAGAGCGCCGTCGTTCCTGTCAAGACGGCGGACGAGGCCGTCGTCCAGGCGTTCCACGTCCTCAACCAGTTCGACATTCCGCTGGGGACGGTGCGCGGCGCGGGCCCGGCCGGCCAGCCGATGCTCGAGCAAACGGATTGGACCAGCGCCGCGGACCTCAAGAACCGCCGCTACTACATCCATACCGTCGACACGCGCCGCGTCCACATGATCGATTTGATGCGCGCGCCGCTCGACGCCGCCGAACCTATTAACGTGCCGCTCCCCACGGAGGAGGTCTTCGAGGACCTCACGCCGGCCGTGAGCGAATAAATAAAAGCGCTGCCGGGATTTTTCCAAAAAAAACCCGCCCGGAAGGGCGGGTTTTCCATTCGCTTCATCGTCGGTCGACGAGCGCGTAGTCCTTACCCAGGTTGGCCTTGATTACGTCGGCCGGCACCCAGCCCCAGGTATGGTTTCTCGTACTGACGTGGAACCACTCGTCGTACGCGCTCATGACCTGGAATTCGCCGCCCGCCTTAAGTATCGCTTCCGTTTCGCTGTCGTCGTCGGGCATCTCGTAAAGCGTGATGTTAGTCTTGGCCTTGAACCACGTGTCGGGCATGGGCGTTTTGCGGCTGTCCGCCTTCCATACGGTGACCTCATCGCCGGACGGTCCGGCGGGTTGGTTGTCGTCGCCGCATTGCGAGACGGCCGAAACGACGGCGATGATGACGCCTATCACGACGGGCGCGACGACCGATATTATAAGTATCCCCAGCTTGCTGACGCCGCCCGCGCCGCCGATGCCGGAGGCGTAAACCAGCCACCGGCCTCCCTCTTTCCGCAGCTTCCACCCGAAAGGTACCTGCATGTGATTGACGCCGCCGGAGTTGAGGAAGACGAAGACCTCGACCGTTACGACGACTTCGGCCTCCGTCGGCGACAGCTTCCGGAAGTCCACCGCCGGCGTGAAGCGCTTCATATCGGTGGTTACGAACTGGGTATTCGCGCCCTCCTGGGCCTTCCGGCGGAACTTCTCGTCCGCCGCGGTGATGCACGCCATATAGGCGTCCATGTCCTCGCGGTTGATGGCTTCCTGCGTCCGTCGGGCGATGTCGAGTACGGCGTCGGCTTCCTCGCGAAGGGTTCCCTTCGGCTCGCCCCCCGGCAGGTGCGAGAAAATCAACTTCGGCTCGAACGGGATATCCTTCGTCTCGCGTGTTATCTCCACGCCGGGGAGGTGTTGGAAGACAAACGGCGGCTTGACGCCGACGTCGACGCCGGCGGTCCCGAAAGCGCGCTTGACGGCGCGGATTTGCTCGCGGTCGGTTTTGGTGACCTCGAGGGCGGAGCCGCAATAGGGGCAGGTTACGGCGCCGGCGCCGTGTACCGCGCCGCCGCAGTTGGGGCATTTTATGGATTTTACGTCGGTCATAATCGCGGCTCCTTCTCTTTGTGAATAGGGGGCCTCGCTGGAATAATAGGAAAACGGGGCGCGTTTGGCAAGGGTTGATTGAGGGCGGGCGACGGTTTATGAACGTGGGGTTCGTATCTCCGGGCGTAGCCACTTTAACCCGCCGGCTAAAGCCGACGGTTAGGCGCTACGCGGGTTATGGACCGGCCGCTCAAGCGGCCGGTATAGGTCGCCGGGGGCGGCGGTATCCCTTGATAATAATATTACCGTATGGTAGCTTACGCTGGACGTTGGCTGGACCTTACCGGCCGAGTCCACGGCGGTTATCATTTAAAAGAAGGAGTGAAAATGGAACGGTTGCTCAGGATAGCTTCGTTGGCGGTTGCCGTTTTGTACCTCGCGCCGACTTTGAGCTCGGCCTGCTCCGCGGTCTGCCTGGTCGACGGCGACACGGCGGCGGTAGGACGGAATTTCGATTGGGTGGGCGATTACGGCCTGATCTTTGTCAACAAACGCGGCATAGAGAAAACGGCCTTTCACGTCGATAAACCGGTTAAATGGGAATCGAAATACGGCAGCGTCTCGTTCAATATACTGGGGCGCGAGTTCGCCATCGACGGCGTGAACGAAGCCGGCCTGGTCCTGGCGACGCTGTGGCTGCCGGAGTCGCAATACGAACCGGCCGACAAGCGGCACGCCATACTCAACGGCCAATGGGTCCAATACCAGCTCGATACCGCCGCCACGGTTAAGGAGGTCGTCGCGAGCCTCGCCAAAGTGCGCGTTGAGGAGTTCGAGCATATCGCGCCCATCCACTTCTTCGTGGTCGACAAGAAGGGCGACGTCGCCATAATCGAATTCATCCGCGGCGCCGTCGTGTGTCACACCGGCGATACCGCGCCCATTACGGCTATAACCAACAATACCTACGCCGACTCCGTAATAGACCTGGTGTGGTACGAGGGTTTCGGCGGAAAGAAGGCGCTCCCCCAGTCGATGTCGTCGCCGGACCGCTTCGTCCGCGTAGCCGCTCATGCGAACGCGTACGACGGCGCTTCGGGCGTTACGCCCACCGACTGCGCGTTCGATGCTCTCGAGAGCGTCACCTACGAGGCCGGCACACTGTACCACTACGGGACCATGTGGAGCTGGGTCATGGATGTACCCGACGGCGTCGTTTACTTCCAGTCCAGGAAGAACCCGAAGCGGCGGTACTTCAGGCCGGCCGATTTCGACTACTCGAACGAGACGCCGGTCACGATGCTCGACGTGAGCGCCGGCGACGAGGGTTTGATTACGCCCGGGGATTTCAAGGCCTACGACGAAGCGGCGAACCGCCGGATTATACGCAAGACGTTCGACATAATGGCGTATTTGACCCACGTACCGGACGCCTTACCCGAAGAGATAGCGGCGTACCCGGCGACGACGAAGGCCGTCAAGTAGGGGAGTAGGCCGCCGTCATTACGATAACGTAGGGGCGCACGGCCGTGCGCCCTTTTCGTTTGTGGCGGCGTAGGCGTCGTTGTATAAT
>CBFCYS010000179.1:0-4424 GCA_965602215.1 uncultured bacterium
CATCCGACCTCGAGCGCTTCGAGCGTAATATAGGCGCGCTGCTGCAGTACCCGGCGCGGGCCGCGGCCATATTCGTCGCGATAGCCGGGGCCGTGGCGCTGGGCCTGACGGTCCTCAACCTGCCCGTCGGCCTCGTCGCCGTCGCGGCGGCCGTCGCCGTCGGCTCGCTGCTCTTCGCGCGGACGAAGGTCCTGCTTATCGCGTTCTTCGTGGTGGCGCTCGCGATAGTGCCGTTCGTCGTCCGCGACCAATACTGGCTCCGCGTCACGGTGAATATCGGCATCTACGCCATCCTGGCGTTGGGCCTCAACGTCATCGTCGGCTTCACCGGCGTCCTCGACCTGGGCTTCATCGCGTTCTACGGCATCGGCGCGTACACCGCGGCGCTGTTGATGCTCAAGTGCGGCTGGTCGTTCTGGGCGGCGCTGCCGGTGGCGACGGCGGCCGGGGCGCTATTGGGCGTCCTCCGCGGCCTGCCGACGCTGCGCCTTTCCGGCGACTACCTCGCCATCGTTACGCTGGGTTTCGGCGAGATCGTGCGCATGACGTTTACCAACTGGGTCGGCCTGACCAACGGCCCGATGGGCTTACGCGGCATCGAACCGCCGTCGATAGGCGCGTTCTCGTTCGGCTTCGACGCCGCTCGCGGCGGCTACTTGCGCTACTACTTCCTGGTTTTAATCTTGCTGGCGGTGGCGGTATACGTCGTATATCGCCTGCGGCGCTCGCGGCCCGGGCGCGCGCTGTTGGCCATCCGCGACAACGAGACGGCCGCCGCGGCGATGGGCGTTCACCTCTCGCGCTACAAGACGCTGGCGTACGCGCTGGGGGCGGCCTTCGGCGGCGCCGCGGGCGCGTTTTTCGTCTCCTTCAACCTCTTCGTCTCGCCCAACTCGTTCGTCTTTTTCGAGTCGGCGATAGTGCTGTGTATGGTGGTCGTGGGCGGGATGGGTTCCATCCCCGGCGCGATAATCGGCGCGGTCATCCTGGCGTCGTTCCCGGAGCTGTTGCGCTTCCTGGCGGATTTCCGTTACCTCATCTTCGGCGCGCTAATGGTCGCGGTGGCGATCTTCAGGCCGCGGGGCCTTATGCGGGCTTAATCCTTTTGAGTTTGACACGCCCGCGACGATATTATAAAATCTACCAGTCGAAAACCCTATGCTGAAAAGGCTGACTTTTTTTGTACTGACGGCAGCGGCGTTTGTTTGGGCGTCGGGCTTGCCGGAGGAATATATCCCCCGGGTACGGCCGGAGGCCGAAAAGCCGCCCGAAGAGGAAATCCCCCGCGTCGAGAAGCCCGAGCGGGAGGGCCCCGGCCCCGGCCTGCACGACGTGCGCGTCCTCCTGGCGGTGGGCGGCGTAGCCGAGGCCGACGTCCCGGCCGCGACGGCGAAGTTATTGCCGATTCTCGAGCGGCGGGCGGCGCAGCTGGCGCGGCGGCACAATATCGAACGCGGCCCGGGCGAGGGGCAGATTACGGTGGAGCTCTTCGACTGCCCGGACCCGGCGCGGGCGCTCGAGATCCTGACGGCGCCGGGCCTATTAGAGCTGCAGGCCGTAGCCGAACGCGGCGAATTCGTCGAGACGCTGGCCGCGGCGGGGTGGCCCGGCGACCGGCTCTTGCCGTACGCACACGGCAACGTCGTTTTGGTCGCCGGTTCGGACCGTGACGACGTAGCGGGGGTGCTTCGGGCCGCTCTCGAACCCGGCGGGAGGGTAGTGTGGAGCCGTACGCTTGAGGCCGAGGGCGGCGACGTATACAAAGCCGCGCTTACGACCGGCGACGGCATGGCCGTCACGAGCGCCGTGGACGCCGCCGCGGTGAAGGGGTCGGGCGGCGAGCCGGAGGTCCACTTCGAACTTAGCGACCGCGACGGCGTTATTTTTTCGGGCCTCACGGCCCGTCACGTCGGCGAAGCGCTCGCGGTGGTGTTCGACGACGAGCTGTTCTACACCGCTCGCGTCAAAGAGCAGACTTACAAGAGCGGCCGGATAATAGGCGAGCTCGACGAGGTGCGCGCCGCGGACATCGCGCTGCTGTTGTCGTCGGGTTCGCTGCCGGCGACGCTGACGCCGCTCGAGTATTACGTGGACGGCGAGAGCCGCCCCATACGGCAACCGTCGAAATAAACCGCTTCCCGGAGGTAACCAGCCTTGCGTTATCGCACCGTCTTACGCGCGACTTTAATAATAATCGTCGCCGTCCTGGCTTTTCTCTACGTCTGTCCGACTATCAACTTCTACCGGTGGTGGCAGGACGACTACGAGGAGGACCACTTCGTCCTGAATTGGCCCGGCGGTTACGAGACCGAGTTCCCGTCGTGGCTCGCGCCCGTCGGCCGCGTACTGCCCAAGCGGGCTATTAAGCTGGGCCTCGACCTCAAGGGCGGCATTTACCTCATTTACGAGGTCGACGAGACCGGCCTATCCGACAAAGATCTCCGCGACGCCGTCAACCTGACGGTCGAGATAATCCGCAAGCGCGTCGACGAGCTGGGCGTGGCCGAGCCCGAGATCCAGAGCGAGGGCCGCAACCGCATCGTCGTCAAACTGCCCGGCATCAAGGACCCGGCCCGGGCCAAGGAACTCATCGGGACGACGGCGCTTCTGGAATTCAAAATCGTCAATCCCTCCGACGCGCTGTACAAGTTGATTCAGGAATACGACAGTATTAAGGGCGAGGAGGCGGCCGGCGGCAAGTACGCCGCGCTGGGCGACAAGCTCCAGACCATCCGCGGCGATACCGTCTTCTACGAGGAAGATTACGAATGGGTGAAGGAGGTTTTCGCCCGGGCGCCCGGGATGGGACTCGTACCCGACGGTTGGGTAGTCGTGTATTCCAATGCCGTGCGAGCCGAGAATGACGAGACGCACATTGATCTCGGCGGCGACTACCGGTCCGTATACCTGGTAACCGAGGAGACGCCCATCACCGGCAAGTACCTGCGCAACGCCCAGATGAGCTACGACCAATACGGTAACCCCAACGTCGAGTTCACCTGGAACAACGAGGGCGCGCGCATCTTCGGCGAATTGACCGGCGCCCACATCAAGGAGCGCCTCGCCATTCTGTTGGACGGTTTCGTCCAGTCGGCGCCCGTCATTCAATCCCGCATTACGACCCGCGGCGAGATAACCGGTAACTTCACGAGCGACGAAGCGTCCGACCTGTCGCTCGTCCTCCGCTCGGGTGCGTTGCCCGCCAAGTTATGGCAGATCCAGGAACAGGTAGTCGGGCCGTCGCTGGGCCGCGACGCCATCCGCAACGGCGTCATCGCCATGCTCGTGGCCTTCGTCGTCATCATCTTTCTGACGGTGTTTTACTACCACCTCGCCGGCGTCGTCGCCGACATAGCCCTTCTCTTCAACCTCGTCATCGTAGTCGCCGTTATGGTCCTGCTGCACGCGACGCTCACGTTGCCGGGGATCGCCGGCCTGATACTCTCGGTGGCGATGGCCATAGACGCCAACGTCCTTATCTACGAGCGAATACGGGAGGAGCTGCGGGCCGGGAAGACGGTCAAGGCCGCGGTGGATACCGGCTACCGCCGCGCCTTACTGACCATCTTCGACTCGAACGTCACCACCGTCATCGCCGCGGTGTTCCTGTACCTCTTCGGCACCGGGCCGGTGCGCGGCTTCGCCGTAACGCTCACTATAGGCATCCTGGCGTCGATGTTCACCGCCATCGTCGTCACCAAATCCGTCTTCGACTACTTTACCGGCCGGCGGGTCAAGAGGTTGTATATCGGCTAAGCGATACTTTCGCGAAGTAAAAGCCGGCCCGCGAGGGCCGGTTTTTTTACGCACGCTAAATATATTATACTTATTATTTTATCTAGGCCAAAGACTGACAGATTCTGTCAGGGGGGTATTTCATAATATAAGGTAAAAGAGAGAAACGAGGTGAGATTACGTAAGGGGAGTTATTAACTGTAGGGACTAACGTTAAAAACGGAAAGGGGATACGAAATGTTGAGGAGAATACTCATAGGGACCGCGTGCTTGGGGATAGGATTAATTTCTTACGCGGATGAGACCGTAACAAATGCCCCGTGCAATAACGCCTGGTCCGGTGCAACTAATGCCCGGCCGGAGTGGTTCGAAAATCCGAAAGACCTAGCAGATGAAGGACATCTGCTAGATGCGTCGGAAAAGGCTTTAATGCGTTATTGGGACGAAGACATATATACATGGTACGAACCCGAACCGCCAACCGATTATACCTACCTACTATTTACCATCGGTGATGGTGGTCCCGAATGGGGTGTAGAAGATGCCCTCCTTCAATGGTCTTTCAACGTCGACATCGAACACGTCGACGATAGGGACCCCAACAGGCTGCTTTACTGGGACGGCGGAGAAGATAAATTCATCCAATTGGATAGCTGCTCGCCGGACGACATTTACGCGCATTATACAAA
>CBFCYS010000180.1:0-4400 GCA_965602215.1 uncultured bacterium
TAACGTTCTTCGACGAGGGCGTCTCGTACGCCGTCGCGCACCCGGTCACCGGGAAGGTCCTGGCGGCGGCCGACGTCGGCGGCGACGAGCGCGACCAGCTCTACCTGATGAACGACGACGGCTCGGGGGTCGAGGCGCTAACGGACAACCCCGAAATCATATACCGCTACGGCGACTGGAGCCGCGACGGCCGTTACGTCGCCGTCGCCTCCAACGAGCGCGACGAGCGCTACTTCGACGTATATATATACGACGTGGAAACCGGCGGGCGCCGCCTGGTTATGCAATACGACGGTTACAACAGTCCGCTCGTCTTCTCGCCCGACGGCTACGAGCTTATCGTCTTCCGCTACAACGGCTCGCAGGACGGCGACCTGTACCTCATCGATTTGGAGACCGGCAAGACGCGCCACCTCACGCCCCACGAGGGCGAACTCGAAATAGGCGCCGTGACGTGGGCCGCCGACGGCTACGGTATCTATTTTACTTCCGATGAAGGGCGCGACTTCCTATCGCTTGCTTATTACGAGCTGGCTACCGGCGAGTACGAGTGGCTCGAGGCGCCTCCCTGGGACGTGGGCGAAGTCGAGGCGTCGTGGGGCGGCCGCTACCTGTTGTGGACGACGAACGAGGACGGCTACTCGGTCCTCCACCTCCGCGACCTTAAAAGGAATAAGGACGTGGCGCCGCCGGATCTCCCCGCCGAGGGCGTGATGTGGGGCGTACGCTTCTCGCCGGACGGGGAGTATGTCGTGTTCACGTTCTCGTCGCCCACGACGCCGACCGACGTGTACGTGTGGGACGTAAGGGGCGAGACCGTGGAGCGAGTCACGGAGGCTGCGCTGGCCGGCATCCCGGCCGACTCGTTCGTGGCGCCCGAGCTCGCCTTCTACCCCTCCTTCGACGGGACCACGATTCCGGCCTTCCTGTACGTCCCGCCCGGCGTAACGGACGACCGCTCCACGCCGGCCGTGGTGTACGCCCACGGCGGCCCGGAGGTTCAAGAGCGGCCTTACTTCGACGCCGTGTTCCAATATTTCCTCGACGCCGGCTACGCCGTTTTCGCCCCCAACTTCCGCGGCTCGAAGGGTTACGGCCAGACGTACGCCGACGCCGACAACGTCGAGAACCGTATGGACGCGGTCCTCGACGTATATGAGGGGTGGTGGTTCCTGGCCGAGCAGCCGTGGTGCGACCGCTTCAAGGTAGCCATCTACGGCTCGAGCTACGGCGGCTTCATGGTCCTCTCCCAGCTTACGCAGCGGCCTTATCACTGGGCCGCGGGAATTGATATCGTCGGCATCGCCAACTTGGTTACGTTTTTGGAGAATACCGGGCCGTGGCGGGTATCGTTGCGCGAGGACGAGTACGGCTCGCTCGCGGAGGACCGCGAGCTGTTGGAGGCCTTCTCACCCATCAATCACATCGGCGACATCCGCTCGCCGCTGATGGTTGTCCACGGCGCCAACGACCCGCGCGTGCCGGTGGGCGAGGCCGAGCAAATAGTCGAGGCGGCGCGTATGGTCCTGGGCGCGGACAAGGTCGTATACCTCCGCTATGAAGACGAAGGCCACGGCCTGGCCAAACTCGAGAACCGCCTCGACGCCTACCCCAAAATGGCGGCGTTCCTGGAGGAAGCGTTCGCCGCGCGCGAGCCGTTCAAGGCGAGGCTGGAAAAGGAGGTTGCGGACGCGGAGCGCGCGCGTAAGGATATGGAGGGGGAGGCGGAGGGCGAGGCCGAAGGGAATTAAAGACTACCGGGTTAAATGAAAACGCCGCCCCGCGGGGCGGGCAAGATAGGCCAGTAGCGGCGGGTTTTAAACCCGCCGCTTCCGATATTATTGGGGGTGGCGTCGGATGGTGATCCGTGGGACCGACATTCCTGTCGGTCATGACGCCTGCTTTTGTGGGGCCGACATTCGTGTCCGTGCCACCGACATTCCTGTCGGCGATCCGCTAAACCCCGCCCCTAATTTTCCCCATCAAACTCCTAACCAGACCGACCACCTCCCCCTCCCGCATCGCGAACATCAACGCGAAATACAACGCCGCCCCCGCCGCCGCCGACGCCACCGCCACCACGAACGGCTCGAGGCGCGCCGGCCCCCCTATCCCCCAATCCAACCGCGACAGCCACCACACCAGCGCCGCCATCGGCGCCGCGGCGACGAGCGCCCGGCCTGCCGTCGCGGCCACCCGCCACTCCAGCGTCAAACGCTCGAGCCGGGCGAGGAACGCGAACACCGCGACGAACCATAACAGCGCCACCGCCCCCCGCGCCAGCGCTATTCCCCAGTAACTCCACAGCGCGGCGAAGCCGCGGTCGAAGGCGTACGTCGCGACGACCGCCCCCACCGCGACGAGCGAGTACGCCAGGTAGCGCTTGTACGAGTACGCGACGTAGCGGATGAGGTTCGTCGCGACGAGGAAGAGCAGGCCCACCGCGTAGGCCGCGACCGCCGGCCGCGCCAGTGCCAAAGACGCCTCGTCGAACTTGCCGCCGACGAAGAGGAAGCGGATGAGCGGCTCCGCCAGGATGACGAGGCCCACGGACGCCGGGACGTAGAAGATGGCCAGCTGGCGCAGGACGAGGTTGAAGCGCTCGTTTATCTCCGCGCGGGCGGCTCGAGCCGCGGCCCGCGAGAAATAGGTGAACGTCACGCGCGCCAGCGGCACCGAGAAGAACGCGATGGTGAAGCTCGTCAGGACGAAGCCGTACTTGAGCGCGGCGATGGCGCCGGGGACGTCGAGCGTCGCCGTTACCTGGCGGTCGATAAAGGTCTGGATCTGCTCCGCGGCGGCGCCGAAGGCCAGCGGCGCGGCCCACGCGAAGAACAGCGCCACTTCCGGCGCGCGCACGTCGAGGCGGGGCCGCCAGTGCCGCAGGCCCTTGGTGATGACGCGCGTCGTCAGGATGAGGACCTGCATGGCGGCGGCCGCGACGGCGCCGGCGGCGATGGCGAACGGCCCCACGGTCCCGGCGAAGAGCAGCACCGACGTAACGATGAACAGCGGCGGGACCAGGTTCGTCAGCGCCGGGAAGACGAACGACTCCATCGCGTTGTGCAGCGACAGGAACGTCCGCAGCGCCAGCGAGAGCGCCACCGCCGGCGCGTATACCCGCAACAGCGACGCGGCGTAGTCGAGCTCCGCGGGAGTGGCGTCGGCGGCGAGCAAGCCGGCGATGGGGCGGGCCAGCAGGAATATCGCGACCGCCGCGCCGACGTAGAACACCAGCGAGACGTTGAAGACGTTCCATATCCGCCGCCAGGCGCCGGCCTCGTCGTGCTCGGCCTGCAGCTTGTGGAACAGCGGCAGGAGCAACGCCGCGAAGAGGTTCTGCGTGAAGATGGTGAGGAGCTCGGGCAGGACCGCTATGAGGAGGTACAGGTCGTAGACGCTCTCGGTCCCGAAGGCGCGCGCCACGACGATGGCCTGCGCCGCCGCGCCCAGCATCGCGCCCACGTTGATAAGGCTCATGCCGGCGACGGCGCGCTTAACCGATATCGCCATCGGCCGGCTTAGTCCTTTCGGGCGATGATGCCTAAGATGTCGCGGGGGTTAATGTGGAGGGGGACGTTGGCCAGGCCCAGCGCCCGGGTGAGCTTCTCGGCGAAGTTGAGGTAGTCGCCGTAGGCGCGCATCTTGTGGGCCAGGTAGCCCAGCGTCCAGGTCTTGACCGGTTGGTGCACGTCCACCGGGACGAAGCCCGTCTCGGCCAGCATCCGCGTCGCCGTCGCGCGGTTGAAGTAATACGTGTGGAAGCGCATGACGTACCACCAGCGGCGCTTGCGCCACCGCGCGAAGACGCTCGAGACGTCCGGGAACTCGACGTAGAGATAGCCGCCCGGCTTGAGCAGCGCGTGTACGTATTCCAGGTCGCGCCGCGGGTCGGCGACGTGCTCCAGGACGTGGAACATCGTCACGACGTCGAAGTGTTCGCGGGGCAGCTCGTTCTCGGCCAGGAAGACGGGGCGGATGTCGAGGCCCAGTTCGTCGCGGCCGTAGCGCGCCGCGGCCAGCGTCGGCTCGACGCCGAGGCGCTCCCACCGCTCGGCCTCCAGCAGCGACAGGAAGAAGCCGTGGCCGCAGCCCACGTCGAGGATGCGGCCTCCCCGCACGTAGCGCTCCAGCCGCTCGACGTTCCAGCGGTAGGAGGCGTCCTTGGCCGGCTTCTGCTCGAGGTACGCGTCGTCCTCGACGTCGCGGTAGATCTCGGCCATGAGCTCGGTGGACTCGCGGGGGTTGGCGTAGGTGAGGCCGCAGGAGCGGCACTTGACGATGCGGCAGTTGAGGTTGTTGGGGTCCGACTGGCGGTAGAGGTCGACGTCGCCGATGGTATACTCGTCCACCGTCGCCGGGTAGACGACGTCGTAGTCGTCGGCGCCGCAGAGGTTGCA
>CBFCYS010000181.1:0-4393 GCA_965602215.1 uncultured bacterium
CGGCGAAGCGCTGCTCGGCAAGCCAGCGGTCGTATTCTTCGGGGGCGAGGTTCGCCGCCTCCCACGCGTCATCGTCGGCCGGCAAGTACGCGAGCTCGAGGAGCGCCTCCTCGACGGCCAGGACCGAGCGCATGTCGTCGCTCATCTCCAGGCGGCCTACGTCTTTCAGGTAAGACGCGCGCCGGCCGTAACCGCGGCTCGAGTCGTCGCGGTCCCAGTCGAAATAGGGGTACATTATCAAATAGTCAACGACGAGGCGGTCGGCAAGGTAGGCTCGCTCGTCGCCGGCGGTCTTTTTAATCAAACCCCGGTAAACACCCTTGGCCTGCTTCAACACGCCGCGCCGCAGCTTGTCGAGCTTGGCGCGGTCGTCCTCGTCGCCGTAGACGTAGAAGTCGTGCTTCTCGCCGAGGTACGAGTTCCAACCCCAGCTGTCGTAGACGTGGCTCGTCTCCGAGTACGCGTCCACCAGCAGGTCCGCGGCGTCCGCGGCCCATACCGACTTCTTATGGCGCTTGAAGTACGCGGTGAAACCCGCGTCGGCCTCGGGCCACTTCTGGAGCTGGAGGTAGCAGCGGATCGCGATAAGGTCGCCCTCGTCTCGAGCCGGGCCGTCGGGCCAACGCTTGGCCAGCTCCTCGGCCGCGGCCAGCGCCCACGTATACGACCCCTCGTCGTAATACTCCCGGGCGTCGGCCAGCGCCGCGTCGGCGCTCGCCGGCGGGTTATCCTTGTAGTCGGGCCCGACGGGCGGCGGAGCCTCGCTGGTATGGCCGTTCGCGAAGGCGGCGGCGACGACGAAAGATAGAATGATTGCGGGGATGATATGGCGTTTCATGACAGCCTCCGGCATGGGGGTTACTGCGACCACGACGTTAAGTGGCCTGAATATAACCTTATTACACGTATTAATCTACGCTGTTCTTCGGCGCGGTTATTCCGACGGTTGTTCCTCAACCGGCGGCGGCCCTCAGCCGCCGCCCCAGCTCCCGCCGTCGTACGTCTCGTAGTAACTATCGAGGTCCTTCCGGCGCCACCCGCCGGTGAAGAAGGCCCAGTAGCCGTCGTCGGTGAGGTACCTGCCGCACCCCTCCTCCTTCGTGGTCGCGGCGCCGTAGGCCTCGGCGAGGCGGCAGCGCGTCACGCCGTCCGTCTCGGCCTTGAGCTTTTTCAGCAGCTTCTTCGATACGTCCTCGTCGCCGGCCGCCGCGTACGTGACGAGCGTCGATATGGACGCGGCCGCGGCCCGCCGGACGGAAACGTCCTCGTCGTCTAAAAGTTCGAGCAGCGGCGCGACGAAGGTCGCGTCGCCGGTGCTGCCGAGGCGCCGCGCGGCGAAGGCCCGCACCGAGGCGTCCTCGTCGCCCAGCGCCCGCTCCACGGCCTCGGCGTCGACCCGCGACTCCTCCGAAAGGAAGGAGGACGAGTTAACGACGCTTATTACGCACCACCGGCGGACGGCCGGGTCCGGGCTTTCCATCCCGAGTAGGGCGAGCTCCCGGGCGCGGTCGGAGTGCATCAACGCGATTATCTTCGCCGCCTTCACGCGGGCCGCTTTGTCGTCGCCGCCCAAGTCCCGCTCGAGCCGCCCGTACAGCTCCTCTCCCCCGGGAGCCAGCGTTTCCTCCGCGCCCCGGTATAGCGCCGTCTCCGCGATGGTCGCGAGCATGAGGACGTCGTCCTCGCCGAGACTCTCGTAGAGGTCGGGGAGGCGGGAGGCCGCCTCGACCGGGTCGACCTCGTCGAGGAGGCTATACGCCACCAGCTGGAGGTACGGGTCGTCGCCGGCCATGGCCCGCCGACAGGCGGCGGCGATAATCTCGCGGCCGCGCTCGCTCCCGGCGAGGCGCTCCAGGACCTCCAGCTCCTCGAAATCGTTGCCGACCGACAACCCCGCGAAGAGGAACAACGTATTCTCGTCCAACGCGAGGTACATCGTCTTGATATCTTCGGCGGCCGCACTCAAAATCCGGTCGGCCTCGGCCGAGACTTCCTCCGCGCCGCCTGCGGCGGCGGCCGTCACGAGCGGAAGTAAGATAATAGCGGGGAGAATAAAGCGTTTCACCGTGGCCTCCGGCGTTGAATTATTGCTACGTGGCTCGTACGAGGCGTAATATAACCTCGTTCGGGCCGCAAATCCAGCCCAATCTAAGGTTTTGACTACGGCACGGCCGCGCGGGTTTAGCCGGGCAATAAAATATCCTTATGTAACGCGCGACGTCGCCGGAGCCGCCGCCCTTGACAACCTCCCGCTAAACCGTTAAACTATGCCGCCTCGAGCCGAGGTGGCGGAACTGGCAGACGCAGCGGACTTAAAATCCGCTGGCCCCATACGGGCCGTGCGGGTTCAAGCCCCGCCCTCGGCATATAAAAAAGGAGCCTCGTCGGCTCCTTTTTATTATTCCCGTGCAGGCGCTACTGGCCGCCCCTACCGCCTCCGGCGCCGCCGCCGCGGCCTTTGCCGCCGCCGCCGCCTTTACCGCCGCCGGCTCCTCCGGGGCCCGCGCCCCCGCCGCCCGGGCCGCCTTTACCCGAGCCCGGTTGCATGTGTTCGCGCTCGCGCTCGCGCTCGCGCTTCCGTTCCATCTCGCCCGTGCCGGGTACATCGCCCTCCGGCAACGGCCGCGTACCGCGGTCGCGCGCCCACTCCGGATTCTTCCACCAGCCGAGGTGCCGCCCCTTGCCGGGATAACCGGGTTCGTCGGTATCGCCCGGCTCGGCGGATTCCGCCACGCCGGGTTCCTCGCCTTCCACCGGCGCGGCCTCGCCCGGCGACGCGCCCACCTTGTCGCTATAGCCGACCCACTCCTCGACGGCGTCGTTCAGCGTCGCCACCTTGTCGGCCTCGCCCATCGGGGCCCCGGCCGCGAGCGCCCCGGCCAACGCCTCGGCCTTGGCCCGCCCCTCGCCGGCCAGCGCGCCGAGGTCGCCGTACTGCTCGTCGCCGCTCCGGCTCTTCATCTCCTGCGCTTGCTTCTCGAGCTCGCCGTACTTACCGGCCAGCTTCTCGAGCTCGGCCGCGAGCGCACCGGCGTCCGTATTCGAGAAGTTGTGCGTGTCCAGATAGGCGTTCAACCCGCCGGCGACGCCGGCAATTTCGGCTTTGAGCGCGTCGGGCGCAGGCCCTTCCGCGGCCTTCTTGCCGCAGCCGGCCAGAAGCAGCACCGCGGCCGCCAGCGCCGTTGTTACGTAGACTGCCTTCCGCATATCGCTTTCCTCCTCAGGGCGGCGTTCAAACCGCCCGCCGTTTTCGCTTGCTACTTAGGGCCGCTTTCCCCGGGGCCGACCGGCGTTTCGGCCGTGCCGCCGGCCGTGCCCTCTTTCTCGCAAACGCAATCGGGGCACGGCTCGTCGCAGTCGCACTCGGTTACAACCATAACCTCTTCCGCTTTTTTGGCACAGCCGCCGGCCGCCGTTAACGCGGCCGCGAGCGAGAGCGCCGTCAACGCTCTCGTTATCATATCTACCTTTCTCTCGCCGGTTCCGGCCGGGCCCCGACTAGTATAATCACTATAACACGGATCATAACTCGGAGGGGCGAATGCGCGGCTCGAGGACCTACCGGAATTTGTCGTCGGGGATCCCCTGGTTGAATTTGTATCCGCTGTAGGTAGCGGTGACGTAGATGTCTTTGTTGATGAAGATAAGGAACGTCGCCCGGGCGTACATTGAAACCTTGCTTAACATCGTCCGGCCGTCGTATTCGGCGAAGTACATTGTCATGCTCGACTTCGAGCAGTGCTCCGGCTGCACGTACGGCTGGCCGGTACCCTTCACCAGCTTGTAGCCGTCCGCCGCGACCCAGATCGAACCGTAGATATAGCCCCCGGCCTTCTTCGTCGAATTGAACGCCAGCCGGTAGCACTTCTCGCCGGAAACGTTCTCCGTGTCTTTGTACGTAAACCGATATTCGCGGAAGTACTCCTTCTCGAAGGGCAACTTGAGCTCGAAGCCGTCGTCTTCGTCGCCGCGCCGATTCGGCGGGTCCTTCTTCTCGCCCCCCTTGTAATATTCCCGGATGTCCACGCGGACCTTGTCGGGCTTCTTGAAGTACATCTTGCTCTTGGTACGGCCTATCTCCTCGCCCTCTTTATCCTTCGTAACCTGCGTGATATACGCGGTATAATCCTTATAGCTATCCTTCTGAGTCTGAAGGATCTTGTACGTCTTCTCCGCGATCTCCTGGCCGGTTAAAGCGCCGGCCTGCGACCCCGAAAAAACGAAAAACGCGCCGATTACGAATAAAATCGCCCGTCTCATATAACCCGGCCTTTTCGATTAAAGGTTAAACTATCCGTGCGCCTCGAGCCAGTTGGCGCCTACGCCTACGTGGACTTCCAGCGGGACTTTGAGGTTTAAAACGCCGACCATAACCGCAGTGATTTAAAATTAG
>CBFCYS010000182.1:0-4361 GCA_965602215.1 uncultured bacterium
CGGCCCGAGATAGCGAAGCTCTTGCCGGAGGCGACGAAGTAAACCCCTTAGCCGTCGCGTTCGTAAAAACCGAGGCGGCCACGTAGGCGAAATGCGAAAACCGTCGCGGAAAGCCGAAATCCTGTCGAAAGCCCGCCACCCCGAGCGCTGGCACGAGGGCCGGCTTGTCTGGCTGCTTATAGTCCTGGTCGCCCTCATGATCGCGTACCCGTTCTTCGTTCACAAGGCCGCGGTCATAAGCGTCTTCAACTTGTTCCAGACGGCGGCGCTCCTGCTCGCGATTTACGCCGTCTGCCGAAAGAAGAAAGAATTCATACCCGTGGCGGCGGCCTTCTCGCTATTCGCGGGCCTTTCCTGGTTTGATATTCTATACCTGAAAAGCCCGGCGCTGAACGTCATCATTATCCCGGGATGGGCGGCCTTCTACGGCTTCGCCATCGTAGCGGTGCTGTCGCGGGTAAGCCGCTACCGGCGGATTACGGTCGACGAGATATCGGGCGCGATTAGCGTGTACATCCTCATCGGCCTTTTCTTCACGATGTTGTACCTCTGGCTCGAGCTGCTCCAACCCGGGTCCTTCGATATCAGGAACCAGGTCAACCCCAACAAGCTCGTCGATTACTCCGACTTCGTTCTCTTCAGCTTCGCGACGTTGACGACGCTCGGCTACGGCGACATCACGCCGCTCACGCACTTCGCCCAGGTATTGGCGGTGTTCGAGTCGATAATAGGCGTCCTGTACGTCGCCGTCCTCGTCGGCGGCCTGGTGGGTACATTGATAGCGGAGCGCATCGAGGAAAAGCGCCACGGGCGCGAAGGCGGCGCCGAACCTGACGGAGCGAAAAATGACGACTGCCGCTAAACTCGCCGTAATCGGCCTGGACTGCGCCGACCCGATACCCCGCCGACGCGGACGAAGGGGGCCGCCGCGTCGCTATAGCCGTTGACCGGCCGCGCGCCGTGGGTTATTATAGAGGGCGCTACGAGAGACGCCTTTCGCTATGGTTACCGCCGTACACGAAAAACGCAAGGCCTCGCTGGAGGCGGAGCTCGCCCGCATCCTCCCGCTTCTCATCCACGAGTACGGCGCCGAGAAGGTGATCGTCTTCGGCTCGCTCGCCACCGGGGAGGTCGGCGAGTGGTCGGATATCGACTTGGTAGTTATAAAGGAAACGACGCAGCGTTTCATGGACCGGATTGACGACGTCGCGAGACTTACCAGGCCGCAGCTTGCCGCGGACATCGTCGTTTATACCCCGGCCGAGTTCGAGCGCATGTGCGAGGGGCGCCGGTTTTTCCGGGAAGAGATAATTGCGAAAGGGCGGGTGGTATATGACGCCGGAATGGCAACTGTGGTTTGATTTCGCGCCCACCGCTACCCGCATCATCGCCGTTAAACGTTGGGAACCCGGCGAGCGTTACGCCTAGTTAATTCAGGAGATAATTATGCCCGACCCCAAACTCGCCGTAATCGGCCTCGACTGCGCCGACCCGGTCCTCGTCTTCGACAAGTGGCTGGACGAGCTGCCTAACATTAAATCCATCGTGGAGCGCGGGACCTGGGGGCCGCTGGAGTCCACGGTCCCCGCCATCACGGTCCCGGCCTGGATGTGCATGATGACGTCGCAGGACCCGGGCCAGCTCGGCTTCTACGGCTTCCGCAACCGCCGCGACCATTCCTACGACGGCCTGTTCTTCGCCAACTCGCAGGCCGTCCGCGTCGACGCGGCGTGGGATATCCTGGGCCGCGCCGGCAAGCAGGTCATCGTCGTCGGCGTACCGCCGTCCTACCCGCCCAAGGCCGTCAACGGCAACCTCATCTCCTGCTTCCTCACGCCCGACGCCGACAGCGAGTTCACGTACCCGGCCTCGCTCAAGGGCGAAATAATAAAAGCTTTGGGCGAATATATAATCGACGTTGGCGACTTCCGCACCGACGATAAAGACTACCTCCTGGAGCAGGTGTGGAAGATGACGGCCAACCGCTTCGCCGCCGCGCGGTGGCTCGCGACCAACAAGCCGTGGGACTTCCTGATGTTCGTGGAGATGGGGCCCGACCGCCTGCACCACGGCATGTGGAAGTACTTCGACCCGAGCCATCCCAATTACGAGGAAGACGCGCGTTATAAGGACAAGCTGAAGGAGTACTACGTCTACCTCGACGGCAAGGTCGGCGAGTTCCTGGAGGTCTTGCCGGACGACGCCCACGTCATGATCGTCTCCGACCACGGCATCAAGAGCATGGTCGGCGGCATCTGCTTCAACGACTGGCTTATCCGGGAAGGTTACCTGACGTTGAAGGCACCGCCCGCGGGCAAGACGAAATTTAAATACGACCTCGTCGACTGGGAGAAGACGCGGGCCTGGGGCGACGGCGGCTACTACGGCCGGTGCTTCCTCAACGTCGCGGGCCGCGAGCCCCAGGGCGTCATCCCGGCCGGCGATTACGAAAAAGTCCGTACCGAGCTCGTGGAGAAGCTCGAGGCCATAACGGACGAGCAGGGCGTCAATATCGGCACCCGAGCGTTCAGGCCGGAGGATATCTACCGGTCCGTCGGCAACGTCGCGCCGGACCTCGTAGTGTATTTCGGCAACCTCGACTGGCGGTCCATCGGCTCGGTGGGCAATGCGGCTATTCACGTACACGAGAACGACACCGGCCCGGACGACGCCAACCACGCCCAGTACGGCATTTGCGCCTATGCCGGCCCGGGCGTATCGGCAGGCCGCCGCGACGATTTAATGATCTACGACGTGGCGCCGACGGTGCTTAAGGCTCTCGGCGTCGACGCCCCTCCGGCAATGATCGGAAAGGATATAAGTTGACGTTTGCGTTATCGCGAAAATTATGGTTAAATTGGAGTCAGGGACGCGGGGTACCGGCGTCCCTTTTGATTAATGTTAACCAGATTGATTAGGAAATTGTTGTCGTGGGCGGCGTTCGTCGCCGCCGTCGCGTTCTTCTGGGGCGCGACGGAAGCCTTTATCAACTACCGCTGGGCGCCCAAGGGCGTGTGGCGGACGGACCTGTGGCTCCCGTCGACGTACAACCGCGTGGCCTTCTACGCCGCGGCGGTGGCCTTTATAACCCTCCTGGCGGTCGGGATAAAGGCGCTCGTCGAGAGGCGGCGGCCGGGGACGCCCGGGCGGTGGAGCGGCGCTATCGCGGTAGCGGCCGTCGTCGCCGTCAACGCCGGCTGGTTGACGCTCGGCCTGTTTAACTCCTACGTGGTGAACTTGGGCCCCATTAAACTGGACGTACAGGAGCGGGCGCCCTTTTTCGAATACTGGGGTTTCTTCGCGGCCTTGGGGGCGGGGATAGCCGTCGCCCTCGCGTTCGCGCTGGGGAGGAGACGCTGGGCGAGGATAGCGGCGCGATACCTCCAGATAGCGGGAGCCGCGCTTTTTCTCGCGACGGTCGTCACGCACCACGCAACCCAAATATTGCGGCCGCGGGCCGACGGCCCCAATATTATACTCATCGTCCTCGACGCCTGGCGGGCCGATACGCTGCAGCCGGAGCTGATGCCCAACTTATACGCGTTCAGCCGCGAAAAAGCCCTCTTTTTCGAACGCACTTGGACCAACGGGACGTGGACGCTGCCGGCGATGACGACGACGTTCACCGGCCAATACCACGACACGCACAAGCTTCGCCGGCACCCCGACTCGGATAAACGCAACCCTACGCTGGCGCAGATTCTATACGAGGCCGGCTACGAGACCACGGCCTTCTCCGCGAACCGCCTCCTCAACCGCCACAACGCCATAAACGACGGCTTCGAGAATTTCTACTTCCCCGGTTGGAACCCGACTCTCAACGCCGTACATTTCTACGAGACGCACTGGTACAGCCCGGCGGTGCGCGACGTCCTCCACGGCAAGCCGACCTACCGGGACAGCCGAATCCTTACCCGGAAATTGGTCGCGTACGCCAACCGCCGTCACAAACGGCCTTACTTCCTGTGGGTGCATTACATGGACCCCCACGAGCCCTATAAACCTCCGCCCGGCTACTACGACCCCGCCGACGAGAAGTACATCACGAACTACGACCCGCGCCATCCCGACACGCACGACGCCTACAAGCGGCTTTACGACGACGAATGCGTTTTCATGGACGACTTATTGGGAGAAGCCTTACCAGAGGTGGCTTCGCGGCCGCGCACCGTCGTCGCCGTCACGGCCGACCACGGCGAGGAGTTCTGGGAGCACACGAAGTTTACGTTCGGCCACGGCAAGTCGATGTACGACGCGCTGGTGCGCATACCTTTTTTTATGACGTTACCGGACGCGGAGGCGGAGGTTGTCCGCACCCCCGTCAGCCTGGTGGACTTCGCGCCGACGTTCCTGACGCTCGC
>CBFCYS010000183.1:0-4348 GCA_965602215.1 uncultured bacterium
CGCGTGAAGGCGCTGTTCCATTAGGCGCGTGACGAAAAGGGAAGGGGCCCCCCGGGCCCCTTTTTAATTATACTGCGTCGCGCTCGAGCCGCCCTACCACCCCATCGCCTCGAGGCGGGCGAGGTTGGCGCGGACCTCGGGGGAGTCGGGGGCGATGCGGGCCGCGCGCGTTAGCTCCGCCTTGGCCTCGACGTATCGCCCCCGGGCGATGAGCGCCAGCGCGTACGCGTTCATCAGCCGCACGTCGTTGTACTCGTGGACGTTCTCGGCCAGCAGCGAGAAGGCCTCGTCGTCGCGGCCTTCCCGCCGATACATCGCCGCCAGGAGTAGGACGACGTCGGGGTCGTTGTAGCCGCGCGCCAGCGTATTCTCGAGCTCGCGTTTGGCCTGTTCGTGCTCGCCCCGCTCCAGGTACACGCCGGCCACCAGGCGATGGGTCTTGCCGTCGTGGGGCTTGAGCGCCACGGCCACGCGGGCGTGCTCCAGCGCGCGGTCCAGCTCGCCCTCGGCCTGGTCCGCCATCGCCAGGTACGCGTACGCCATATACAACATGTGTCCCTCCCGGCCGACGGCTATGGCCTCACGCGCCTCCCGGCGCGCCTCCTCGTACCGGCCCTGTTCATAGTAGAACCGCGCGAGGTTGATGTGGGGCGCGGCCGAGCCGACGTCGAACGCGGCCGCGCGCTCGAGGTAATACGCCGCCCGGGCCGGGTCGTCGCGATACTCGTAGAAAAGGCCGCGGTATTCCCAAACGCTCAGCGCGAGGTCCAACCCCTCGTTCGGGGCGCCCTCCCGGTAGCGTCGGGCGGCGGCGAAATCGGCGGTGCGGGTCAGCACGTCGGCGTCCAGCGGCCGCGCCTCGCCGGGCGCGGTCTCGCTTTCGGTCAGCTCCAATATAAACCCCGCCGGTCGCCCCCGCCGGCAGAACGCGCGTCTTCGGTGGGTCTGGTAAACGAAGAAGTAATCGGCGAAGACGGGACGGCCGCCGACCTCGCGCCGGATCAGGGCCGCCAGCTTGTCGATGTCGAAGCGCTCGTCGTTGATGTTGTAGAGCTCCACGTCGGGGCGCTGGCGGAGCGTGTACTGGCGGAACCAATAGAGGAAGTTGGACGTCGTCGAGCCCGATACGTAAATCGCCCGGTACCCCACCGGCGCGACTATCTGACGGCCGTAATAGGAGAGGAATTCCGGCTCGCGCCGCTGCCGCGGCCACTCGCGGGCCAACGAGAACGCGACCGCCGCCGCGGCAATAACGGTTACGGCGAGGCGCAACTTCCCGCCCGCGGCGCGGAAGAGGGTGGCCGCCGCCGCCGCCGCGTACGCGAAGACGAGGCCCACGAACGGCAGCTGATAACTCGCCAGGTCTGGGATCTCGTAGAAGAGGAGGAACGCGACGTTCAACGCCAACGCGGCGACTACGGCCGCCCCGGCCGCGCGGCTCCGCCGCCATATGAGCCATAATCCCAGCGGCGCGAGGAATACGAACGGCCCGCCGCTCCGCCATACCGCGGCGAAAAGCTCCCGCATCCGCATACCCGCGAGCAGCCACGTCGGCACGCGGAAATTATAGGAGAACTGCCGGCCGGTGGCGTGGATGACGAACGAGTGAAGATCGCCCATCCCGCTCCAAATAAGGGG
Organism: uncultured bacterium; assembly: GCA_965602215.1. Taxonomy (GTDB): domain Bacteria; phylum RBG-13-66-14; class B26-G2; order WVWN01; family WVWN01; genus WVWN01. Next base: position 1,639 of record CBFCYS010000183.1, read on the forward strand.
CGGCGCCGCGACGACGCGCAACGGGAAGAAGAGCGCCGCCGACAACCCCAACGCCCAGGCCGCCGCCCCCAACCAAACGGCCCGCAAACCCGGGCGCCGGGCCGCGGCCCAAATAATTAACAATACGAAGATGTACGCGAACGCGGTCAGGTGAATGCCGGCGGCCAGGCCTCCCAGGAACGCCGCGGCCATAAAAAGCCGGCCGTCGCCGCGGCGGTGCGCCAGCTCGAGCATTAAAAACGCGGCCAGCAACGCCGAAAGGGCCGCGCCGTAGACCTCGACCGACGTGGCCTCCAGCCACAGTGGCGGCGCCGCGGCGAAGAGCACGCCGAGCAGGACCGCGAACGTCGCCAGGCCGGCGTCGTCCTGCCCGTTGCCGCGCGCTACGCGATAGGCCCACCACGCGAGCAACGCCGGCGCCGGCGCGACCAATAACGCGTTGGCGGCGTTCGCGACGGCCGCGGCCCACGCCGCCGGCAACGCCAGCAGCGGGAGCGCGAGGATTTGCAAGTAAACGGGGTAGCCGGTGGGGTGGGCGACGCCGAGGACCGAGGCCGCGGCGACGAAGTCTCCCCAGTCGGCGGTGCCCGGGACCCGGGCCGCGGAGGCGACGTACAACACGGCGGCGACGACGTACGTCGCGACGAAGACGGCCCATCCCGGTATCCGGTTAACGCGGCTCACCGCTCCGGCTCCGATTCCGCGGGCGCGTAACGCTTGAGCAGCGCCCGGAATTCCGGCCTGTCGCGACAGCTCGCGAGGTCCGGGTCCTCCGACGCCATCGGCCCGTAACGTTCCGGTTTGAGCTCGAGCGCGAGCGCCAGGTGCTCCAGCGCGGCCTCGGGCCGGCCACCCCGCGCCGCCAGGCAGGCGAGGTTATAGTGGGCCTGGGCGTCGGCCGGGTTGAGCTTCAACGCGGCCTTGAAATCGTTTGCCGCCGACGCCTCATCGTCCAGCTTCAAGAAGTTCACGCCGCGGGCGGTATACACCCGCGACGCGTAGGCGTCGAGCTCGAGCGAGCGGTCGAACGCCGCGACGGCGGCGCGGCTGTCGCCGGCGGCGTCGTACGTCAACCCGAACTCCCACCAGAACTCGGCGTCGTCTACGTAGCGCGGCTTCGCCGTCTCGAACGCCGCCAGCGCTTTATCCAGGTCTCCCTGTTCGCGGAAGATGATGGCGCCGATGTACCCGCCCTCGCCGGTTTCGTCCGCCGCGAGCGCTTCGGCCACTTCGGCTGCCTCGGCCGGCCGGCCCGCGGCGAACAGCGCCCGCGCCAGCTTGGCGCGCACCGCGGCGCTGTCAGGAGCCAGCTCCAGCGCCCGCCGGTAATATTCCACCGCTTCGTCCTCCCGGCCCGACACCATATAAATACTGGCCAGGTTCTGGTAGCCGTCGGGGTCGTCCGGTATGAGGCGGACGTACGACTTCAGCAACTCCTCCTGCTGCCGGACGACGCCGCGGTCGGCGAGGTGGTTGCTGAGGCGGGAATAATACACCGCGACGAGCCGCCTGAAGAACGGGTCGCGAAGCTCGCCGGGGCCCTTTTCTTCGACCTCGGCCATCAACGACGTGAGGGCTTTCATGGACGCCGCCGCGCGCCGGTCCACTTCCGCCGGGGGAGGTTCTTCCGTTATCACCTCCAGGGCCAGGTCGTACGGAACGAAATATTCTCTCAACCTCTTGCTCCGGTCGCCCAGCCCCCAGAACATCCGCCGGCTGCCCGCGTTGTCGGCGATTATGGCCGCGATGACCTCGGGTAAAATGAAATCGTCGCTGGAGCGGAAGACGATTCCGGACGCGTCGTAGTCGCCGCGCGCCACGGCCCGCTCGGCAAGGACGCGCACCTCCGCCTCTTCCGGGACGACCATGTCCGGGTTGCGCCGCGCAAGCGCCGTTAAATACCCGCGGCTCGCCAGCCGGATCTGGTCCACGACGGCGATGTCCGGCCTGAAGCGCCGCGCGTATACGTTGTACCAGGTAATAAAGGTGTTCGTATCGCCGCTGGGAAATAAAACGGCGCGCGCCGGCAGCGCCGCCAGCAGGCGCCGGCCGTACGTCTCCGCGAAGATGAACCCGCGTCGGTGGCCGTACGGGTAGTTCGTCGCGAACGCCCACCCGGCCGCCGCGAGGATTGCCGCCGCCGCGCACGCCGCCGCCGGCAAACGCGCCTTCGTAAACCTCTCGGCTATGAAGCGGGCGACGGCGCCGACGCCTATAGCGGCCGCGAAAACGACGACGAGGTGGAGCGGTACGAAATAATAATCGATGTCGGGGATAGCGTAGACGACGCAATAGGCGAGGTACCCGGCGAAATATAGCGCGAGCGCCGACGCGACGGCCCACCGGCGTTTCGCGAATAGCCACGCCAGGCCCAGCGCCGCGAACGCCGCCGCCGGCGTAACGTTGGACAACACGCCGCCGCGATACGACGCCCACGCCTCCCTCACGCCGGCCAACCCCTCCTCGAGGAAGTTCCCCCGGTATTGGAAACCGGCCAGGTGGGCGTAGAGCGGGCCGGCGGTGGAAGGGTCGTTCCAGTTGAAGAGGGGATGCCGCGCCGCGCGGAGCGGCGTGTAGAGGTTCACCGAGACGCCCGCCAACAAGAACGCCGCCGCCAACGGCAGCGCCCGCGCCAACCCCTTCGCCCTCTCCCGTCCCGGCCAACCGATAAACGCCAACGCCGGGAAAAATAGGATTATCGTCATGTGGT
>CBFCYS010000184.1:0-4323 GCA_965602215.1 uncultured bacterium
ACGAGGGGATAATAGGCCGCGTCGTCAAGTCGTACGTCGACGAGGAGCTGCTGCGGGGCGACGCGGTGGACATGAAGGCCGCGCGGCTCATCAGCTGGACCATCGGCGGCGACTTCTCCTTCTACGGCCTGGGCGACCGCCTCGCCGCCGAGGAGGGAGAGGAGAAGAGTTAATGTAGGCGGGCGCGGCGTTGCGCGCGCCGGCCGCGTTCAACGGTCGCGAGGGGGTTGCGGTAAAGCAGAGCCGGCCGCCGCGCTACGGGCGGCGTTACGGCGGGTCCTGGTTTAGCCTCGCCTCCCCCTGTAACTTTAACTCCGGAGACGGATTATGGACTTAACCGAGGTAACGTACTGCGGCTTATATTGCGGCCTGTGCGCCTCGCGCCGTCGCATCCCGGCGCGCGCGGAGGCGCTGCGGGACTCGTTGGTAACGGAGGGCTACGACTATTTCGGCAAGGAGATCCCGGTACTGGCCGAGGGGTGGGAGCCCTTCCGCGCCGTGCTCGACCACCTCGCCTCGAACCCCTGCCCGGGTTGCCGCGCGGACGGCGGGTACCCGGCTTGCGCAATTCGGATATGCGCCCGCGACCACGGCGTAACGACGTGCGCCGAGTGCGACGACTGGCCGTGTGGCAAATCGGCGTTTCTCAAGGCGTACGTGAACCTGCGGGGAGACGTCGAGCGCCTGCGGAAAATCGGCCTGGAGCGCTGGATCGCCGAGCAGGAGGAACGCGTTGACGCCGGCTTCTGCTACGCCGACATCCGCCTCCCGCGCGAGGAGGAGTAGGGGGCGCGGCCGGGAGTTTTGGTTTGACTTCGGCCTAAAACTTAATATGGTTTCGGAGAGAGAGGAAAGGAGGCCCGACATGCGGAAGTTTATTCTAATTCTGGCCGGCGCCGCCGTCTTGGGCGCGCCGGTTTATGTTTGGGGCGTCTGGGTGTACGAGGGCAAGTGGGGCACGGCTGGCTCGGGTAACGGCCAATTCATCTCGCCCAGCGGCCTCGCCGTGGCCCCGGGCGGTCGCGTCTACGTCGCCGACCGCGATAATCAACGCGTACAGTATTTCTCCCCCAACGGGTCTTACCTGGGGAAATGGGGGTCGGCCGGCTCCGCCAACGGCCAATTTAGCTTCCCCGGTGGGGTGGAGGTGGCTCCGGACGGCCGCGTTTACGTCGGCGATACGCGGAACCACCGCATCCAATACTTCACCGCGAACGGGTCCTTCCTGGGTAAATGGGGCTCCTACGGCGCCGCAAACGGCTCCTTCTCGTTTCCCACCCATCTGGCGTTCGACCCCCGCGGCCTCCTCTACGTCGCCGATTCCGGCAACGACCGCGTTCAGTACTTCACCGCGGCCGGGTCGTACCGGGGCGCGTGGGGGTCCTGGGGGACGGCCAACGGCGAGTTCGATTACCCCCGCGGCGTCGGCGTCGCCTCGAACAACAACGTCTACGTCGGCGATACGACGAACTACCGGGTGCAGTACTTCACCTCCACCGGCTCGTACCTCGGCAAGTGGGGTAGACGCGGTTCCGCGTACGGGCAATTTCAAGGGCTGAGCGGCCTGGCCGTTGCCTCCGACGGCACCGTTTACGTCGCTGATATGTCAAACCACCGCGTCCAATACTTCGCCGCGAACGGCGCCTTTCTTGGGACCTGGGGTACCCAGGGCTCCGGCGACGGCGAGTTCAACTTCCCGGTGGACGTCGCGCCGGCGCCGAACGGCCGTATCTACGTTCTGGAGTACGGCCGGGGTCGGGTGCAATACTTCCGCTGGTCCGACGCCGCCGTCGCGCCCACCTCCCTCGGCCGCGTGAAGGCGTTGTTCCGGTAGGGGCGACCGGCCGGTCGCCCAGGGCAAGGGGCAACCCGGCGGTTAAAACCGCCGGTTAACGGCCCCTTGTCGTAGGGGCGTACCTTCTGTGCGCCCACCTTAAGCCTTTTGTGGATATGTAGCGTGTAGGGGCGCAACGCGTTGCGCCCCTACCGTTGCCGGGCCGCGTGCAGGGGCATACACTCGTGCGCCCCTACTTCAGCAGGGACCCGCGCGGCCCCTTTTTTATTTCATTTAGGCTCGGCTTATTTTTCCGCGCCGGGATAATTTATGCTTGATTAAAACGGGTTGTTATTCAATAATAGCTCGCAAGGGAGCAAGCGAACGTAACCGGGCGGATCGGTCTAACGAGGTGAGGTTTGCCCCGGACCGGAGGACAAGAGGTCAACGCTTATGCGCTGCGCCACCCGCGCGCCGCGCGTTACTAAATATTACCCGGGTCCGGCTTACCGCCGGCCTGGGGTTTTTATTTAACGTTAACTAACCCCGCTCTTTGGAGAACGCTCCTCGGCGTGTAGGAGGTCAAACGATGAAATGGGTTTTAATTATCTTAACGGTCGCGGTACTAGCGGCCGCAGCCTGGGGAACCATAGCTGAAGATGACGCTATTATCGCCTCTACTGTAACGCAAAAAATATTTCGGGCGTCGATTTGCGACGTTTGGGACGCTGCCGTAAATGCGTGTATAGACATGGGCCTCCAAATAGGAACCCTTAATGAAGATGGGGGTTTGATAAGTTGTCCCAATACCTCGTTATCCCCTAAGGAATTCAAAAAGGCGGTTTCGGAAACCGGATGGACGAGTAATTATAAAAACTGCCGGTACCAAGCCACGATATTAATAAGGTCACCCGGCGAAGATATCACTACTCTTAGAATCATGGTAAAACTGAACGCGGACGAAGAGAAATCGGGATCTTTCTGGGATTTAACCGCTAAAAAGGCCAATTTCCAATCCAACGGAATACTTGAAAATGAATACTTCGAATACCTGAGTCTCTACTTACCTCAAGAACTGGAAGTTGTCGAAAAAACGATGGATAAGAAAATCGCTGTTCCCTAAGTCGAACTTCCGAAAAAGGCTGACGTTTCTGAGAAGTTGCCCGACACCTACGAGGCCGCGTCGTTCCGGTAGGGGTGACTGGCCGGTAGGGGCGACTGGCCAGTCGCCCCTACTTCAACCCTTTTAGTTGGAATTCCCCGGAATCCTCTGTTATATTTATTCGCAGAGGGCAGTAAGTAACCCAAGGAGGTAAAGGAAATGAAGAAGCTCGCTATAACGACGGCCGCGGCGCTGACGGCGCTGGCGGCCTTTTGCGCATCCGGCGAGTGGGTCTACGAGGGCCAATGGGGCCGGTTGGGGGCCGGCGACGGCGAGTTCAATTGGCCGTGGAGCGTCGCCGTCGCGCCCGGCGGCGACGTGTACGTCACCGAGCACTTCGGCCGCCGCGTCCAGCGTTTCACGCCCACGGGCTCTTTCCTCGGCAAGTGGACCACGCCCTGGGACGGCTCGCGCGTGCGCGGCATCGGCGTCGCCCCCAACGGCAACGTGTACGTGACCTCCGGCGACGCCCAGTACGAAGCCTACGTGGGGTATTTCACGCGCGCCGGCTCGCTTCTCGGGACGTGGATGGTGCGGGGGGCCGTGCCCGGGGCCGCATTCGGCGTCGGCGTCTCGCCCTCGCGAACGGTTTACGTGGCCGAAGCCCGCGACGAGCGCGTCTCCCGTTATACCTCGAGCGGGTCGATGCTCGGCTCGTGGGGGGTGAAGGCCGACGGCCTGGCGCTGGCCCCGAACGGCAACGTCTACGTCACCGGGTGGTGGGCCCAGAACCGCGTTTATTACTATACGTCGACCGGCTCGCCGTTGGGGAGTTGGGGCTCGAAGGGGTCCGGCAACGGCGAGTTCGACGAGGCCCACGGGTTGGACGTGGCGCCCAACGGCTACGTCTACGTTACCGACCGCTATAACTGTCGAATCCAGTACTTCACGGCCTCGGGCTCGTTTCTCGGCAAATGGGGCACGAGAGGCGGCGGCGAGGGAGAATTTTACGCGCCGTGGGACGTCCGCGTCTCGGCGGACGGTAAGCGGGTATACGTCGCCGAAACGGGGAACCACCGCATCCAGTACTTCCGCTGGTCCGACGCCGCCGTCGCGCCCGCCTCCCTCGGCCGCGTGAAGGCGCTGTTCCGGTAGGAGGTTAAGAGATGAAGAGGGTTTTAATTATCGCCGCAGCGGCGGCGCTCGCGGCCGCTGCGCACGGCGCTTGGGTGTACGAGGGCAAGTGGGGCGGTTACGGTAAAAAGATCGGGCGATTCGATTGGCCTTACGACGTAGCCGTCGCGCCGAACGGCAACGTTTACGTTGCCGACACGCAGAATGGCCGCATTCAATATTTCACCGCCACCGGATATTTCCTCGGCATGTGGGACCGGGGCGCGGGCCCGTACGGCGAATTTAACCATCCTATGGGGGTTGCGGTAACGCG
>CBFCYS010000185.1:0-4277 GCA_965602215.1 uncultured bacterium
CAAATCCGCTTTTCGGTTGGCCGGCGGTTCTGCCGCGGCCCTCACCCGTCCAAAGGAGCCGCCCGCGCCAACGCCGCGGCCAGGTCGCCTACGGCGAGGCCCTCGATATCCAAGAGCTTGCGGCGGGACGAGCCTCCCCGGGCGATGGTAATGGTGGAGCGCGGCACGCCCAGGAAATCGGCCACGGTTTTTACCAACTCGTCGTTGGCCCGGCCCCCCTCGGGCGGCGCCGCCACCCGGACCTTTAACACGTCGCCCCGCCGCCCGACGACGCCCGGCCGGCGCGACTTCGGCGAAACCTCGACGCCGAGCTTAACCAACGGAATCCTCCGCCTCGTCTTCGCGCGCAACTTCGATCTCGAGCTCGCCGCCCTCGGCCGTCTTTTCCTTCCGGGGGGGCGCCGGTTTCCCCTGAGGTTCGGCCTGCCGGGGCTTCTCTGCCGCGGCTCCCGCCCCCTCGCTCTTGGCGTAATCCGCCAGGAAGCGGTACTGCTGGTCCAAAAACGCCTTGTACCGGATGACGAAGGAATCCCGATAGCGCCTGAGGTCGTCGACCTGCGACTGTATCCGCACGAGTTTTTTATGGGCGTCGGCGACGATGCTCTGCGCCTCGGCGCGCGCGTGCGCGGCCGCGGCCTCCACCTTGTGCTGCGACGCCTTCGCAATATCTTCCTTCATCTCCTGGGCCGTTACGAGCGCTTCCTTCAGCCGCTCGTCCAATCTCTGGTACTCGGCCACGCGTTCCTCGAAGACCTTTATGCGGTCTTTGAGCTGCAGGTTTTCCCGGGTGTGGACTTCCAGTTCGTCGGCCACCTGGGACAGGAAGGCGTCCACCTCGTCCATGTCGTAACCGCGAAGGCTACGTCGAAATTCCTGAGCGTGGATGTCCTGGGGAGATATCTTCATCGGCACCTCCGCCGGCCGTTAAAGTACGGCCGGTCTCGCGAGTTGCTCCTCGCCTATGCGCCAATCGAGTTGGGCCCGGGCGGTGGAATGCAAATCCAACCTTCGCGCTAACGCGGCCGGGTCGCCGCCCCGCACCGTTTCGATTCGGTTTGATTAGAATTCGTTCGGCGGCGGCAAGCCTCGCCGGCGAAGAGGGCCCGAGCGCCGAGAAAGCGGCCCGCGCCGGTCCGGCTCGGCTACGACGGAAACCGTAGCCCGGGGGCGCGAAGTTTCGCCGGTCATAGCCTTGTCGAAATATATCAAGGCCGCCCCGCGGTGTCAAGGGATTCGCACGAAACGCGGCCGCAAAAAAACCGCGCCGGCTTAGCGGCGCGGTTGTCCCGACAGGAACAGCTTTAATCGTAACCTATAACCCGGGAACGTCCTCGGGTTTGATGTCGCGATAAGGTAACTCGTCGAGCGGATAAAAGTCCAACTTTGCGAGCACTTCATCCGCGACGAATATCGGGGCGCCGGCGCCGAGCGCGACGGGTATGGCGTCGGAAGGGCGACCGTCCACTCGGGCGATTTCGCCCCCGCTCGAGCGAACTTCCAGCGCCGCGGTAAAGACACCCTCCGCCGTCAAACGGTCGATGACCAGCCGCTCGATTTGGACGCCGCCCGCTTGGGTCAACGCCAAGGCAAATTCCTGCGTCACCGGCCGGCCGCCGCAATCGGGCCATTTTTCGGGGTCGGTAGCTACCAATACCGGGAACACGTTGAGGGCGGAAATAGCTATCCCGAAACACCTCCCGTTCCCGGCGTCCTTTAATACGATAATAGGCCACCCCGATTTCTCGTCGAATTTAACGCCCCAGACCGTATATGCATTTTCCGAGGGCATCGTCAACTCGCCTCCCTAGACGCAAAAACGTCTGACCTGGAAAAGTTTAGGTTAACGTACATATACCCCACGCTCCACCGATTACCTCCGCTCTTATCGTTGGAGATATAACACACGACATCAACGTTGTCAAGTATTTTATGGGACTGTCGACGATATGCCCTGACTATGCGGCGTTATAGAGCTAATTTAAAATCTCTCCGGGGTTACGATAATTGAAGTTTAACGTTCGCGAAAAGAGGCCAACGCGTACCAGATGCCGGCGCCTTGAACTACAGCATAAAAAACGCCCGAAGCTGTAAAACCTCGGGCGTCCGAAGAACTGGGGGTTAGGTGAGAAATTATTGCGCGTCGAGAAAGGCTTTGTAACTTCCGTCTGAGACCATCCCGCGTATGGTATCGGCCAAGGCGGTCCACACGTCGTCTATTTCGCTGCTCAGCGTGTTTAGCCGGTTTACCTTAACGTCGCGTAAGGATTCGTACTCGGACATCGTGTGGACCTCGCCGCATATCGGGCAGGTTACGCTGCCGTCTCCGTCGTCGATCTCGTGGGTGGCGTTGAGCCAACCGTAAATGTCGCTGGCCTCCGACTGCCGGGGGTCGAACTCATTTTCCCGGTAATCGGCGTTCAGCGCCTCGATCGCGTCCAGCGTATCCTGGTCGGTACCGTAACCGCCTTCTTCCACGAAAACGCCGAAGGCGTAGTATCCGGCGATCTCCCCTATTTTCTCTAATGGATCTACGTATGCCGGGGGTTGGTGGTCTTCGCGGCACAAATTACGTTCGATATCTGCGTACACGAAGCCGACCGTTAATACCAGCAAACATAACAACACGGATAATTTATGCATGATGCCTCCTTGATACGTCCCTACTGTTAATTAGATAACTGCCGGAGAGCCTTTTGTCCAGCTCCCGCAACGAAAAAAACCACGGGCCGGGGGCGCCGCGGCTTAGTTACTTCCGTAATCTAATTAATCATCCTCTCAGCCTCGCTTAACAAACGCGGTAAAAAAATACCCGGTCGTCGTCAAACAAGTCGGCTCGGTCGTTAATATTATAACAGCCTCGGTCCGCCGCGTCAAACCGGCGGCCCCGGTTTCCGGCGATATGGCTTGACAACGGCGGCCCAAAGTGCTAATTTACCACCCTCCTGCGAGGGACCGACGATATGAAAATCTGGCGTTCGCTAAAAGAAATCGCGGCCGACCCGGCGCCGGCGCCGTACGTTACGGTCGGCACCTTCGACGGCGTCCACCTTGGCCACCAGGCGCTGCTGCGCGAGCTGAAAGAGATGGCGCAGGCCGGCCGAGGCGCCGCCGTGGTCGTGACGTTCGGCGAGCCGGCCGAGAATAAAAACAGCTCGGGCGCGCCGCAGCGTTTGAACTACGCCGACGAGCGGCTGGAGCTTCGGGCGGCGGCCGGCGCCGACGCGGCGCTCGCCCTCCCTTTCGACGACGAGCTGCGGCGTATGGCCGCGGACCAGTTCGTGGAGGAGGTGCTGGTGGGCGCGCTGCACGCCCGGGGCGTGTGCGTCGGTTACGACCACCACTTCGGCCACGACGGCCGCGGCGACATCAGCCTCCTGAGCCTGTTGGGTAAGAAGTACAGCTTCGAGACCCACGCCGCGCCGCCCTTCGCCGTGGACGGCATGATCGTCTCCAGCACGCTGGTCCGGCGCAAGCTGCGGATAGGCGACGTGGCGGAGGCCAACAAATATTTGGGCTACCGCTACCAGCTCCGCGGCATGGTGGAGAAAGGCTCCGGCGTCGGCGGGAGCGAGCTCGGGTATCCCACGGCCAACGTCCAGCTCGACGCCAAGATGCTGCCGGCGGCCGGCGTGTACGCCGCGCTGGGCAACATCATGGACGAGGAGGGCCACGTCGCGGAGGGCCCCTTCGGCGCGTTCCTGAACCTCGGCTTCCGGCCCACGTTCGAAGAGGAGGCCGCGGCCGAGCCCCAGCTCGAGGTCCACATCTTCGACTTCGCCCGCGACATCCTGGGTCGCCGCGTCCGCGTGCAGTTCGTCTCGCGGCTGCGCGACGAGCAAAAGTTCGACGACGCCGCGGCGCTGCGCGAGCAACTAATCGAGGACGAGAAGAAAGCGCGCCGGATACTGTTCAGCCATTAAAGAGGGCCACGCCTTCGGGCGCGGCCGCAACGGAATATTAAATCATGACCGTCACAAAGGAAAACAAGCAGGCCGTAATCGAGCGGCATCGCAAGCACGAGCGCGATACCGGCTCGGCCGAGGTGCAGATCGCGCTCTACACCGAGCGCATCAACCACCTCACCGACCATTTACGCAGCCACCCCAAGGATAAGCACAGCCGACGGGGACTACTGCTCCTGGTAGGCCGGCGGCGCCGGGTACTCGATTACCTCAAGAACAAGGATATCGAGCGTTACCGGAACGTAATCCGGGCGCTCGGCATCCGTCGCTAAGGCGGCCGCCAGGCCTGTGGCGGCTCGAGGGCGGGAAGCCCTC
>CBFCYS010000186.1:0-4224 GCA_965602215.1 uncultured bacterium
GTTGTTAAGAGGCCTATTGTAGCCGGCCGAAGAAGGCCGGGCGCCGCGCGGCGCCGTAATCCGACTTTATGAAAGAAAACCCCGCCCTAAGGGCGGGGTTCGTTTTCGAATATCGTTACGGAGAGCTTATTTATAAACGTCCCCTCGCTCCGAGAATAATACCCTCACTCTCTGCCCGCGCCCCGGTTGACCTCCTCCAGCGTATACGTGTCGCCGCGTTCAAAGTCCTTTCGGCTACCGGCGGTTTGAGTTTCGGCATCCTCCAACTGATTGCCCCGGGCGACCTTATCGGCGAAATATAGTATTTCCAGAATAGCGTCTTCGTCCAACATTACGGCCTTTTCGATAAGCCGCCCTAATAGCTCTTGCTTCGTCATATATATCACCCAATGTATTATATCATTTTTAAGTAATCCCGTAACCTCGAAAAAGCCGGCCAACGCCTTGGGGTGCGAGACAAAGCTTGACGCGCGCTACGCAATCTGTTAAGAATTAACCCAGCGGCGTCGCGATTTTAAACGCCTTTTATAATATGAAACTCAAAGGCCACCACATAATCCTGCTGCTCATTATGGTCGGCATGCTCGCCGGCGGCGTCTGCGGCTGGGCCTTCGGCGAGAAGATGCTGGCCGTCAAGTTCCTGGGCGACCTCTTCCTCAACGCGCTCAAGATGATGATCGTGCCGCTCATCGTGGCGTCGATGATCACGGGCGTGGCGTCGCTGGGGGACGTCCGGCGCCTCGGCCGGACGGGCCTGGTGACCGTCGGCTACTACTTCTTAACCACCGGCATCGCCGCCGCCATAGGCCTCTGCCTCGCGAACATAATCAAACCGGGCGTCGGCGTTACGCCCGTAGTCCACGAGCTGCCGTCAATGGTGGGGGAGAAGACGTACACCGTCGTTGACGTCATCGTCAACATGATCCCGGAGAACGTCTTCGAGGCCGCGGCCGAGACCAACGTCCTCCCCCTCATCGTCGTCGCCCTCGTCTTCGGCGGCATCCTGACGACGCTGGGCGAGAAGGGCAAGCCGGTCATAAAGTTCTTCGAGGGCGTCAACGCCGCGGTCATGAAGCTCGTATACCTGGGTTTGCTGTTCGCGCCGGTGGGGGACTTCGCGCTGGTGGCGACGAAGCTGGGCGCCGCGGGAGGGGGAGAGGCGTTCTGGGGTGAGCTGTTCAAGCTGGGCAAGTACGCCATGACGGTCCTCGCGGGGCTCGCGCTCCACGGCCTGGTCGTCCTGCCGCTGCTGCTGCTCCTGCTGGGGAGGCGCAACCCGTTCAAATACGCGTTCAACATGCTCACGCCCTTCGCGACCGCGTTCTCCACCGCGTCTTCCGCGGCCACGCTGCCGATGACGATGCGCGCCGTCGAGAAGCGCAACAACGTCTCGAACGAGGCGTCGTCGTTCGTACTGCCGCTGGGCGCCACTATAAACATGGACGGGACGGCGCTCTACGAGGCCGTCGCCGCGCTCTTCATCGCCCAGGCGTACGGCATCGAGCTGACGGCGGTGCAGCAGCTCGTCATTTTATTAACGGCGACGCTGGCGGCGGTGGGGGCGGCGGCCATCCCGGAGGCCGGCCTGGTGACGATGGTCATCGTGCTGACGTCGGTGGGCCTGCCGGTGGAGGGCATCGGCGCCATCCTGGCCATCGACTGGTTCCTGGACCGCTGCCGCACGACGGTGAACGTGTGGGGCGACAGCGTCGGCGCCGCGGTGGTCGACCGCCTGGAGGTAAGCCGCCGCGCCACGCGCGACGAGGTGGAGGAGTATTAGGGGATTCTATCCTACGACAACACGAACGCCGCCTTAAAGAGGCGGCGTTCTTAATTTAACGCCCCTCGTCGTACTCGGCCCAGGCGGGGCGGGGGTCGACGGTTGCTTCGAACCTATAAGGGGGGATGCCAACGGCCAGCGAAATGGAGTCAATCTCATCGCGCTTTACCGGCCGAGGTAAAGGCGCGACGAAATACGTCGTGCTTGACTCGTACGTCCCGTGTCCTCCGACGTCTTCAGGGATGATCTCGAACGTGCCGTGAACGGTGTTTACGGTAATTACGGGGTCCTCGAACGGAAAACCCGCGTCATATAAAAACCCATACCCTTCATACCGAATTTCGTCGACTTTGCCTTCTACCGGTAAGTATAAGCCGAAAGAGGCTTCGGCCCCGTCGTAGGTGCCCCAATCGGCGATTAAACCGTACACCTCTAGGCCCGGCGTATCTGCGGGTAACCAGCCGCCTCCCGTACCATCGCCCACGCAAAACCAATCGCCGTAGATGGTAGCTAATCCGTAAAAACTGCCCGCGGGGACTTCGGCTTTGAGTAGCCAATCGCTGTCCGAATCGTAGGAAGATGTTTCCTCTCTTATACCGCGGTAACTATCGGCCGGCCCCTCTCGCAGCGGCCCGTACGGTTCCCGGAATATGACGACGGCCGCCGGCGTGCCCGTGCTGAGGTATATACCGCCCCACCAACCTTCCTTCTCGTCGGCCCGCAACTTCAACCACGTCTCGTATTGATCGCCCTCAAAACCCGCCCAAATAAAATGCTTATATATCGACACCGCCCCGATGATATCGACCGAGGCGGCGTTCTTGATATTTATCTTCGTGCGCTTCTCTTCGGTTTCGCCGCAGATAGTGTATTTCCAGTCGGGGTATTCGGCGTACATGTAACGCGGCCTCGGGTAACGGTACGGGCCGTCACGCTCCCATTGGTGGAAGCGTATATATTCCGCCAGCACGGGTTGAGAGGGGAAATCTTCTTCGCAGGCCGGGGGCGGCCAACCCTCGCCGGCCCACGCGGCATAGCGGTTATTGCCGAATACGACGTAAGGGTAGCCGTCGGGGCCGAACAAGATAAACGTTTTCCCGGCGTAGTAAAAACGGTGGTGCCACGAATTGTCCGACGCTCTCTCCTGAATGGAGGCAACGCGCCAAACGCCGTCGTAACGGGTCGCAAGCTTCAACTGCCTTCGTACGTCGTGATAGGAGTCCTCGCGCCGCGCCTCAAAATAAGAGATATAAGGCACGCCGTTTCCGTCCAAGGCGATACTAACGCCTGCGCCCAGCCACCCCATCGTTTCGACGGCCTCGGCCTCCCACCGCCCACCTCGTTTAGTAACGTATCCTACGTCCCCGCGGGCCCCCTCGAAGAAAGCAATGTGCGGCCTATCTTGGCCGTCTATTTCCATCGAAACTTCCCGTATGCCCACGCCTTCGTCTATGACCTCGACTTGCCATAATCCCCCCGTAAACACCGCGTACTCGAAATCGCTTAAGCCGCCCCAGTCCACGGTGTATCTATAACAAACGCGGGGCCGGCCCCCCTTATCCAACGCAATTGCCGTACAATCCCTGTCGCTGAAACAGTGAGCGGCTACGTAGGACTTCAACGAATTTAGCTCCCATTCCCGCCCGTTCCAAAATCCGTACCGGACAGCCATTTTATAAGTGCTTTCGAATTCTACGTCGGTCGGTATTTCTTCGTAACGAAAGTATACGATGTGCACCCTATCCGAGTCGTCCATCGCTATCGAAACGCCGTAGTAACCCGATTCCTCCGTCCCGTTCTCTATGTAAGTTTCTTTCCAGCCGTCGCCGTCCCAAAATGCGTACCGAAGGCCGTAGCCCTCTTCAGAAGTACCCACTTCCGAAATTATATGGGGAAAGCCCCCGCTATCGAAAGCAACCGCCGAGATATTGGCGCCGGTTACTCCGGGCTTTAACTCGGCCCATTTATCCTTGCCGAAAACGCCATACCGGAAATGCTGAGGTAAGTTCTCGTATGCGTAAAGGCGGCCTTCGCCGTCGTAGGCCGCGTGACTAAAATGGGCATATCTTACGACCCATCCGTCGTATATAATCTCCTCGAGAACGGGGGTGATCGGTTCCGGTACGTCTTCCGCCCCACCCGCGGCCGCCGTGAATATTAATAAAGCTAATGTAACCTTGAATGCCCTCATCTTCGTTCCTCCTTCTCACCCTTTCTATACCATCGCCGGCCGCGCGTCAAGGGAAATGTGAAGCCGCCCGTTTCGCGAGGGTTTATTTCGGCGCCGTTTCGACGTATAATGGCGCGAAAGGAGCTCTTATGAAGGTTACGTTGTCCGTACTCATAACCTTATTTATGGCCGCCGCCGCCGCCCTCCACCTCTACCAGCCGGCGCACGACTACGCCGACGCGGAGGTGGCCGAGCTCAACTGGTTCGAACTGAC
>CBFCYS010000187.1:0-4189 GCA_965602215.1 uncultured bacterium
TATTTCGAGAGGGCCGTGGTGCTCGAGCCGACGGACTCCTTCACCCGTTATTTGCTTGCCGACTGTTACCACGAGCTCGGGCGGAAGGACGACGCCCGCCGCGAAGTCGAAACGGCGCTGCGGTATAAACCGGGTTACAAACCGGCGGTTTTTACGCTGGAAACGGGTTACTTCGTCAAGTGGTAAAACGGGCGCACAAAGGCCAGGTATTCCTGGTTGATAACGACGTATTGCGGCGAATCGTCGACGCCGCGGAGATAGCGGCCGACGAGAGCGTGCTCGAGATAGGGATGGGGCGGGGCGAGCTGACCCAACACCTCGTCCGGCGCGCCCGCGAGGTAGTGGCGGTCGAAGTGGAGGAACGCTTCGTGGACGCCGCGGCGCGCGACTTCGAACGTTACGATAACCTTACCATAGTGCACGCCGACATCCTGGACGTCGACTGGAGCGAGCTGATTCCTGAGGGGCGGCGCGTGGTGGCGGTCGGCAACGTCCCTTTCTATATTACGGGGCCGATACTTAAAATCCTGGGCGATCACCGGCGGCAGCTTAAGCGTTGGGCGCTTATGCTGCAGAAAGAGGTCGCCGCGCGTATCTGTGCCCCGCCGGGCGGCAAGGTTTACGGCGCGCTGTCGGTGAAGATGCAAACGCGGGGCGAGCCCTATTTCGCGTTTACGATACCGGCCGACGCCTTCGCGCCGAAGCCGGCGGTAGACGCCGCCCTCGTAACGTACCGGTACTACGACGAGCCGGAGGCGCCGTTAACGGCGTCGGAGTTCTTCGGCTACTTCGTCGATTTCGTCTTCGCCGCGCGGCGCAAGAAGGTCGGCAACCGGCTGGCCACGCTGCTGGGCGGCAGGCTTTCGGCGGCGGAGGTGGCTTCCAAGCTTCGCGAGGCCGGCTTCGAGCCGGCCGCCCGGCCGGAGGATATTTCGCCGGGCGAGTTCGCCGAACTTTACGCATTACTCGAGCCGTACTTAAACGCCGAGGTCAGGGGGTAACCGTATGCCGGGCCCACGCAGGGCGGTCTTGATTATGGCCGGCGGCCGGGGAACGAGGCTCTGGCCTCTTTCCCGGCGCGACAGGCCGAAGCAATTCCTTTCGTTGGTGACGGACCGTACGCTGCTCGAGGATGCGTACGAACGGGTCGCGCCGTTGCTCGAGCCGTCGCGTATCTACGTCATAGCGGAAGAAGATATCTTGCTCAAGGCGCGGCCGCTGTTGCGGGAGATTCCGCTGGCCAACTTCGTCGCGGAGCCGACGGCGCGCAACACCTGGCCCGGTTGCGTTTTGGGGACGCTGGAGGTAGCGGACCGTCTGGGCTCGAAGGCTACGGTCCTCGTCCTGCCGGCCGACCACGCCGTCGACAACGGGGACGCCTTCCGCGACGCGTTGATAGCTGGTTTCGGGCGTGCCGCGGAGGGGGCCGTAGTCACCTTCGGCATAAAGCCGGACCGACCGGAGACCGGGTACGGGTATATCAAGTGCGGCGAGGTTTTGGAGGCCGGCGCGGCGCGTGTTCGGCGCGGCCTTGCGTTCAAGGAGAAGCCGGACGAGGCGACCGCGCGCGAGTACCTTGCTTCGGGGAACTACTTGTGGAACAGCGGCATGTTCGTTTGGCGCGCCGACCGCTTCCTGGAGCTGGCTTCCGAGTGTTGCCCGGACGAGTTCGCGATTGCGAAGAACCTGAAAAGGCCGCTGGCGGCGGGGGAGACGGCGAAAGTGGCGGCTTTATACGAGAAGTTCGAGGCCACGTCCGTGGATTACGCCTTTATGGAGAAGTTGCCCGCGTTCGAGGTGGTAGAGACCGATTGCGGGTGGGATGACATCGGCTCCTTCGACGCGCTCGAGCGCGTGCTGCCGCGCGATGACCGCGGCAATATCCGGCGGGGGGACGTCTGCCAGATGGGCGGCGTGGGCAACATCGTCGTCGCGGCCGGGGGGCGTCCCGTCGTGCTCTTCGGCGTGGACAACAACGTCATCGTCGACGCCGGCGACGTTATCCTCATTTACCCGAAGGGTGCCGGGCAGGAGATCCGCGACGTGGTGGATTTAATGGAAAAAGAAAAACCCGAGCTGTTGTAACGCCCGGTTAAATTAATTAAAGAAGCGGGCCCCTTAGCCCGCTTTTTTATTATTATAATTAATGGGCGGCCGGCCCGGTGTAAGTGGCGTAATCGAAAGCCGGGCTGCGCTCCGCGTCGTGGCAGCGGGTGCAGGTGTTCTCGTCGATGGGGAGCGGTTTGACGGCGGGCGATTGCGCGTGCCCTTCGCCCGGGCCGTGACACTCCTCGCAGCCGACGTTCAACACGGCCGTTTTCCCGGCGCCGACGAAACCGCCGCGGAACCCGTAGCCCGTAACGTGGCAGGCGACGCACTCCGGGTCCGTCTCGCGGCCCGCGTCTTCGAGGGATGCGTACGCCGCGGCGTGGGCCGTCGCCCGCCACTGTTTTGTTTGCGGGCCGTGGCACTCGGCGCACCGGCTCGAGCCCACGTAGATGAAACCGCTTGGCGGCACGTCTTCCGGCGGTTTCAGCAGCTTCTTTTCGTCGACGAGCTCTCGCAGCGCGGCGTAATATTTCTCTACCAGTACCTGTGTTGCCTCGTCTTTAACCGTCTCTCTCGTGACCGGCAGGACGTGGTTCTTGGCCGCGACGACGTTTAACTCCTCGTCGAGCGTGAGCTTGAGCATGCCGACGTAGCGGTTGCGGCTCCGCGTGTAGACCATCCAGCGGCCTTTTACCTTTTCCGCTTGCGGCGTATCGCCGCCGCGGTGACCCGCGACGACGACGTCTATATCCTTGGGGCACTTGGCCGTGAAGGCGCGCGCTTTGTCCACGTTGCCGATATGGGCGAGGCAGATGACGACGTCGGCCCGGCGCGCGAGTTCGGACGTCGCCGCTTTAAGGCTCTTCTTATACGCCTTGACGTCGACGCCGCGGAAATCTTTTCCGGCGACGAGTTCCGGGTTAAGGAAGCCGACGACGCCGATTTTCAGGCCGGCGCGGTCGACCACGCGGAAGGCCGGCGCGAACGGTTCCCCCTCGAAGGCGACGTTGGCGGATATTATCGGGATATCGTTGGTTTCGACCAGGTTCGTTAAAAAATCGAGGCCGAAGTTGAAATCGTCCTCGCCCAGGTTAACGGCGTCGTAGCCGAACGCGCCGTACGCCTCGGCCGAGATTTCGTTTTTAAGGCGGTCCTGCTCGCCGACGTTGGGGCTGAGGAAGTCGCCGCCGTCGACGAGAACGGCGTCGGGATGGGCGGCGCGGATGACGTTGACGAGCGTGGCGCGGCGGGCCAGGCCGCCGTAAGCGAGTAGGTTGCAGCCGCAGGATTCGACCTCGGCGCCGCTGTCGCCGGTATAAATAATAACCAGTTCGCGGCTTCCGGTTCCTTCCGGCGAGACCGCTAAGGCCCACAGCACCAGGCCGCAAACCAGGGCCGCTCTAAGGTTCCGATTCATCTAATAGCCGAGAAGTGCGAGCTTGTCGCGGAGTTCGGCCGCGGCGCGGCGGTCGTCGTACGCGCCGGCATAGACGCGGTACTTATGGTCGGACGCGGCCTTTATGAACACGGCGGCGTTCGCGCGTGACGAGATCTCTTTGGCGAGCAGGTACGCGTGGCGGCGGGGGACGTCTTGTTCGACGCGTACGGCGAATCGCGGCTCGCCTTTAACGTAAACGGTAACGACGGCCGCGCCGGCGGCGACCGGCACTTCGCCCTTCCAGGCCATTTCGGGAGGCGCGGCCGGCTCGCCGAATAGCCCCTCGCGCAGCGCCCGCGCGACGAGCGCGTCTTCCTTCAACACGCCTTTGCTCGAGAATACTACCAATCCGTCGGCGCCGGCGTCTCTGGCCGCGCGGCCTTTCGCGACCATCTCCTCGCCGACGGCGTCGTCGAATTCGGCGGCCGCCACCTCGGGGACCATAATACCGGCGTATATGTGGCGGCCCGACGCGACGCCTACGGCGTCGTCGATTTGTTTGCCCACTATGCCGGCGTTGCGGCTGTACGCCATCGGTATCACGGCGTCGACGTAACCGCCCTCGAGCCAGGCGGTCCAGTCCTGCAGGCAGTCGTTGTAGGCTGTCCCCTTCCGCGAGGCGAACGCGGCCGCCGTGAGCCTGCACTCGGGCTTAAGCGTCGCAAGGCCGTCGTAAAGCCGGTTCACGAAGGCGTTAATCTT
>CBFCYS010000188.1:0-4155 GCA_965602215.1 uncultured bacterium
TCGCGCGGTTGGTAGAATATATAAAGGGGAATAGGGAAAGGTACCGATAACCACGCTCGACGGCGAAATACCAAAGCCGGCCATAAGGCCGGCTTTTTTTATTATTGGCGGCGTTTGTCGGTACTGCGTTAGCGAATCAGGCGCGTTAGAACATCACTTGGAACTCGCTGGCTATTACGTCGTTGGATGTGCGGTACTCGTCCTCGAGGATGCGCGTATAGTCGCTGCGGAACATTAGGTTGCGGCCGAGGAAGTGCAGGGCGAAACCCGCGGTGTAGCGGTCTTCGGGGATGTCGCCGCGGCGAAGGACGGCGGGGTTCCAGCGCTCGTAGCGCGCGTACGGCCCGAAATCCTGGAAATGGCGCCAGGGCAACGGTTGCGTATAAGTCAACGTGCCGAAGTAGCCCCGCGAGTACGTATCCTTATAAACGTAATAAGGTTCGCGGTACGGTTGTACTTCGATCGGATAATCGTTGATGAATTGTTGCATGTATTCGGCCAGGAATTCGAAACGCCAGGCCGTGAAAGAGAGGTCGCCGCCAACGCGGGGCTCGGGAAGGTAGTGGAATTCCCTGGGCTCATACCTGCTACGGTATTTCCACCTGTATTCTTTCGCATAATAATAGGAGAGGCCGACGCTAAGGGTCTTAACGCCCGGGACCGGCGTGCCGTAAACGCGGCCGGCGCCGTCAACCAAGGGGCTCCTGGTACTTAAGCGACTTACGTTATTAAATACGCCCGCCGCGGCGCCGATTTTATAAGGCCACCCTTCGCGCTCAAGTAGGTAATCAAAACGGACGCCGTAATTCCGCCCGGGCGCTATAAGGTAGGAACTTACGGCCCTGGTGTTGCATGTTAGGTAACCCTCGTACGTAGTCGCCTCGACGCCGAAGGGCACGAAAAAGCGGCCTACGCGGGCCGAAAAACCCGCCGGTAACGTCGTGCCCACGGACGCTTCGCGAGGAGTGTAAGAGCGGCTAAATCTAACGTCGTACTCTGCCTTATCGAAGAAGCGGCCGTACACGCGAAACTCGGCGTCGTTGAGGACGAAGTAACTTCTATCGAGGTGTTCGTCGCGGATGTCTTGGTATTCGTATTGGTGGCCGGCCTTAAGTAGGAATCCCAAATTGACCGTAGCCTCGTCGATAGGCACGTCGACCGCCACCGCGTACGCGGAGCCTACCGCCGTAACCGCGAACATTATTAAAACCTTCGAGTATCGCATCTTTTCCCTCCTGTAACTGTAATCGTATGGAAGAAGGCGTCGATCGACATCGCAAGCTGGTTTAACATATCTGCCCGATACTATTGATATCTCAAGGGTTGCATCGGCGTTATTTTAATAAAACAACGACGGTGCGAGGCGCGTAAAGCACCTTTTACCGTCGCTTGAGTTGAAGCCGGTTTTTACCGTCTAACCCTCCGCCGTTATCGGTCCAGTATTCCCGATCCGTTCAAGCCTGCTTACATACTACATTCAAAAGCTTATCGGGCACAAGTATTTTTTTCGCGACTTCTTTCCCCTCGAGGTAGCGGGAGACGTTCGCGTCGTCGTTTGCGGCGGCGAGGACCTCGTCTTCGCTCGAGCCGGCGGCGACGTCGACGCGGCCTCGAACCTTACCGTTAACCTGTACCACGATCGTAACCTGCGCTGCCCCGACCGCCTGCGCGTCGTACTCCTCCCAGTCGCCGCGAAAGACGGAGTCGTCGTAGCCGGCGCGGTGCCAGAGTTCCTCCGCCATGTGGGGTACGAAGGGCGCGAGCATCTTCATCAGATGGTGGAGGGCGTAGCCGAACGCGGGCGATTTGTTATCCTCGTACGCGTACAAGGCGTTGACGAAGTCCATCAAAAACGCGATGCAAGTGTTGAAATGCAGGCGCTCAAGGTCGTCGGTGACCCGTTTTAGCGTCCGGTGCGTCGTCAAGTACAGCTCTTTTTCGCTTGGGGAGAGCGCTTCGGCGTCCAGCGAATCGCGGACGGTTTCTATATTCCCGTTGACGAGGCGCCATACGCGGCCGAGCCACTTCGCCGCGGCGCCCACGCCCTCGTCGGTCCACTCCATATCCTTGCCCGGCGGCCCGGCGAACGTTATGTATAAGCGGGCGACGTCGGCGCCGTGTTCCGCGATGAACGGCCCCGCGGGGACGGCGTTCCCCTTCGACTTCGACATAACCTCCATCGCCGTCGAGCCGTCGGCCTTCGCGACGCGGGCCTTAACCATCCCCTGGTTGAAGAAGTGGGGAAAGGGTTCCACGTCGCGTACGAGCCCTTCGTCGGCGAGGAATTTTTGGAAGAAGCGCGCGTACAACATGTGACTGACGGCGTGTTCGTCGCCGCCGATGTACTGGTCCACCGGCATCCAGAAGTTAACGCGGGCGGGGTCCCACGGCGCCTCGTCGTTATGCGGGTCGCAGTAACGCAGGAAGTACCAGCTCGAGTCCACATACGTATCCATGGTATCGGCGTCGCGCTCCGCCGGGACGCCGCATTTGGGGCACGTCGTCTCGACGAACTCGCGGCAGCTCGCCAACGGCGAACGCTCCGCCGGCGTGAAGTCCACCTTATCTTCGGGCGGAAGCAGCACCGGCAATTCGTCGTAGGGGACCGGGACTTCGCCGCAACCGGGGCAGTGGATTATCGGAATGGGCGCGCCCCAGTACCGCTGGCGGCTTATAAGCCAGTCGTGGACGTGGTAGTTGACCGCCGGTTGGCCCCAACCCTCCTTCGGGCCGTCTTCGGCGAGTTTGGCGTTGCCCTCCTCGGTCGTCAGGCCGGAGTACGGGCCGGAGTTTTCCATCACGCCGTAGTCCTCAAACGCCTCCGTCATCTCGCTTTCTTCCGCCAGGCCGCCGTCCGTGGGCCGGATGACGGGGACGACCGGGATGCCGTACTTGCGGGCGAAAAGGAAATCGCGCTGGTCGTGGGCGGGGACGCCCATAACGGCCCCCTCGCCGTAGCTTATCAACACGTAGTCGGCGACCCAGATCGGTACTTTCTCGCCGCTCAGGGGGTTGCGGGCGTACCGGCCGGTGAAAACGCCGGCCTTCTCGCCGGCCGCGGACGTGCGGTCTATTTCGGCCTTGTTTATCGCGTCGCGGCGGAACGACGCCACCTCGTCTTCCGTCGGGAGCCCTTTTATCAACTCCGGTATAGCGGGGTGCTCGGGCGCGAGCGCCATAAACGTCACGCCGTAGAGGGTGTCCGCCCGGGTCGTGAATACGTCAAAGCGGCGGCCGTCGTCGCCGACGACGGGGAAGCGTACGACCAGGCCCTCGCTCCGGCCTATCCAGTTGCGCTGCAGCGTTGCGACGTGGCGGGGCCAGTTTCCTTCGACCAGCGTGAGGTCGTCGAGCAAGCGGTCGGCGTACGCCGTTATCTTAAAGTACCACTGCTCGAGGTGGCGCCGCTCCACCGGCGTATCGCATCTGTAGCAAGCCCCGTCCACGACCTGCTCGTTGGCCAACACCGTTTTACACCCCGGACAGAAGTTCGCCGGTCCGGACGTGCGGTACGCCAGGCCGCGTTCGTAAAACTTGAGAAAGAGCCATTGCGTCCATCTGTAGTAGTCGGGACGGAAAGCGGCGACCTCACGGCGCCAGTCGTAACCGACGCCCGCCTGCTTCAGCGTTTCGCGGGAAGTAGCGATGTTCTCTTCGGTCCATTTGCCGGGCGAAATACCCCGCTGGATGGCCGCGTTTTCCGCCGGCAGGCCGAAACTGTCCCACCCGATGGGGTGGAGGACCTCGTACCCTCGCATCATTTTATAGCGGCTGAGGACGTCGCCGATGAAGTAGATCTTCATGTGGCCTACGTGAAGGTCGCCCGACGGGTAGGGGAACATCTCGAGCAGGTAGAACTTGGCCTTTTTCGAGTTCTCGTCGGCCTCGAAAAGGCCGGCCTCTTCCCAGAATTCCTGCCATTTTATTTCGGTCATCGGGGCGTCGTATTCGTCGGCCTTCGCCATATCCGTCGCACCTCGGCTTACGTATTTAGCAAAACGGCGGGCTGAACGCCCGCCTGTGGTTTTTGGGTATACTGCCGCCGGCGGACGCTCACGCCTCCCGAAGTAGTAGAACGAGCTGCCGGCTGCTTTTTAAATACATCGTTTTTTTATAACATAAGTCTATCGCGGCGTCAACGTTAAATTAGCGCTG
>CBFCYS010000189.1:0-4072 GCA_965602215.1 uncultured bacterium
TCGGAGGGCTCGAAGCTTTAACGGAAATAAAGCTGCCGCCCGAGGGAGGCGCGACGTACGAGCAGAACGCGCTCGCGAAGGGGCGGGCCGTGGCGGGGGTTGTCGGCGTCGCGGCGTTGGCGGACGACTCGGGATTGGAAGTCGACGCGTTGGACGGAGTGCCCGGCGTACGCTCGAGCCGGTACGCGGGGCCCGCCTGCGACCCGCAAGCTAATAACGGGAAATTGCTGCGCGAGCTCGGCGGCGTGCCGGTGTGTGAAAGGGGAGCGCGGTTCGTTTGCGTCGCGGCGTTGGTAACCGCCGACGGCCGCGAATGGCTCGCGCGGGGCGAGGTCGTGGGGCGGATAACGGAATCGCCCCGGGGAACCGGCGGGTTCGGTTACGACCCGTTGTTCATACCGGCGGGTCACGAACGAACGTTCGCCGAGATGGCGCTCGAAGAGAAGAACGAGATAAGCCACCGGACTCGCGCGTTTCGAGAAATCAAGAAATATCTTAAAGAGATATAACTCCCAGGTAAGCGACGTTAAAAAGGGAGGTTCCGATGAAAGCGGTTATACCGGTAGCGGGCCAAGGTACCCGCCTCCGCCCTCACACCTATACCGTCCCGAAGGCGATGCTGCACGTCGCCGGGAAGACTATAATCGAATATATTCTGGACGAAATCTCTTCGGTCGAACCCGACGAGTACGTCTTCATTATAGGCTACCTAGGCGATAAGCTCCGGGCTTTCCTTGAGAAGAAAATCCACAAACCGATCCGGTTCGTCGTTCAAAAGGAGATGCTCGGCATCGCCCACGCGCTGCGCGAAGCTCGCGAGTACTTGGAGGACGGGCCTTTTCTCATCGTACTGGGCGATACCATATTTCAGGCCGACCTCGCGAGGATAGTGAAAAAGGGCGTCTCGGCCATCGGCGTGCGGGTCGTGGATGACCCGCGGCGCTTCGGCGTCGTCATGCTCGACGGCGAACGCGTGATTAAGCTCGTCGAGAAACCCCAAACGGCCGTGTCCACGTTGGCCATAGCGGGCGTTTATTACATTAGCGACCCCGGGTTATTAGTGAGAAGCATAGACCGCATCGTGGACGAAGACATCAAGACCCGGGGCGAGTACCAACTCACCGACGCCCTTCAGTTGATGGTCGACGCCGGCCACGAGATAGAGACTTTCCCCATCGAGGGATGGTTCGACTGCGGCGAGCCGGGCGCCCTGCTCGAGACCAACAGGGCCCTTCTGGCGCGGGTCGAAGAGGTGTCGAAGAGGCCGGGCTCTATAATTATCCCGCCGGTGTGGATGGACGAGAGCGCGGCCATCCAGAACTCGATAATCGGGCCCAACGTTTCAATAGCGGGCGGCGCCATCGTTAAGGATTCCATCGTCCGGGACAGCATCATAAGCGAGTACGCCGCCGTCGAAAACCTCATCCTCCAAAGCTCCATTATAGGCGACCGCGCAACGGCTCAGGGGAAACCGGCATCGCTTAACGTGGGCGACTCGTCCCAGGTTGAATTAACGTAAACGAGTATTTAAACCCACCGGCTCTTGTCGCCGTCGAATAGGAAAACCCGCTTTTCAAGTCGGGGAAGAGGGACGAGCGAGGTGACCGTCGTAATGGCGAAAGTAGCGCAAAAGGGATTCGTACGATGCGGCTTGGCCGTAGTCGTCCTGTTAGCGGTCGTCGCGGGCCTGAGTTGCCGCGTTACCGAGAACGAAAAGCACCTGTGGTTGTCTTCCTACCGTATTTATTACCCGGGCGACGACGTCGTCGTAGAGCTGCAGAGCCACGGCGTGGATGAGGTCGATATGGCGGTATACTCCCTTGACCTCAAGGCCGCGGCCGAACATCCCGATCTGGATTTACATTCCCTTACGGGGATTGACTTCGGCCGCTCCGACCCGTTGGCGATGTGGGAAGAGGAACTAGACAGCGGATACTACTGGGATTACCGGGACGTTAACGTGCCCGTAAAAGAAGAGGGGGCGTACGTCGTGACTGCTTCGGCCGGAGGGGAAGTGGCGGCGGCGCTCGTAGTTATAAACAGGATATCGCTGGCCGTTAAAACCGACAACGATACCCTTATGGTCTACGCCGCGGAGCGTATGTCCGGCGAGCCGGTCGAGGGCGTGGAAATACTCACGGTCCCCAAAGTAGCGGGCGAGTTGTATACCGACGCCGACGGCCTGGCGGTCAAGGACGGGATAGTTTTACCGGAAGAAGAATCGAGTTTCCTGGTCCTCGGCCGGAAGGGCAACGGCGTCACACCGTGCGATTCGTACTTCGGTTATTATTCCCCCGAGCGGTACAAGGGTTACACTTATACCGACCGGCCCGTGTACCGGCCTGATCAGATAGTGCGTATGAAGGGGATACTTCGCCACTACGTGGGCGAGGAGTACCGCAACCTTCCGGACGAGAAGGTAACGGTAGAGGTCAACACGCCGTCGGGCGACACGGCCTTCAAAGCGGAGTTGACCACGTCGGCGTTCGGTTCGTACTCGGCCGAGTTCGCGCTCGGCGAGGAGCCGCCGCTGGGTCGGTACTATATTAATACCCGTTTCCGCGACCAGCAATTCTCGTCCTATTTCGACGTCGAGGAATACCGCAAGCCGGAGTACGAGGTGACGGTTGCGACGCACAAAGATTACTACCTCGCCGGCGACATATTGACCTTCGACGTTACCGGGCGTTACTACTTCGGCGAGGCCGTCGCCCGGGCGGACGTGGATTACACTATTTATCGCCGGGCGAAATATTATTACGGGTGGCGTTCCTATCGCTACAGCTGGTATTACGACTACGACGAGTACTACGACTATTACGGCTGGGAGTACGTTACCGACGGCGCCGGCCAACTTGACGACGACGGTCATTTCCGCGGAACGCTGCCGGTCGACGCCGAGCTCTCGTACGATTACGATTATCGGGTCGACGCGGTAATGACGGACGCCGGCCGGCGCGAGGTTACGGGGTCGGCTACGGCGCCGGTATGGCGTGCGGGTTTGGCCCTTAACGTTTATATGGATAAATATTTCTACGAACCGGGCGACGCGACCTTTATAACCTTCCAGAGTCGCGACCCCCTCGGTACGCCGTACCCGGCCGACGTCCTGTTCGAGATTACGACCCAAAGGTGGGAGGAGAGCGGTAACACTAAACAAGGCCGGTGGTTTGAGGAGACGGTGGTAAAAGACGAGCTTAGCGTGGGCGCGAGCGGGGAGGGGCGGTACCGCTTCGTCCCCGACGAGGTCGGCTACTACACCGTGAAGGCCACGGCCTTCGACGACGCCGGCAACGACGTCGATTATTCGGCGACCTTTTACGTTGCCGACGAGAGTTATTACCAATCCTACTATTCGGGCTCGGGCGTAACGCTTACGCTGGACAAGGAATCGTACGCGCCGGGCGACGTCGCGCTCGCGATGGTCCAAACGGATAAGGCCGGCAGCGGCGTGCTGTTGACGATTGAGGGCGACGAGTTGTATCTCGCTCGCGTCGTACGCCCCCAGGGCAATACCACGTTGGTCGAGATCCCGATAGAAGGCCGGTTCGCGCCCAACGTTTACCTGAACGCGTATATGGTTGCGGACGATTCGTTCACGAGCGCGCAACAAGACATTATCGTACCGCCCGAGGACCGTTTCTTGAGCGTAGAGATAATTCCCGACAAAGATACGTATAAACCGCGGGACCCGGCGACGTTCTCGGTCCGGACGACGGATTGGCGCGGCGCACCGGTGGCCGCGGAAGTGTCGTTGGGGGTCGCGGACGAATCCGTGTACGCCATCAAACCCGAGGCGGCCCCGGACATCCGCCAATTCTTCTATGACCGGCGTGGCAACTACGTCTCGAGCAATATGTCGTTCTACTTCTCTTCGTACGGGTACGGGTACGCCGAAGGGGAGGGCGGCTTAGGCGCGGGTTTGATGGACGAATTGGCTTTCGAAGAGGCGCCCGCGATGGGCACTAATATGTCGAAGAAAGGCGAGGGGAAATCCAAAGACGGCACGGGTTACGTCGAGCCGGTGATACGGGCGTACTTTCCGGACACGGCTTTCTGGGGGCCGCAGCTC
>CBFCYS010000190.1:0-4031 GCA_965602215.1 uncultured bacterium
AGGCCGGGTTTTTATTTTACGGACGCCGCGACTCTCGACTCTCGACAAACCCACCCCGTTTTCGTATAATCGCGACACTATGGCAGAGGAGAAAAAACGCCTCACGGAAGAGGAAGCCCGCCGCATCCGGGCCGACGGCCAGGTAACCGTCGCGATGAATTATTTCCGCGAAAAGCGCGACAAGGAAGCGCTCCGTTTGTTCGACGATATCCTGGCGGACGACCCCGGCAACCCCCGGGCGATGAAAGGCCGGTGCCTGGCGCTGGGGCGGATGGGCCGGTTCGACGAAGCGCTCGAGGCCGTAGCGGCGATGCTTCGGAAAGACCCCAACGACGCCCGCGCGTACGACGCCCGCGCCTCTATTTACGAATATATGGGGCGGCTGCAGGAGGCGCGCGCGGAGTTCGAACGCGCGCTCGCGCTCGAGCCGGAGGGGGCGGACCAGCACTACAACTTCGCGTGCTACTGGGCCGCGCGCGGCGACGCCGAGCAGTGCCGGCACCACCTGGCGGAAGCCCTCCGGCTGGACCCGCCGAGCCACGTCTACGCCGCCACCGACGTCGACCTCGAGCGCTACCGCGAGGAGGAATGGTTCCAGGAGTTGGTGGCGTTTAAGAAATAACCGCAGGGAAGAGAAAAAGGCGGCCGGAAGGCGGTTGTCCGGTTTACTTCCCGCCGCTAAAAGAACGATCGACTCCTTACGCGGTCCTTAATCCCAGGGGGAAGAAAATGAGAAAAATATATTACGAGGTCCTGGTAGTGGCGTTAGCCGCGACGCCGGCGTCGGCCGATCTCGGCCAGGTCGTCGGCTCGTTCTCATTTCCACCCGGACCGGGCCTCGGGTTGGCGCGCTCGAACGCCGACCTCTACGTGTTGGCCGCGGGCGCGCTGAACCGCGTGTACCGCGTAAACCCGGCGAGCGGTTCCATCCGCTCCTCGTGGGCCATAACCTGGTCTCCGGGCAGCCACGGCCTCGCCTATTCCGAGCCGGGTTACGTATGGGTCGGCGATCTTAGCAACTCCTACGTTTACCGCGCCTCGCCTACGGGCAGCCTGTACGGCTCCTTCGCCGTACCCGCCCGGGCGCACGGCCTGGCGCCCGAGGCTACGGGCGACGGCGGCGCCGGGACGACCGCGCTGTTCACGACCCGGGAAACGCCGGCGCAAGGTTTCCGCCACGACCTGGCCACCGGCAGCATCCTATCCTCGTTCTCGATCCCGAAGCCCAGCCCCCTCGACGTCGCTTGGGACCACCGCAACCTCCTCCTGTGGTTGGCCGCTGGCGGGACCGCTCCCTTAATTTACGGCTTCTCTACGACGGGTTCGATCGCGGCCTCGTTCGCCGCCCCCAGCCGCCAACCGGTCGGCCTGACGTACTACGGCCAATACCTGTGGGTTACCGACAACGATAACAACCGAATCTACCAGGTGCACTGCCCTACGGGGATCGGCGTAGAGGCCGCCTCGTTCGGTAAGGTCAGAGCGCTCTTCAAATAGAATGCTCGACGCTTAAATTATGACTCGGCCGGAACCGGTCGCGTTCAAGAAACAGAAAGGGGAACGCGGATGCCCGAAGAGCCGATGACCGACGGCCGCTTCCGGATGTTCGCTTTCTACTCGGCGTGTCGGGACCTCTTCCACCCGCCTCGCGATACGTTGGCGGTGGTGGGGATTAAACGCGGGGATACGGTCCTCGACTTCGGCTGCGGCCGGGGCGGCTTTACCGTCGCGGCGGCGGAACTGGTCGGTCCGGAGGGGAAAGTGTACGCCCTCGACGCCCACCCCCTCGCCGTCAAGCTCGTGCGGACCGAAATACGCCATCGCGGCCTCGCCAACGTCGAGATCATCCAGGCCGACGGCCCGACCGGCCTGGCCGACGAGAGCGTCGACGTCGTCCTCCTCTACGACGTCTTCCACGACCTCGCCTCCCCGGAAACGGTCCTCGCCGAGCTCGCCCGGGTCATGAAGCCGGACGCCGTCCTCTCCGTCACCGACCATCATTTGAAGGCGGAGGATATCATCGCCGGCCTGAGGCAAGGCGGCCCCTTCCAATTCTCGAAGAGGAACAAACCGACGTACGAGTTCGTGAAGAAGGTTTAGCCGGGAACGAGGTCCCAGCTATGGTGAAGATATTTACGATTTTAACGTTGTTCGCCTCCGCGGCGCTCGCCTTCACGCCGACGCATCTCGCCGTCGTCTCCGAGGCCGTCGTCTACGACGAGGCGCACAACTACGAGGACGACTATATCGTCGCCCGACTGCCGTACTGGACTCCCGTCGTCGCCGAGGCCGTAGGTACACCCATAAGCGCCCGGACCTATTGCCTGGTAACGTTGGAAGACGGCCGCCGCGGCCTGACGGAATGGGACAACCTCGGGTGGGCGCTCAGCGCCGTCAAGGCCGACGTCCCGGTCTTCGAGTACCCGGTCATCGGCGATATAACCGAAACCGTCGTCGGCCACCTGGAAAAGGGCGAGGTCGTGGCTTTCATCCTGATAGACGGCCAGGTCGCGCTGGAGTACTACGGCGTCACTACCGCCGAACGCCTCGAGGGATGGGTCCGTAAGAGCGACGTCGAGCCGCTGGTCCCCCCCTCCGACGAATAATCCCCCGACGTTAATAAAAATAAGAAACCCGGCCGCAGGGCCGGGGTTTTCGTAGGGGCCGACCTTTAGGTCGGCCCGCCCCCAACAAGGGGCTTAAGCCCCTTGTCGTTACCTATCCGCGGAGCTGGTTTTCCACGTAGGGGACGACCTTTAGGTCGGCCCGCCATAATTATTTAACAATATGAAAATAACCCCTTATTATTAACTACAATAAGGCGGTCGCACCTAAAGGTACGACCCTACGTAACCTTTCGAATCGGCGGCGCGTCGGTAGGGGCGACTGGCCAGTCGCCCCCGAATAATCCCTTATCATTAAAAAATAAGGCGGTTGCACCTGAAGGTACGACCCTACGTAAACTTTTAAACCGGCCGCAGGGCCGGTTATTTTACGGTTTTTCTTTTATAACTCCCCTCGGAAGACGTACAACAACGCCAACCGCATCCAGGAGGCGAGCAAGGCCGCGGCCACGACGGCCAACGCCGCCCACTGCCGCCGCGACAACCGCCGCTCGCGCAGCGCCGGCAGGCCCGCCGTCAGCGCGTACGCCACCGCCGCCAGCGCCGCCACCACCAGCGGCACGTGGTACCGCGGGTACGCCAACGTCCCGCCGTGTACGACGAAGACGACGGCGAACAACACCGCCAGGATGCCGCGCAGGCGAGACGCCGGCATGAGGACCAGGCCGAGGGCGCACAGCGCCAGCGCCGCGGCGTCCGCCGCCGCCTCGAGCGCGGCCATGGGCCAGCCGACGCCGGCGGGCAAGGCGGGGATGCGGCCGGCGGCGTACGTCGCCGCGAACAGCCGCTCCGGCTCGAGCAGGTCGAGGAATCGGCCCGCGCACCGGAGCGCGGTCTGCGCCGGGTTCGTCGCGATATACCCTAGCGCCGCGCGCCTGTACTCGGCGGCGACGAGGAAACCGTCCTCGCCCGCGCCGGCCACCTCGAGCAGCGGCGCGCAGCTCGCCGGGTCCTCCAACGCCCGCCACGAATGGTAGTACGGCGCCCGGGGATTGTTCCCCATATATAACACCGCCGAGCCGTTCGTGTCCGTCACGACGACGCGGCCGGTCCGCGAGAAGACGTACCCGGACCACAACGCCAGTACGACCAACAGGCCGCAGGCGAAGGTCGCCGCCGCCGCCAGCCGCGCGCGCCTCGAGCCGCCGCGCCCCAGCGCCACGTACAGCGCCAGCGCGAGCGCAACCGGGAACGCCGCCGACCGCACCAGCGCGGCGGCGCCGAACGTTATCCCCGCGAACGCGAGCCACCGGTAGCGCGGCGCATCCCGCGTCCCCCGCGCCAACAGGTATATACCCAGGACGAGCGCGAAAGTAAACGGCGCTTCCGTCAAGATCTTGGTGGAATAGTACGCGGCGGGCAGGTACAGCGCGCCGGCGAGCAAGGCAACCGTCGCCGTCCGCGGGC
>CBFCYS010000191.1:0-4006 GCA_965602215.1 uncultured bacterium
CCGGGGGCCGCCGCCGCCGCAAAATGCGAAGGCCCGCCGTCGACGATACTATCCGCCGACCACGCGCCCACGACGCCCATCACCGCCAACGCCGCCGCCAACGTTATCGTCTTCATCGCGCCCTCCTTATTCGTTATCATCAAAGGGGTAGAATGGGACCCCTTTGACGCTAACCGTTACGTTAGTAGTATAACGCCTTGACCCGGCCTATACTCACGGGCGATATCGCTAATGTCGAATTGTTGACGATGACGCGGATCATGAGGTTGCGGTACGGTTGGGTGCTCGACGCTTCGAACGGCCTCCAGCTCCCGCTCAAGTACATCCAGGAGTGGCCCAAAAACGTCGGGTTGTTGTCGATGAGGAAGGGCTCGCAGGCGGGGTAGTTGTAGTACTGCTCCTGGCCTGCCAGGAACCTGGTTACGCCGGAGGGGAGCGTCCAGCCCACGGAGAACTCCTTCCACCCCGTCGAGCCGGTCGGTACGACGAATTTCGGCCCCCACAACAGCGACCCCGGCACGCCGCCCGAGAAGTTGAAGATGCCGAGGCGGAAGCCGTCCCACCCTACGTTGGGCCAGTCCATGCGCGACTGGAGCTTTATGGCATGTACGGCGCGGTAGCCCGAGATGGTGGATATGTCGAAGTCGTTGCCGATCCAGGTGTCGGCGCCGGTATACCAACACAGCCACCACCGGCCGAAGCCGGAATCCCACTTCAACTCCAGCGTGTCGTCGGTGGCCGCCGGCTCGGGCGCGGTCGGGGTCGAGGCCGCCCGCTCGACGACGCAGTCGGCGCCCCATGCCGCCCCGGCCGATATAGCCAGTCCCAGCGCTACGAACGTCGTTAATTTATACATCGCACTACCTCCTCAATAGAACTTCCCCCGTGAGCCGCGAAGCTCTATTTAAAAACGGCACCTGTCGATTAATAGTACAACGCCTTCACGCGCCCCAGGCTCTCGGGCGCGACGCCGAGCGTCGAGTTGTCGACGACGACGCGGAGCATCAGGTTGCGGTAAGCATCGAACGGCTCCCGGCGGCCGCCGCCGCCGTAAAATACAATGGCGCGCCGTCGACGATACTATCCGTCGACCACGCGCCCACGACGCCCATACATATCAACGCCGCCAACGACGCAGCAGTTCTCATCGCTCGCCTCTTTTTCCATCCCTTACCCAAACGCGCCGGCCTGACGCCGGCAAAACTCCGTCCCGACGAACACCTCCCCTACGACGAATAGTATCTTAATATCGGATAGGTTGTCAAGCGTTTATTTCCAGGGTCCGCCGCCGGCGCCGTTTCCCCTTTTTCCTTTACTTCGTAAGTATAATTTAATAAAATCCTCGCAACTCCCGCGATTATGAAAACGTCTTCCCAACTCCACTTCGGCGTGGAGGAGGAGTTTGCGCTCCTGTACGCCGACGGCGCGCTGGCCAACGAGGCCGACGCCGTGCTGGCGCGCGTCCCGGCCCGCTACAAACCGGACCGCGTCAAGCGCGACCTCCACTTCTGCATCGTGGAAGTCACGACGCCGGTGTGCGACTCGCCGGCCGAGGTGGAGCGCTCGCTGGCGGAGCTGCGCGGCGTCGTGGCCGAGGCCGCCGCGGCGCTGGACCTGCGCGTCATCTCGAGCGGCGTCCACCCCACCGCGCCGATGGAACAGGGCGAGCTCGTCGAGACGCCGCGCTTCCGTCGCCTCATAGACGGCGGCGCGCTCCGCGGCGACGGCGTGCACTTCGGCTTCCACCTCCACGTATCGCTCGACGGCCCGGAGACGCGCGTGGGCGTCGTCAACCGCCTGCGCTGGCACATCCCGGACATGGGCGCGTTCTCGGTGAACGCGCCCTTCTACCTCGGCCGGTACCACGACGTGAAATCGGTCCGGCTGGAGTACTACGACCCGGTGCCCACCGTCGGGCCGCCGCCGGTTATAGGGGAATTCGCCGACTGGGCCGACGTGCTGAAGTCCTTCGCCCGCTACGGCGTCGAGGGCGAGCGCGACCACTACGGCGACATCCGCCACCGCTCGAGCCTCCCCACGCTCGAGGTGCGGGTGATGGACACGCAGCAGGCGGTCGCCGAAACCGTGGCCGCGGCGGCGTACGTGTGGTCGCTGGTGCGTCACTATTTGACCATACTCGACGACGAATTCCTGCCGCCGATGACGGAGGACGAGCTCGCGCGGAACCGCGAGGCCGCGTGGCGGCAAGGCCTTGACGGCCCCTTCCACCTCTACGGCGACGCCGTACCGCGCGCGGACTACATCGGCCACACGCTCCACCACCTGCTGGAGCGCGCCGGCGACGAGGGGCCTTATCTAGAGTTGCTGGCGGCGCGCGTGGCCGCGGGCGAGACCGGCGCCGACTCCCAACTGACCTTCCTTAAAAGCGACCGCGCCGACGGCCCCGCGCTGCTGGCCGAGCTCGAGCGCAAATTCGCCGAGGGGATTTAAATGGCGACGAAGAACGGCGGCCGGCGTTATTTCAGCTTCGTGCTCCACGGCCACCTGCCGTACGTCCTGGGGCACGGCGGCTGGCCCCACGGGACGGACTGGCTCTTCGAGGCCGCGTGCGAGACCTACCTCCCGCTCATCCGAACGTTCCGCCAACTCCTGGACGAGGGAATCGCAGGCCGCGTCACGATGGGCGTCACGCCCGTCCTGGCGGAGCAGCTCGCCGACCCGGCGTTCGCCGCCGGCCTGGACGACTACCTCGAAATTAAAATTCGCGCCGCCCACGACGACGCCGCGTCCTTCCGCGCCGCCGGCCAACCCGAGCCGGCCGCGCTCGCCGACTCGTGGCGCGACTTCTACGGCGCCGCCCGGCTCGAGTTCGCGGAGGCGCTCGGCGGCGACATAATCGGCGCGTTCCGCGCGCTGGCCGAGGAGGGCGCGCTCGAGATTGTCACCTGCGCGGCGACCCACGCCTACCTCCCGCTGCTGGGCCGCGAGGAATCCATAGGCCTGCAGCTCCGCGCCGCCGTGAACTCCCACCGCCGGCACTTCGGCCGCGCGCCGGCCGGCGTCTGGCTGCCGGAGTGCGCGTACCGACCGGCCTACGAGTGGCGCTACCCGCTCGAGCCCTGGTCGGAGAGGCCGGCCCGCCTCCGGCCCGGCCTGGAGGAGCCGCTCGCGCGCGCGGGCCTGAAATACTTCTTCGTCGACACCCACCTGCTCACCGGCGGCAAAACGCTGGGCGTATACGCGGCGCGGTTCGAGGCGCTGCGGCGGATATACGAACAGATGGCGGCGGGGGCCGAGCCGTCGACGCCGGGGGCGGACCTTACGCCGCACCGGCCGTACTACGTCGGCGCCGCGGACCCGGCCGTCGCCTGCTTCGTACGCGACGCCGAGACCGGCCTGGTCGTCTGGTCCGGCGAGCACGGCTACCCGGGCGACGGCTGGTACCTGGACTTCCACAAGAAGCATTTCCCCGGCGGCCTGCGCTACTGGCGCGTCACCGCCGCCGCGGCCGGCATGGACGCCAAGGAACCGTACAGGCCGGGCGAGGTGCCGGCGCGCGTAACCGAGAACGCGGACCACTTCGCCGCGCTGGTGCGGGAGCTCCTGTCCCGGGATAGCGCGCCGTCGCCGATGCTGGCGGCGCCGTACGACGCCGAGCTCTTCGGCCACTGGTGGCACGAGGGGCCGGCCTGGCTGGGCGAGGTCCTGCGCCGCCTCGACGCCGCGCCCGACGTGGAGCTCGCGACGTGCGGCGAATACCTGGAGGGCTTCCCGCCCGACGTCGACGTCGCGCTGCCGGAGGGGTCGTGGGGCGAGGGCGGCTTCCACGGCATCTGGCTGAACCCCGACACCGAATGGTCGTGGCGGTTGATATACGAGCTCGAGGACGCGCTGGTCGAGGAGGCCGGGGCGGCCCGCTCGCCGCTGGGCGAACGCCTCTTCGAGCAGGCGCTGCGCGAATTCATGCTGCTCGCCTCTTCCGACTGGCAGTTTCTAATAACCACCGGGACCGCGCGCGACTACGCCGAAGGCCGCATCCGCGGCC
>CBFCYS010000192.1:0-3975 GCA_965602215.1 uncultured bacterium
AGCACAACTACAAGCCGGCCCTCGAAGACGACGTTGTAGTAGGAGAACAGTAAATATGATGAAGCGGGTCATAGTCATAACCGCGGCGATTTGCTTAGCGTTTATCGTCAACGCCGCTTGTGCGTATACGTGGCGCTTGGTTGCCTCGTACCCGGTCCCGGTAACTAATCCTCGGGGGTACCGGGTTTCCAGCGTATTCTCTGGTTATATCGTTGACGCGGGTAGCACGCCATATGTATACTTCTTCCACTTAAGAACGGGCTCTATCGTATCCAGTTTCCCCGCCCCGGGCGGCCCCGGGACGTGGGGTATAGGCGGGTCTGTGGGTAACCATTACATTTCCAATAACCGGACGTCGTGGATTTACGAGGTTACGACGTACGGTTCGGTAGTTAGCTCTTTTCGGTGCCCGATAGATGGCCCGGCCGACCTGGACTTGGGGTGGAATCCGCGCGACCTTTTAATAGCGATTCCCGACCGGAACATAATAGCCGTAGTCGATGAAACAACAGGTTCGTTGTTAAGCACGTTTAAGGCCCCTGGCTCGCGGCCCACGGCCTGTTGCGGTTACCAGACGACGTTGATCGCGGACGCGGCGACCCACACCGTATACGAGAACGGCGTACCCGTTATTACGGGGATAGCTACGCCCGTAGGCGCGGACGAAAATTTTTACTTGGATTACGACCTTTGGCTTTACGTCGTCGACGACGCGACGGACCGTATTTATTGGTATGAGAGAACGTTGGCTGTCGCGCCGGCGTCGGTGGGTAGGATTAAGGCGTTATTCCGGTAGGGGCGCAAGGCCTTGCGCCCCTACTTCCCGTAGCCCAAAAAACCCGGCACGTCGCCGGGTTTTCATGTTAACAAGGTAAACTGCTTACCCGTCACTCCGCCGGCCCCGCCTCGCGCGCCGGCGTCGCTTTCTCTTTCTCGGTGCGAGCGGCTTTTTCCAGCGCCCGGGCCGCGGCCTCCATCTCCGCTCGAGCCGAAGCCTTTACCCCCTCCCGCGCGTACCCGGCCACCAACCCCTCGTCGTTCCTTCTCAAGTACTCGAAGAGGTGATGCCGGCCCGCGGCGTAGTCGCCGGTTTTCAGTTGCATTTCGCCGAGGACGGAGAGGCCGTAGCGGAAGTCGGCTCGGGCCGCGGCCAACTCCTCCAGCGCGGCGACCGCGCCGTCGGCGTCGCCGGCCTCCGCCGTCGCCAGCGCGTACGTCAGCGTCACTTCCTCGTCGTCCGGCGCGAGGGAGCGGGCGGCCGCGAGGGAGGTAGCGGCCCGGGCGTAGTCGCCGGCCTCGTAGCACGTAGCCCCCAGCTCGAAGGCTATGGCCGGGTCGTGCGGCGCCGCGGCCGCCGCGGCCGTTAACCCCTCGATCGCGCCGGCGTAGTCGCCCCGCGCCCGGGCCGCGCGCGCCTCGTGGACCAGCGCGAAGGCCTCGAGTATTTCCGGATGTTTTTTAAGGCTTTCGAACTGGACTACTACGCGTTCGCCCGCCTCGAACGGCGCTGTGGCGTCGCGGCCGGCCTCGCGGGCCAGCGTTTTCGCCAGGCGCTCGCCGCCGCCGAAGCGCGCGCTCAGCGCCGCCGGCGAGTCGCCCCGCCGGCCTTCGTATATAAAAGAACCGGCGGGCCTCTGGGGCCCGCACGCGACTACTGCCAAAGCCGCCGACAAGGCGAAGGCCGCGGCCCGGTTCACCGCGGCGCCTCGACCACTTCGCCCTCCTGCACCGTCAGGATGGCGACCTCTTTGTGCAGCATGCCGTCGGCTCCCCGCAGCGTCGTCCGGCCCGATATGCCGGGGAAGTCCGCCACCGCGTCGAGGCGGGCCTTGATTTCGGCGCCGTCCTTCGCCGGCGGGTAGAGGACGGAGCAGATTATTTTCGCGGCGTCGTAGGAGGAGGCGGCCAGGTAGTCGGGGAACTCGGCCGTCTGGCGCCGGTAGCTCGAGACGAACGCGCGGATGTCGGCGTCGGGCGAATCGCCGTAGAAGCCCGCGGTGAAGTACGTGCCCTCGACGTATTTCCCGCCCATATGAATAACGCGGTTCTCGTTCCAGCCGTTGGCGCCCAGGATGTAGGCCGAGACGTCCGAGAACGTGAGCTGGGGCAGGATGCGGATGATTTCGTCGTAGTGACCCGGGATGTATACGGCGTCGGCGCGGAGCCATTTCAGCTTCTTGGTGTACGAGAAGTAGTTGATCTCGCGTTTGTCCGGCTCGAGTTTCGGGTCTATGAGCGGGTATTCCACCGAGCCGACGACCTCGCCGCCCGCCCGGGCTACCGCCTCCGCGAACGCGTCCCGCAGGTCGGCGCCGTACGCGTTCGCCGGGTGGAGGACCGCGAAGCGCTTGAGGTGCAGCTTGTTAACGGCGTACTCGGCGATGTTAGCGGCTTCCACCTCGCGGGTCAGGCCGTTGGCGAAGATGTAACCGTTAAGCTGCGATACCTTACCGTCGGTCGCCGCGGGGCAAAGCACCGGGACCTGGTTGGTATGGCACAGCGGCGCCAGCGCGCGCACGTTGTTGGTGAGCGCGGGGCCCAGGATGGCTATGACGCGCTCGCCGTAGATGAGCCGGCGTGCGGCGTCCACCGTTCCCTCTTCGGTGCCGGTTGTGTCCTCGAACACGAAGGTCACGGCCTCGTCCGGGTGCGCGCGGTTATGCTCGGCCGCGGCCAGCTCTATGGCCGAGCGCATTACCTTGCCGTATACGTCGCAGTCCCCGGAGAGCGGCAGGAGCACGCCCACCGCCAACGCCTCCCGCCCCAGCTTATCGCGCACCGAGGCCAGCAGCTCCTCCGCCTCCCGGCCTTCGTCGGTATCGGCGTACTGCTCCGCGACGGCGTCGAGGATGACCACGGCCTTCTCGTAGTCGCGCCGGTCCACCTGGTGTTGGCCGAGTTTCAACAATACCTCGGCCGCTTCCGGCGAACGGTGGTAATCCTCCAACCGTTTATGGAGTTGTTCGGCGGTGAGCGCTTCGTCGGCGATGTTGCCGATGCCGCGCACCGCCCGCTTGTAGTAGCGGCCTTTTTCGCCGAAGGACGTGACGCGCAGCAGGCGCTCGAACGCGCGGTGGTATTCCCCCATGCGGAAGTAAGCCTGGGCGGCGAGGAACGTCGCGTCGTCGAGGTAGGGAGAGGTTGGGAAGCCCTCGGCGAACTTATCGAGGGTGAGGGCCGCGGCGGAGTATTCCCCCAGCGCGAAGTTGCACATGCCGACGCGGAGGCCGGCGGCGGCGGCGAAGGGGCCGCCGGGGTCGCGCTCCAGGATGTCCCGGTACAGCCGGAGCGCGCCCATGTAATCTTTTTCGCCGTAGTACCGTTCGGCCCGTTCGAAGTCTTCGGTCAGCGCGGCGTCGGCGGCGGCCCAGGCCGCGGCGACGACGCACGCCAGCATCAAGCTGATCGCTATTTTATATTTCACTTTCGCACCTGCCTATATCAGGGCATTTTATCACCGCGGGCGGCCGGTGTCAACCGCGACGCGGTTTTCGCCTGGTACCATCGACAGGAATGTAGGCGCCACGGGAATACCGGTGCCACTTCCCGGAGATATCGAAACCGGCCGCTTTAGCGGCCGGTACTTCAATCGCGCAGCAGTTAACCGCCGGTTTTAACCGGCGGCTCAGGCGTTTTCAAACGGCGGTTCAGCTGTTCGGAACGCCGAGGCAGAAAAATACGTATTTCGGGATAGCGCGGCCCGCACCCGGAAATTAAAATAATGTTTGACTTTCAGGCGATTTTTTGTTATAAATACCGGCTTACGATATAGCTGCAATGCTGGGGGCCTAACCCCCAGAAAACTAAGTTGGAATTACACGCGCCCCTATCCGAATTCAAGGAAAATCGGGCGGGATAGGGGTAATACGTGGGTTTTTATCCCTTTACCGTGATGCCGCGTTGGCGGCGGAGGGTAGTATCATGGCCAAGGCGAAGTTTGAGCGGACCAAGCCGCACGTCAACGTGGGGACGATA
>CBFCYS010000193.1:0-3967 GCA_965602215.1 uncultured bacterium
CTTTTTTGAATTGACGCGTCGCCTTGGCGCGCTCGCCGCGCGCCGCGGCTATCAAGCCGTTTACGTGATGGCAGATGCCGGCGAACCGGCGCCCCGCCGCTTTACCGAGCAGCTCGCCCGCCGCTACGGCGGCCTGCTCCGCCCGCTTGAACCGCCCCGCGGCCGCGTACGCCGCCGCGAGCCGCAGCCGCGCCCGCAACGCCAGGTAGGGCTCCGGCGATTTCTTGGCTCCGGCCGCAGCGGCCGCGAAAAGGCGGCACGCCTCGGCCTCGTCGCCGGCAGCCATAGCCACCCGGCCCGAGGCATATTCGTAATACGGCTCGACGTTAAACGAGGACAGCTCTTCGGCGTTGCGCGCGGCCTGCCGCAGGTATTGCCTGGCCGACGCGACCTTGCCGCCCTCGGCCTGCGCCGCCGCCAGCGCCAGCCGGCACAGGCATTGCCGGAACGTATCGGCCGCGGCCCCGGCGACCCGCGACGCGGCCCTCAGCTCCTCTACCGCCGCCGCGAAGTCCGGGCGGCGCAATTTGACCAAGCCCAGGTGATACCGCGCCTCGGCCTCGAGCCGTTTATTGCCCGTCTCGTGCGCTATGGCCAGCGCGCGCTCCAGGTTATCCACGGCGGCGGCCGAGTCGTCGTCGTAGTACTTGGCGACGCCGAGGCATACCAGAATCGCCGCCGTCACGGGCCTATTGCCCAGGCTGGTCGCCGTCGCGAACGCGTCGTTATAGTAACGCAGGGCTTCCCGGTACTTGCCGGCGCGGAAAGCGACGGCCCCCAGATGGGTTTGCGCCGCGGCCTCGCCGCCCCGGTCGCCGGTATCGCGCGCCAACTTCAACGCCCGGCGGTAGTACTTGGCGGCGGCGCGTTGGTCGCCCCGCGCCGAAGCGACCGAACCCAGGCCGTCGGCCACCAACATGAGGAGGCTCTTGTCGTCGCGTTTAACCGCCATCGCCTCCGCCATATGGAAGTAGCTCGTAGCCTTAGACAGGTCGAACGTGCGGCGTCGGTGCTCGCCCAAATTATACAGCGCCCGGGCGATATGGGCGGTGGCGTCAAGCTTTTTGAAGACCGTCAAAGCGGCGTTGAGGTTCGAGACGGCACGCCGCTCGTCCCCCGCGGCGCCGTAGGCGCGGCCGGCGAGGTTCATCGCCTTGGCCAGGCCCAGCTGGTCGCCTATTTCCTCCGCCGCGGCCTTCGCCTTCTCCAGCATCGCCGCGGCCTCGGCGAATGTCCCCTGGGCCAGGTAAATTTCGCCCCGGCGCGTATTGAGCTCCACCAGCTCGCGGCGTATGAGTTCGTCGCCGAAGCCGCCTTTGCCCACTTTGCCGGCGGCGACGGCCATGCGGTCGTAATGCTTTAGCGCTTCCGGCGCGTCGTACGCCGCCCACGCCCGGTCCCCGGCCAGGCGCGCGAATACCAGGACCTTCTCCCACGTTTCCCCCACGAAGGAGTGCCACGACAGGTCGGCGACGACGTCCAACTCGCCCGAGCGGAATCGCTCTTCCAGATAACGGCCTATCTTCCGGTGGAGGCGCTTGCGGCGGCGCCCGCCGACGCGGCGGTACACCTCGTCGCGGACCTTCGGGTGGGAGAAACGGTACTTCTCGGCGGTTCCGGCCGCCGGGACGACGAGCTCGTGCTCGACGCAGACGTTGAGGATATCGGCCAGGTAACCCTCGTTGATGGGGACCGCGGCGCGGACACCCTCGGGCGCGAACTCGTCGCTGAAAGCGGACGATACTTCCAGGACCTTTATCGTGCGGTCGTCCAACCGGTCGATCCGCCGCTGGATAATCCCGCGTACCGTGCCGGGGACTTCGTAGTCGTTGGGAATCGGAGCGCCCTCCACGGCGTATTTGCGGGGCGAGAGGCCGTCCTCGTAGAACGACTTCAACGTCTCCTCCACGAATAACGGATTCCCCTCGGTTTCGCCGTAAACGAAGTCGACGAAGGACGGCGCGACGTCGGGAGCGCGGAAGATGAGCCGTATCATCTCCGCGACCTCCTCGCGGCCCAGCCGTTTGAGCTTTACGGTCTCGACGTTGCGGTCGTGGACTACGGCCTTGAGCACGGCCGACGGCGCCGGCGCCCGGCGCCGCCGCTCCGCGAGCTCCTCCGGCCGATACGTCGCGACGGCGAGGATCTTCTCGGTAGTCAGGCCGTTCAACAAGAACCTCATCAACGACAACGACCCCTCTTCGGCCCAGTGTATGTCTTCCAGTATAAGCGCCAACGGCATCTCGGCCGCGAGGGCCGCCAAAAGGTACCTAAAACCTACGAAAAGGCGCAGCCGGGCCTGCTCCGGCCCCAGCTCGTAGAACGGCGCGGTATCGAAGCCAAACGCGGCCAGCTCCGGAACGACGTTGTAGAGCTCCCGTTGGTACGCGCGCGGAATCGCCGCCAGCTGGGCGGCCGCGCTTTCCGGCGGCGACTTGAGAAAACCGCCTACCGCCTCCCGGAACGGCTGGTACGCGAACCCCGTAGGTTCCTCGAAGGACTGCCCCTCCAGAACCTGCACCCCCTGGAGCTCTGCGAATTCTACGAAATCGCGCACCAACCGCGTCTTGCCCACGCCGGTCTCGCCGATTACGGCCACCAACCCGCCCCGGCCCTCGGCCGCGCGAACCCACAGCTTCCTGAGCAATCTTCTCTCCCGTCCCCGGCCGACCATCTTGGGGCAGAAGACGGGCCGCGCGAGCCGTTCCTCCATAGCCTCGGCCTCGCTCGCGCGGGCCTGGTCCACGGCCATATTCCGGCCGCGGTGCTTGGCGACCAAAAGGGCCCGGTCGGCTTTCTCGAGCAAGGCCTGGCCATCCGGCGCGTCGACGGGGAAGGCCGCGACGCCTACGCTCAACGTTACGTGAATGTCGCGTTTGGCGCGGGTGGAATAAACCGGCGTACGCCGGAACTCCTCAAGTACGCGGTCGGCGGCGACGATGGCCTCGTCGGCGCTGGTCTCGGGAAGGATGGCCGCGAACTCGTCGCCGGCGTAGCGGAAGACGAGGTCCACGCCGCGCACGACGTTGCGCAAACGGTCGGCGACGTCGCGCAACACTTCGTCGCCGGCGAGGTGGCCGAAGACGTCGTTTACCTCCTTGAAACGGTCGATGTCGACGAACAGCAACGCGAACGTACGGCCGTACCGGCGGGCGCGCGCCACCTCTTCGTTCAATCGCCGGAAGAAGTAGCGGCGATTGTACGTCCGCGTACACTCGTCGATAAATAGGAGTTGTTCCAGCTCAGGCTCGGCCATGAGCTCGCCACCGCCGCGGCCACGCTTACCCGGCGCCGCCCTTAGCCGCCGTTAACGGCTTGGAACGCGGCCCGGGCCGCTTTCGCGTTCTTCCCGTCTCGATCACGGGGGAAATATTTATTAATGGACGCCTCCAGCGCGTCGATACCGACCAGGCCGGTTATCTTGGCGAAGACGCCCAACATTGTGGTATTAACGATGGGTGCGGTACGCGTGCCCAGGCCGTGCTGCTCCGCCAACGTCGTACCGTCGAACGCATAGACCTTGAAGCCTTCGCCCAACCCGAGCTCCTTGGCGTCGAGGGGCGAATTGATTACGATAACGCCGTCGGCCTGGACGCCCGCGGTGACGTCAACCGCTTCTACCAGCGTCGGGTCCATTACCAGGACGTATTGCGGGTCTTCTATTTCGCACTTCACGCGGATGGGCTTGTCGTCCACGCGGATGAAGGCCGCCACCGGCGCGCCGCGCCGCTCGACGCCGAACATCGGGAACGACTGCACTTCGCGCCCTTCGCTGAAGATAGCGTCGGCTATTATGCTCGACGCTACCGCGGCGCCCTGGCCGCCGCGCCCGTGGAATCTTATCTCAATCACTTGTCGCTCTTGCCTCCGTCACCCCCCCCTCGAGCGGTGAAAAAGGAAAAACGTAGTAATAGACAATATACGACAGGGCCGTTATATTTGCAAGGCAAATCCGCTTTTCGGTTGG
>CBFCYS010000194.1:0-3967 GCA_965602215.1 uncultured bacterium
TTTCGCTGTTGCCCAGTTTGGTCTTGGTCTGGCCTTCGAACTGGGGCGAGGGCAGCTTTACGGAGAGCACCGCGGTCAGGCCTTCGCGGACGTCTTCGCCCGTTATGCTGGGGCCGTTGTCTTTAATGAGTTTATTTTTTGCAGCGCACTCGTTGATGGCGTTGG
This sequence comes from uncultured bacterium, assembly GCA_965602215.1. GTDB lineage: Bacteria > RBG-13-66-14 > B26-G2 > WVWN01 > WVWN01 > WVWN01. The sequence goes on from CBFCYS010000194.1 coordinate 166, forward strand.
TGAGGGCGGCGCGGAAGCCGGTGAGGTGCGTTCCGCCCTCGGTGGTGTTGATGTTGTTGGCGTACGTATGTATGGATTCGTTGTAGCCGTCGTGGTATTGGATTCCGGCCTCGACGACGACGCTTTCGCGTTTGCCCTCCAGCACGATCACGGGCCGCGACACCGGGTTGCGCGCGTGGTTGAGGTATTCCACGAACGCCTTCAGGCCGCCCTTATATTGAAATACGTCTTCGTGGCCGTCGCGCTCGTCGTTTATTTTTATCTTCAAACCCTTGTTGAGGAAGGCGAGCTCGCGGAGGTGATGGGCGACGGTGTCGTAGTCCATCTCGACGGTCTCGAAGATGAGGGGGTCGGGTCTGAACGTCGTCTGCGTGCCGGTGGACTTGGCGCGGCCTACCTTTTTAACCGGGGCTTTAGGTTTGCCGCGTTCGTACTCCTGGCGCCAGACGCCGCCGTCGCGGCGCACCTCGACCTCGCAGTATACCGATAGCGCGTTTACGACCGAGACGCCGACGCCGTGGAGGCCGCCGGCCACCTTGTAGACCTTGTCGTCGAACTTGCCGCCGGCATGCAGTTCCGTCATTACTATTTGCAGCGCCGACTTCCGCGCCCGCGGGTGGCGCTTTACCGGGATGCCGCGGCCGTTATCCGTGACGGTGATGGAGCTGTCTTTGTACAGGACGACGTCCACGGTCGTGCACTCGCCGGCGAGGGCCTCGTCGATGGAGTTGTCGACGACCTCGTAGAGGAGGTGGTGCAGGCCGCGCTGGTCGGTGGAGCCGATGTACATCGCCGGCCGCCGCCGGACCGCCTCCAACCCCTTCAGGATTTTTATCTGCGCGGCGTCGTAGGTTGCCGCTTTTCCCCGTGCGGCGCCGTTTTTCGCCGGCGCTTCGACGGTCGTATCTTCGCGCATCTCGGCTTTATTCCGGCCGGGGGCCTTTTTGCGGGGGGCTTTCTTCGGCCTGGCGCGGGGCGCGGACTTCTTCGGCGCGGCGACCTTGCGGGTGGCCTTACCCCGCGACGGTGCGGTTTTTCGTTTCGTAGCGGCCGGGGCCGTCCGCTTTTTGCCAGCCTTTTTCGTTATTTTGTCTTCCGGCTTCTTCTTTTTCTTCGGCATAAAATCAGGTCGATTCGGCGGTGCGGAGTCGCGTGAAAAGGGTCGGCGAGAATGTGTTTTTTATCCCGAAATTATATAATAATTACGGCTTAAAATCAAGGGAAATCCCGGCCAAGTCGGGCGGGGTTACGGTATCGTAACTTATTGATATCGTTATAGTAATACGATAGGAAATTTCGGCGATTTACTAGGCCGAGGCCGTATTTCGGCGCGGCTTAATCTGAGGCCGTGATTTGGCCTTCTGATATACGTATTTTAGCATCAGGCGCGATGCCGGCGGGCGGGTTGGCGGCGGTGAAGAAGACTTGCTCCGCCCCGGCCACGACGTCGGCCAGGCGCTCTTGGCGGTCGGCGTCGAGCTCGGAGGCGACGTCGTCCAGCAGCAGGAGGGGAGCGTCGCCGCGAGATTTTTTCAGCAGGCGGAACTGCGCGACGCGGAGGGAGAGTGCCGCGGTGCGCTGTTGGCCCTCGCTCGCGAACCGGCGGGCGTCGCGGCCTTTTACCGCCAGCCGCAAGTCGTCGCGGTGGGGCCCCACGAGCGTTTGGCGGCGTCGCTCTTCGTCGCCGCGGCGTTCCTGCAGCTTGCGTTCGAAGGCGCGGGCTACCTCTTCTTCGTCGCCGTCGCAGGGTACGGCGGGATTGTACTCCACGACGAAGTTCTCTTCTTCGGGCGCGAGCTCGGCGTAGGCCGCGGCCGCCGCGGCCGCCAACGCCGCGGCCGCCTTGCCCCGGTTTAACGTCAACCTGGCGCCGGCGGCGACGAGCTCGCGGTCGTACGGCTCCACCTCGGCGCGAGGCGCCGACCGGGCGAGCAGCGCGTTCCGCGAGCGCAGGACGGCGTAGTAGCGCTGGAGGGTGTAGAGGTATTCCCGGCTCTCCTGGCCAAGCCATACGTCGATGAAGCGCCGTCGTACGGCCGGTTCGCCTTTGGCCAACGCGAGGTCGTCGGGGCCGAACGCGACGACGGCCAGGGTTCCGACGTAGTCGATGAGGCGGGGGATGGTTTCGTCGTTGACGGCGGCGGTTTTCCCCGCTGCGCCGTAGTCCAGCGCGAAGAGCTGCTCGCCGCAGCCGCTCTGGACCGTCGCCTGCACCGCCAGCGCATCCTCGCCGCTGCGGACGAGGTCGCGGTCGCGGCTGGTCCGGAAAGAGCGGCCCAGCGCCAGAAAGTGGACCGCCTCCAGCAGGTTGGTCTTGCCCGCGCCGTTGGCGCCGACGACTAAAATTAAACCGGGCGGCGCCGTTAAGGTCGCCTCCCGGTAGTTGCGAAAGTTTTTTAAATGGATTTGGCTTGCGAACAAAGCGGCTTCACCGGCCCGCCGCTAAATCTTGATGGGCATGAGTATGCAGAAATGGTTCTCGTCGCCGGTGCCGCGGAACGAACCCTGCTTCGCCGGGTCGTTGAGCTCGTATATCACGTCGTCGCCCTCCAGCGTGGCCACGATCTCGCGGAGGAAGCCGGGGTTGTAGCTAACCTTGAACTCCTCGCCGTCGTACACGCACGGCAGCGGTTCGCGCGCTTCGCCCACCTCCGCGGTTTTCGCCTCCACCTCGAGCTGGTCCTTGCGGACGGTGACGATGATCTGGCGGTTGTTGTCGTCGCACATCAGCGCCATACGGTCGACCACGTCGAGGAACAGGCCCCGGCCTATGCGGACCTCGCGCTCGAACGATTGCGGGATTACTTCGCGGTAGGGCGGGAACTTGCCCTCGGCCTGGCGGGTCACGAAGCGGAACCGGCCGCAGTCGAACGAGATGTGGTTTTCGCCGAAGGCGATTTCCACCGGCTCGTCGTCGGCCAGGACTTTGGAGAGCTCGGCCGCGGCCTTGCTGGGAAGTATAACGTCCACGATGCCGCCGATCTCGATTTCGGTCTTGAGCGACGTATACCCCAATCGGTAGCCGTCGGTGGCGACGAAGCGGACCTCGTTGCCCTCCGCCTGAATGCAGACGCCGTTGAGGGCGTAGCGGGTCACGTCTTCGGCGGCGGCGAAGAGCGTCTTCTTGATGAGGTTTTTGAGCGTGGCCTGCGAGAGGGTCAGCGTATGCTCGGCCGCGACCTCGGGGAAGACGGGGTAGTCGGCGGCGTCGAGGCCCATAAGTTTAAAGGTGGCCCGGCCGCCTTTCACGGTGGCCTGGGTCCCTTCCACCGCCACTTCCACTTCGGCGGCGTCGAGGTGGCGGGCGATTTCGACGAAGCGGCGCGCGGGAAGCGTTAGCGAGCCCTTATCGGCGACGTCGGCGCCGACCTTGGTGCGCGCCCACAGGTCGATGTTGGTGCCCGTCAGCTCGAGGTTGTCGGCCTCGGCGACGAAGAGGATGTTTCCGAGAATGGCGAGCGTGCTCTTGGGCGGGACGGCGCTCTGTGCGATGGCGAGCGCGTCCACCAGCTCTTTGCGGTCACAGGTGAACTTCACTGTGGCCTCCCTTGGTATGGTTAAAAATTATATAGAATATGGCTACTTACGCGAGATGATAACACTCGGGCGCGCCGATTGTCAATTGAATAGTTAGGGTTTTATCTCGGAGAGTATGGCGGTTTTGAAGTCGTCGAGCGCTTGCGTCATCGCGGCCCGGGCGGCCTTGTCTTTTTCCTTTTTAAGGCGCGGTCGGAGCGGGTCCATCGCCCGGGCGTCGCCGATGGCTCCCATCAAGACCTGCGGGTGCGGGATGTAGCTCTTG
>CBFCYS010000195.1:0-3882 GCA_965602215.1 uncultured bacterium
CGCGGTTGTACGCGGAGCCGGTGACGGACCGTACCGTGAACGGTACGGCCTCGAAACCACGTCAGGATGGGTAGGGGCGACCCGCCGGTCGCCCCACCAGATACTGCCGCACGAAGAGGGCCGCTAAAACGACGTAGAACGGGTCCGTCATAAAACGCATCCGATTGTTCTCGGCGTACGCGCACATATTGGCGATGACGCAGACGTATAGGATATGGAAACAGATAAACGCGACCGTGAGCCGGCCGGCGCGGTCCAGGCCGGCGGCCGCGGCGGCGTCGCGCTTCCACGCGGCCCGTACGCCGTAGAATAACAACAGCGGCAGAGCCGCCAGGAGGAACGGGTACGCCGTGTCCCAGGCCGGGTGGGCGGAGGCGCCGCGCCATTTGACCCAGAGGAGGCCGGGCGAAACCTTGCCGTAGAAGACGCGGCCCCAGAGTTCGTTGACCGCCGCCACCTTTTTATTTTCGAGCGCGTTCTCGAACAACGTATACCCGCCCATGTCGCCCGAACAACATTTGAAGTATACGAACCACGACCGCGCCACGCCCCGCAGATAAGCCCGCGGGTACCGCCGCACTACGTGGAGGGCGTCGTGGAGGTAGTCGCGGGAAATGGCCACGTACGCCAGATGGTTGAGATTGGAAGCGCCGTACGACTTCTTGGGCCGCATCAAGACCGGGACGTTTTTATACCGGCTCAAGCGCCGGTACGACTGCGGGTAGGCGGAGAGGTCCGAGAAGGCGAGCCGGGGAAACGCCGGCGACATCTCCCCCTCGGCCGATAGAGTCTCCTCCTCCTCCGGCTTCAGGTTTTCCCCCGTTACCTGCCACAGGTACATCCCGCCCCAACTGGACAGGTGGTATTGGCCGAAGAGCGCGTAATTTTTCACGTAGAAAGACAGCAGGAGAACGCCCGGCGCCGCGGCGAGGAGCAGGACCTTTCGGCGAACCCGGCGGGGAACGAAAGCGACCACGGCCGCGACGACCGCCGCGTAATAGACGAAGCCGAAAATATGCCTCGTGCCGCAGACGACGAAGAGGACGGCGAAGAGCGCTCCGGCGGCCCACGCTCTCCCTCCCGCCACGACGCGGTGGAAGAAGAACGCGGCGGCCGTGAGCAACGCCGCCACCGGGAAGGTATAGAAAAGCCAGTGCTCGTACAAGAAAAAGGCGGGGCTCGCAGCGAAGAACGTACTCGCCAGGAGCGCGACCGCGCGCCCCACGCCCAGCCTTACCTGGAGCCAGAATAAAGTGACGAAGAGCGCCCAGCCGAAGACGAGGTAAATAACCTGGAACGCGGCCGCGTGGTGGCCGGGGAAAACTTTTAGCACCGCCCCCAGGAAGAGATTGAACAGCGGCGGCTGGCTGTGGAGATAATAAACGCTTACGAGCAGTTTTTGTTTTAATAAACCCGGGTCAATGTATTGCCAGTACCAATCGAGCGGCGCGGCGTCGAAGCGCGCCCCCAGGAGGTAATAGAAGACGTGGGCGAGCGCGAACAGGGCCGTCAACAGCCCCGTTACGGCCCCGGCCGAAAAGCCGGCCAGCCTTGCATCGAGCTTATTGAACATCTTCCCACCAGCGGAAAACGACCGTTCCCCATCCCCGCCTTAAAGCGGGGTTGCAGGCTGCGCCCGCGACGAACCGCGCCGCAAACGACGCGGCCTCGATTCCGGGGGCGGCCGGGTCGTCCGAGGCCTCGGCGTTCACGCCGGGGTCCCTCACCGGCCCCGGCGCACAACGCCGCGTTTACGCGCCGCCGCGGCTACGCCCCCGCGCGGACGGCAAACGGGCCGACCCGAAGGCCGGCCCGTACGAAACGCTACGGACTGGAGTCGGCAACAAGGAGCTACGGCCCCTTGGCTCTCCCTCTTTAAGGGCATCAGCCGAGAACGACCGACGCCGGAGGCGGTCCGCCCGTCGCCCTACTGGAACAACGCCTTCACGCGACCCAGCGACGACGGAACGACCGCCGTAGTCGCGGCGTCGAAGTATTGGACGCGGCAGCCGTAGTAATCGGTGGCGTACGCGCGCACGCCCGAGGGCGAAACGGCCACGTCATCGAGGAGGGCGAATTGGCCCGGGCCTTCGCCGAACCCGCCGAAGATGCCGAGCCAGGAGCCGGTGGAGGTGAAGTAATCGACGCAGTGGTTGAACGTATTGGCGACGAACACGACCCCCGACGTCGATACGTCGATGCCTTCCGGTTCGTCGAATTCGCCGGGGTCGTCGCCGTTTTTACCCCACATCCCGAGGAACGAGCCGCTCGAGGTGAAGTATTGGACGCGGCTGTTGCCGGGATCGACTACGTAGACGTTACCGCTCGAGGCGACGGCGATACCCGGCGTGTTATAAAATTGGCCGGGGCCGGTACCCTCGGAACCCCACGAACCGAGCAACGAGCCCGCGGGGGTGTAGTACGATGCGCCGGGACGCCAGAACTCGGCCACGTACGCGTTGCCGTTGGGCGCGACGGCCACGTCGGCCGGAGTCAGGAGGCCGCCCCAGGAACCGAGGAACGAGCCGGTCGAGGTGTAGTAACGAACGAGGCCGGCCTGCGCGTCAGTTATGTAGACGACGCCGCGCCGCGAGACTTCGAGGCCGCCGCCTCCGGGGTCGTTCCATTGGCCGAGGTACGAGCCGGCGGAGGTGAAGTACTGGACCCTGTCCGACCCCGCTTCGAGTACGTAGACGTTGCCGTTGGGCGCGGTAGCCAAGCCGTAAGGGCCGCGGAACTCCCCCGGCCCGTACCCGTACGTACCCCACGTACCGGCATATAAGTATTGCGTAGCCGCCCAAGCGGTGGCCGCGAGCGCCGCCGCCGTTAAAACTACCAAAACCCTCTTCATCGTGCTACCTCCTCCTCGATTTATGAACGCTTTCTTTTATAGCGCCGTTGAGCCGATTGTGAATAAAAAAAGCCGCGCCGGCGCGCAGCCGAACGCGGATAGTATTCAACGACGAACGGCCCGACGCGCGGCCGCGTTTTCCCTTATCGTCTTTCCCTCGTACCCCGGCATAGCATCTTCCTCTTACAGAAAGTTCGCCCGCTTGAACGGCGCCCCCCGTATACGGATATTATGGCAGGTGCCCGTATTGGAGTCAAGTAAAATATATCCTATTCATAATATCTTTAGTAAGGTAAACATATGTTAAATACATCCCCGCCTGAAGTCGCGGCCCGACAACGCCAGGGGCGACCGGCCGGTCGCCCGTACGCCGCCCGAGGCCTCGGCGTTCACGCCGGGGTCGATCACCGCTGCAGCCTACAACGCCGCGTTCACGCGGCGGCCCTAACGTCTCCCCGCCTGAAGGCGCGGTTGTACGCGGAGCCTGTGACGGACCGTACCGTGAACGGTACGGCCTCGAAACCACGTCAGGCCGGGTATGGGGGCAAGGCGTTGCGCCCGTACGCCGCCCGAGGCCTCGGCGTTCACGCCGGGGTACGTCAACGGCCATAGGCTTACAACGCCGCGTTCACGCGGCGCCGCCGCGGCCGCGCCCCCGCGCGGACGGCAAACGAGCCGACCCGAAGGCCGGCCCGTACTAAACGCTTCCGACAACAAGCGCTAACAAGGAGGTTAACCCCTTGGCCCTCGCTCCTTAAGAGCTCCGGTCGGCGACGACCGACGCCGCAGGAGGTCCCCCCGTTGTTCCTACTTAAACAGCGCCTTCACTTTCCCGAGCGATTCGGGAACGACGGCCGTGGCCGTATCGTCGAAGTATTGGACGCGGTCGTTGAGTTGGTCGGTGACGTATACGCGGGTACCCGACGGCGAGACGGCTACGTCACAGTTCAGGTAAAACTGGCCCTGGCCGGAGACGGCCCCGCCGAACCAAGCGAGTACGGAGCCGGAGGAGGGTAAGTAATAGACGCAGT
>CBFCYS010000196.1:0-3879 GCA_965602215.1 uncultured bacterium
TTTGCGCGTCAGGTCGGCCTTAATAATGAGCGGCAGCAGGACGAACGCGAAGATGGCCCAGTTGCACAGCGAGATGGAGAAGGCCAATCCCGCGGCGAAAATTATCCACCCCGGGTAAGTCCACTTCCGGAGGAACCCGAAGAGCCGGCGGAAGGCGGGAGTATCTTCTATGGGCGTAGGTGCGGCCACGGATTGAATTATAAATCCCTCAGGATGCCTGTTTGGCGCTGGTCCCGGCGGAAGTCGCCGCCCGCGACGAAAACGGTCTTGCACATCTCGAGCAGCCGCGAGCGCAGCCGCGGGCCGATGCGGTCGGCAAGCGTTTCCTCCGCGCCGGCCGGCTCGTCGAGGTAATTCGTGGTGGCAATCAAGAGCCGGCGGTTGACGTAGCGCTGGTTGATGACGTACGAGAGGAAGTCGAGGGTCCAGTCGCGTATTTTCATCGAACCCAGGTCGTCGATGAGGAGTATTTCGGCGGCGACCAGCGGCTCGAGAATCGCGTATTCGTCGAACGCGCTGCCGGCGTACCTTTTCTTAACCTCCGCCAACAGGTCGGAGAAGTCGCACCACCGGCAAGCGGCGCCTTTTTTGAGGATAAGTTCCTGGATTACGCCCGAGGCGAGGTGGGTCTTGCCGACCCCCACTCCGCCCATAAAGAGTAGGCCGGCGTCCACCGCGGGGTAGTTGTCGACGAAGCTCTCGGCGAAGCGCTTCGCCCTTATTACGCTCTCGTGGGTGAAACCCTGTACGATGTCGAAATTGGCCAGCGAACACTCGCGGTAGCGGGCGGGGATGCCCGCCGAGCTTACCCGACGGCGCTTGGCCCGGACGCGCTGGCAGTCGCACACGCGGCCCCGCCGGACGCCGTTCTCCTCCTCCACCACGACGCCGGCGCCGAAGCACTTGGGGCATACTTCCACGTCGTCGTCGAACTCGACGTCAGGCAGCTTAAATTCCATGTGGTCGTCTTCGGCCATGGTCAAATCGAAAAGGACGGGAGGCTGAGCCGTTCCCGCAGCTTCCGCGTCGTTATCGCCCGTACGGTCCGCCGGGCGACGTCGGCGTCGAGCTCTCGGCCGCGCAGTTCCGCGCGCGCTTCGCGCTCAAGGCGGGCCGCCTCCTCAGCCGGGAGCGTTTTCTCTATCTCGGTAAAGAGTTCTTTCTCGATTTCGTCCAACTCGTTTTGTAACGTTACGGCGTTTTTCGTTTCGGCCAGCTTCCGCACGGCGGCCGCGGCGTTTTGGATTGCGGCCTTGGCTCGAGCGTCCGCGGAGGCGCCCGCCGCTTCCTCCAACGCGGTTGCGAGCGCGGCCGACTTTTCGGCCAGGCTTTTTTCCTCGAGCCGGCCTTCGCCCGGGCTTTGGGCGCCGGCCTGGCTCCGGCGGCGCTCTGCCTCCACCGCCCAATCGCACTGGCGCAGCGAGCGGATCTCGCCGCCGCGCCGGAACGCCTCGTCTATTCCGCGAATGGCGGCGGCGGCGTCCACGCCGGCCCGCTCCCAGTCCGCCAGGCAAGTCAGGTCGGCGGGGGAGAGCATGGCCCCGCGGCCGCGGCGCGCGACGAAGTGTTCGGCCACCGCGGCGACGAAGTCGGCGTTTTTAGCGGCCGCTTTCATCTCGCGCTTGCTCGAGCGCGGGTTTTTTCCGCTCGTGTCCTCTCGCACGTCCGACGAACCACAGCGTTATGGCGCCGGCGAGTAGCGCCGCGGTTACGAGCGAGGCCGGAAGAACGTGACTTTCGACGAGGTCCAGCGCCCGAATCAACACGTGGCCCGCCGCCAGCGCCGCGGCGAAGAGTGCCGCGTCCGGGAGGCTCGCCCCGGCCCCGCGGCTGAATAAAAAAGAGAAGAAGCCGCCCGCCGCGCGCAGCACGCGGCGGCGTTCGGCGACCAGGACCTCGGCCGCGGCCAAAAATATTATCAAACACGCGAAGAGGAAAGGCCAATTTCCGAATATGCCGTATATGCCGACGCCCACGGCGCTGAACCACTCCAGCAGAAACGCGGCGACGACCGGCGCCAATACGTTGCGCGTCCGCTCGCACAGGTAGGCGAGCGCGAGCGCTTCCGGCAGCCGCCATACCAGGAAGGCCGCCCACGACGGGTAGCCGCCCACCCAGTACGAGCCGCCCACGGCGGGCCAAATCGACGTCGTCGCGGCCAGCGTCGCCGCCGCGGCCAGGCCCGCGCGCCGGCCCAGCGCGCCGCCCACGAATCCCTGGACGTAGCCGAAGAACAGGTAGGCCGCGGCCACGCCCAACAAGACGCGCGCCATTATCGCGAACGGGCCCTGCGTGAGAAGCGAGGTCGGTAGCGTCGTGAAGAAATCCGTACCCTTGAAGTGCAGCGCTACCAACAGCGCGGCGCGATACAGCGTCAATATGACGGCCGCGGCGAAGCCGTAGTATAGCGTGCGGCCGAACGACGAACCGCCCCGGCGGTAGAAAGGCGCGCCCGGCCCGGGCCCCGGCAAGACGAGCCGCAGGAGCACGGTGCCGGCCAGCGTCATCCCGAACAGGAATGCCGCCTTTATCAGGCTCGGCGGCGCGCCGTACATCGCCGCCAACGAGCCGGTGGGGCAGAAAGCCAGCACGACGGCCAGCGCTTCGAGGAAGACCGCGAAGGCGAGGAGCATAGAGATGTCGTTCCGGCTGCCGGCGTTCATTCAGCTCCTCCGGGAGCGACGGTTTTTCTTGGCCCGGGTTTTGGCCGCGGCGCTCGGCTCGCCCGGGCCGCCGCGCAGCTCGCGGATGCGGTCGCGGAGGGCCGCGGCTTTTTCGAACGCGAGTTCCTCCGCGGCTCGCCGCATCTCGTAATCCAACAGCGCCAGGAACGCCTGGACGTCGGCGGGCTCTTCGGGCGCGGGCGCGTCCTCGAGGTGGCCCGCGTCCGCCACCGACGTCGTCGCCAGCACGGCCTCCACCGACTTCACGATGCTCCGGGGCTCGATGCCGTGCTCGCGGTTGTGCTCGAGCTGGGCCTGCCGGCGCCGCCCCGACTCCCGCATCGCGTTCTTGATGGACTTCGTAACGCGGTCGGCGTAGAGTACGACCTTGCCGCCGGCGTGGCGCGCCGCGCGGCCCGCTGTCTGGATGATGGACCGCTCGTCGCGCAGGAAGCCCTCCTTGTCGGCGTCCAGGATGGCCACCAGCGAGACCTCGGGCAGGTCCAACCCCTCGCGCAGCAGGTTGATGCCGACGACGACGTCTATCTCGCCCAGCCGCAAGTCGCGCAGTATCTCCACGCGCTCGATGGCGTCCAGCTCGGAGTGCAGGTACTTCACCTTGAAGTCCAGCCCCGCCAGGAACTCGGCCAGGTCCTCGGACATCCGTTTCGTTAGCGTCGTGACCAACGCGCGCTCGTTCCGGGACACGACGTCGCGGAGCTCGCCGACCAGGTCGTCCACCTGGCCTTCCGCCGGCTTGACCACCACCGGCGGGTCGACCAGGCCCGTGGGCCGGATGAGCTGCTCCGCCACCCGGGAGGAATGCTCGAGCTCGTACGGCGCGGGCGTGGCCGACGTGTACACGAGCTGGCGGGTGAGCTCCTCGAACTCGTCGAAGCGGAGGGGCCGGTTGTCCAGGGCCGACGGCAGCCGGAAGCCGTACTCCACCAGCACTTCCTTGCGCGCGCGGTCGCCGTTGTGCATCCCGCGGATCTGCGGCAGCGTAACGTGCGACTCGTCGACGATGCACAGCCACCCCTCGGGGAAGTAATCGAGCAGGCAGCAGGACCGCTCGCCCTCGGGCCGGCCCGCCAGGTGCCGCGAGTAGTTCTCGATTCCCGGGCAGTAGCCTATTTCGCGCAGCAGCTCGACGTCGTGCCGCGTCCGCGTCTCCAGCCGCTGCGCCTCCACGATTTTATCGCGCTTCCTAAACCAC
>CBFCYS010000197.1:0-3842 GCA_965602215.1 uncultured bacterium
AGTACGTCGGGCTGGAGATCAACGCCCGCCGCAAGGACCCCGCCGCCGCCGAGCTGGCCGTCGCCCTGGCCTTCCCGGACGCCTACACCGTCGGCATCAGCCACCTCGGCTCGCAGGTGCGCTACGAGGCGCTGAACGAGCTGCCGCACGCGTCGACGTCGGCCGCGACGTCGAGGCCCACGGCCGCCAGGTCCGCAAGGCAAACCTCTTTAACCTCGTCGTCGGACATACGCCACTTCTCGTCGCCGGCATCGCACGATATCTCCAACTCCAGCGCCGACTTGCCGGGCGGGCAAAGCGACGACGACCAGTTGCGCAGATCCTGGATGCGGAAGAAGAAGTATTCCGGCTCCGGAACGTAAACCCAGGTGTTATCCGTTAGCGTCGGGCGGTTTACTATCAAATTTAAAAACCTCAAGCCGCGAAAAGCCATCCCGCCCGCGGCGGCCAAAACGCCGCCTCCGCCGGAGGGACGGAGCATCTCCGCCAGCCGCGGCAACGGCGCCGTCGATACTACGAAGTCGGCGCTCTCGAAGCCGTCGCGGCCTTCCTGCCGGAAAGCGACGCCGGCGACGCGGCCGCCCTCCCGCCGCACCTCGTAGACGTCGGCGTTCAGTCTGATCTCGGCGCCCGCGGCCCGGGCGCGCTCGGCCAACGCCTCGTACATCCGCCCTATGCCGCCGCGCGGATAATGGAATTCTGTAGCGTACGTCTTGGGTTTTTCCTTCTTTATTTTCAATAATAACAAAAATACGTCCCACAGGTTCAATAGCGAAATACGCTGCGCGGCCCAATCCGCCGATATCTCGGACGGCGGCCTGCCCCAAAGTTTCTGCGTATAGGGGCCGAAGTAAATTTTATAGAGGGTTTTTCCGAACCGGTTCACGACCCAATCTTCGAAGGATACGTCGGCTCGAGGCGCGAGCCGCTGCCGCGCCGCGGCCCAGAGGTAATCGATTCCCCCCCGGACGGCGGTCAAGGGGTTCATTCGGAAGAGCAGGTTCTAGAAATCCAGCGGGTACGCGAAATCCTTGCCCCATAGGTGGATGGTGCTCTTGCGGTTCCGGAGCTCGAGGCCGTCCCCCATCAGCTCGAAGACGTAGTTCCGTACCTCTTCGTCCCTCGTGAAGAAGCGGTGGCCGCCGAGGTCGAAGGTCGCGCCGCCGAAAGAAACGGTTCGGCACAGGCCGCCGACGCGGTCCTGCGCCTCCAACACCAAAACGTCGAGGCCCGCGGCGGCAAGTCGGTCCGCGCAGGCGAGGCCCGCCGGGCCGGCCCCGATGACGATAACGTTTTTATATTTTTTCAAATCCGCTTTTTATTCTAACGATAGGCTACCGTCGGTTACGGGGAGTAAGAAGCGCCCCCGCGGAACGAGCTCGAGCGGGCACGATATCGACATAAGGCCGCCGTGCGCCGCGCGCTTATTTCACCCGGTATTACGATTTACGCCTGGCGAGGGAATTGGACGGCCTTACTACGAGCCGGCCGTCGGTTCCTTGTAGCTTGCGACGTCGACTTCGGCCTTCAACAACGCTATGTCGCCGCCCTGCTCCGTTGGGGCGTAATCGGACGTGAATTTCAGGCCCGTCGTCTTCCCGCCCGGAGGCACCAACTCGTCTATTTTGAAATCGTGGCTCTCTACTATTTTATTCCCGGGCCCGACGAGCTTCACGTACAAAGTCCCCCTCCACGCGTATTCGGAACCGTTGAGGGCGTTGACGGTCCATTCGTAGCGGCCGCCGGCTTCCCGCACGCTGTCGACGGTAACGACGTACCGGGCGGACACCGCGGTCGCGACCAGGTCCGCACCGGTGACGGGTTGCTTCGGCGGCGCCCCGCAAGCGAGCAGGAAGAAACAGGCCAACACAGCCGTTATGAAGACGGATACCTTACCCATCGCAGTACCTCCGTATATAATTGTAAAACCTAGTTAACGCCCAACAGCGTCGCCGCCGCCGCCGGAACGCGGTCCCAGAAGCCGACGTCGCCGACGACGTACTCCACCGGCGCGTACGCCGGGAGGTTGCCTTCCAAACGAGCGTAATTAATGGCGTCCTCAAGGCCGCCCAGCTCGTCTATAAGGCCGACCTCTTTCGCCCGCTCGCCGGTGTAAACGCGGCCGCCGGCCAATTCCTCGAGCCGGGCAAGGTCCATACCTCGCGCCTCGGCGACGACGTTCATGAACCTACCGTATATATCCTGGGTCATCCCGGCTACCCACGCCTCTTCCTCTTCCGTCAAATGGCGGTGGTACGTGAGGGCGTCCGCGTGTTCGTGCGATTTCACCGGTACGCGCGCGATGCCGTACTTCCGATAGAATTCCTCCAACGCGGGCTTGGCGAATACGACGCCTATGGACCCGGTCAGCGTCGCGGGGTCGGCGAAAATGCGCTCGGCGCCGCAGGCGATAAAATAACCGCCCGAGGCCGCCAGGTCGCTCATAGAGGCGACGACCAGCTTACCGCTTTCGCGGCACTTAACGACTTCCCGGAAAATATTCTCGGAGGCCAGCGCTTCCCCGCCGCCGGAATCCACCCGCAACACGATGGCTCCCACGTCCGCGTCCTCGCGCGCCTCCCGCAACTGGCCCACGACGGTATCCTCGCCTATGGTCCGGCCGCCCGTTATAAACGAGCGTCCGCTCTTCCCCGGTACGATGGACCCTTCGGCGATGATAACCCGCACCGACTTGGGCTTGCCCCATTCCCGTTGCCAGGGTTGACGCAGGGAAACGTCGGTCGTGGGTAGTTCGTCGTCGCCGTCTCCGCGCGCGATAATATCTTTAAAATCTTCGTACCTCGCTATTTCGTCCACCAGGCCGGCGCCGCGGCAGCCCGCGGCCGTCAAAGGCGGCCCCTCGCAAAGACCCCGCAATTGCTCCGCCGTCAAGCCGCGGTCGGCGGCAACGTCCGAAATGAATTGGCGGTAGCTGCCGTCCACTATTGCGCGTACTTCCTCTTCCATCGCCGGCGTGGGGTCGTCGCCGATTATATGGAACGCGCCCTTGTAATCGCCGGCAGTCAAATAATCCCACTCCACGCCGTAGCGTTCCGTCAGTCCGGTAATACGCCACATCGTCATGTAAGTACCTACGCCGCCGAAAAAACCGCCCTCCGGCATCCCGACGACGTCGGCGGCCGAAGCGATGTAATATCCCGCCGGCCGGTTGACGTCCTCGATATAGGCGTAAACCGTTTTACCCGCGCCGCGGACCTTCTTTATCTCCGCCCGGACTTCCTGGGCCATCGCGCTGATGCCCGGGCCGAAGCCGGTATCCACGTCGCGGATGCGGACCAGCACCCCCTTTATATTATCATCGTCGGCGGCGAGTTTAAGTTGCCGAATCAAGTCCCGGCCGCTGGTCCCCCGGCCGCCCAGGAGCGAAAATCCGGGCCCGGTCTCCATCAGGCTGCCCGCGACGCCGAGCTCGGCGTAGTGGTCGCGCGACGTGAAGACGGAACGCCGCCGCTCGAGGTTGAACCGGACGGCCGCGTTGTCGCCGATATACTCGCCCCCTTCGTCCAAACGGGCGCTATAGGCCACGCCGCCGTAAGACATGTCCACGCTCAGGCCGACGCCGAAATTACGCTTGTCGTCCACCTCCGCGCCCAGCGTTACGCCGTTCAGTATTTCGACGTCTACGCCGCCGCGGACGCTTAACTCATCGAGCGGCTCGCGCTCGCGCCAACCGGCGTCGCAGCTCAGCGTCAGACGCTGCCACCCGGGCCGGACGCCCACCGCCGCCACGTACGTCCGTCCTTCCACCCGACGCAAGAACCTCGGCTCGTTCAAGTTGCGGGCCGTAGCGCCGAACGAGATGAACCGGTTGGGACGGAGCA
>CBFCYS010000198.1:0-3834 GCA_965602215.1 uncultured bacterium
CGAACCAACCGAGTAAGGAGCCGGTGGAGGTGAAGTAATCGACGCAGTGGTTGTACGTATTGGCGACGAACGCAATTCCCGACGTCGATACGTCGATGCCGTAAGGTTCGTCGAACTCGCCGGGATCCTCGCCGTATTTACCCCACATCCCCAGGAACGAACCCGTAGGGGTGAAGTATTGGACGCGGTTGAGGGTAACGTCGGTCACGTAAACGGCATCGTTACGCGCGACGGCTATACCTTCGGTCCCCCAAAACTGGCCGGGGCCGGAACCGGACGTACCCCACCTGCCTAGGAACGAGCCGGTGGAAGTAAAGTACGATACGCGGTAAGCCCGGTTTTCGACTACGTAAACGTTACCCGTGGAGGCGACGGCTACGTCGTAAGCACTAAGGCCGCTCCAGGAACCGATTAGCGAGCCCGTCGGCGTATAGTACTTTACGCCGCCCCCATTGGTTACGTAGACGACGCCGCTAGGCGAGACGTCGACGCCGCCCACGCCGGGAACAGGCCACTGGCCCAGGTACGAGCCGGTGGGGGTGAAGTACTGGACCCTTTCGTTAACCGGCCACCCATCGGTTACGTAGACGTTGCCGTTGGGCGCGGTAGCCAAGCAATAGGGGTAGTAGAACTCGCCGGCGCCGGAGCCGGACTTGCCCCACATACCCGTGTACTGGTATACGGGAGCCGCGACCGAGGCCGCGGCGGCCGCGAGTAACGCCGCCGTCAAAACAACTAATCCCCTTTTCATCGTTCTACCTCCGTTGTAAACGTTCCCATTTATCGGCTCGTTCGAATATGCTCCATATAAAAAGCCGCGCCGGCGCGAGGCCGAACGCGGATGGTATTCAACGACGAACGGCCCGACGCGCGGCCGCGTTTACCCTTACCGTCTTTCCCTCGTACTCGGGCATATCATTTTCCCCTTATAGGAAACTCGCCCGCTTAAACGGCGCCCCCCTTACGCGTACATTATGGCAAATCCTCGTATTGGAGTCAAGTAAAATATATCCTATTCATAATATCTTTAGTAAGGTAAGCATATGTTAAATACATCCCCTCCTCAAAAGGCTTATACCGGCGGCTTTAGCCGGGGCGCAACGCCTTGCGCCCGTACGCCGCCCGAGGCCTCGGCGTTCACGCCGGGGTCGATCACCGCTGCAGCCTACAACGCCGCGTTTACGCGGCGCCGCGACGCTGGCACGTGGGTGGCTGGGGGGGGGTTGTAGGGGCGACCGGCCGGTCGCCCCTACGCCGCGGTACGTCAACGGCCGTAGGCCTACAACGCCGCGTTCACGCGGCCGCCTTAACGTCTCCCCGCCTAAAGGCGCGGTTGTACGCGGAGCCGGTGACGGACCGTACCGTGAACGGTACGGCCTCGAAGCCACGTCAGGCCGGATAGGGGCGCAACGCCTTGCGGCCGTACTAAAGCCACAAACCCCCGCGGTGACGGTTATGTACGGGCGACCAGCCGGTCGCCCCTACGACGCCCGAGGCCTCGGCGTTCACGCCGGGGTCGATCACCGCTGCAGCCTACAACGCCGCGTTCACGCGGCGGCAGCGTCTATTTACCCGAAACTAAATCCCCGGTCCCGCTCGCCCCGGGTATAATTCCCCCCCGCCGCGACGCCCCCTACCTCGTCGTTCCATTAAACGGCTTCCTGCCCCTTACCCTGAACGCCCCGCTACCGGAACCGGCGCAGCTTGTTGCGGATCTTCCAGTACGCCGCGTCGCCGTCGTCCTTGCGGGCCTCGTCGTCCGCCCAGTCGTTCTCCTCCGCGCAGGCGTCGTAGAGTTCGCCGCCGCACTTGCCGCACTCCTCCTCGTACCAGGTGTGCGGCTCGCCGCACGACGGGCAGCTCCACCGCTTCTTCTGCTCCTCGAGCCAGGCGTCGACGCCGCGGTCGGCGATGGCCTCCAGATTGGCGGCGATGAGCGTGTGATGGGGGAACCGGTCGCGCTGGAAGGCCATAACGGTCCCGCACGGGTAGTCGTCGCACTCCACGCAGGACTCGAAGCCGCGGTCCCGGGCGCACAACCTCATGACGCAGTCGACGCATATCCCCGCGACGACCTTCCCTTTGCAGCCCTGGCACGCGAGATCCTTTGCGTCCAGCTCCCACACCTTGGCCTTCTCCTCGACCGCCCCCTTCTCGTTCGCCGCCAGTATAGGGCAGGCGCCGCAGTAAATGCCGCAGTACGAATCAAACCGAGCCTCCATTACTCCTCCTTCCCGACGCGAAGCGCCGTCGGAATAAGTAAGCATCAAGGAAAGACCGACTATTTTTTTGTTATTTTGTTGTTATACCTCCCGGGTTATTGACATTTCGGGATTCGATGTTATATAGGGGCATAGGGAGTAGCCCTTCTCCCCCTATTTATAATCCCTAAAGCCGTAGTTGTCAACCGTAAAAGTCGGCCTGCTCGAGCCGGGGCGCCTCCCGCCGAGCTCGAGCCGCGGCGCCCCTTCTCCCATAAATACCCCGTAAGGCCGCTCCCGACGCCGCCGTGCGAGACCTCGGCGTTCACGCCGGGGACGCTCAAGGCCGTGGCCTACAACGCCGCGTTTACGCGGCGTCCCAACCAAACCCATGACGTACCAGCGCGAAAGCTCCGGCCTTGAGCCGGCGGACGAGGGTTTCATCCTGCTGGCGCGCAAGCTCGCCTCCCGCGACGGCTGGCCGGTGCAGCTGCGCGCGGAGCACTTCAAGTTCATGGTGCTGCTGCTGCTGCGCGCGCGCTGGCGCGACTGCGACTTCCTCGCCCCCGACGGGACCGTTATTAAAATAAAAAGGGGTCAGTACGCGTCGTCGGTCCGGCGGTTGGCGGCGGAGTTCAGGTTATCTTACAAGAATTGCCGGACCGCTATCGGGATATTGGAGCAGTTAGGGTTCCTGGCGCAGTATGTGTCGCACGGCGTTACGGTTTTAACTGTAAGAAACTACGAGCATTACCAGGATATACAAAGCTACGTCGGCGCGAGTACCGGCGCGTTATCGGCGCAAGACGGGCGCAAGGCCGGCGCACTAAAGAACGAAAGTAACGAAAGTAACGAAGGTAACGAAGAAGCATATAAGCGGGTTTTCGACTGCTGGAATTCTCATCCGAAAATATTTCCCAAACATCGCCGCCTTACCGCGTCCATGCGTCGCGCCGTCGCCGCGCGGCTGCGCGACTTTACCGCCGAGCAGCTCGCCGCCGCCGTCCGCAACTACGGCGACTCCGACGAGCCGTTCTGGCGGGAGTGGCGCGAGGCCAAGAGGGGCTGGTCGCTCGAGCAGTTCCTCTCCCGGGGCGAGGGCGCGAAGGTGGACAAGTTCCTGGCGGGGCCGCTGCGAGGCCGGGGCGCCGGCGGCAGCTACAGCGGCGCCGTCAACCCCAACGGCCGGAAGTTTATGAAATAGACGCTGCCGCCGCGTGAACGCGGCGTTGTAGGCCGCGGCCGGTGATCGACCCCGGCGTGAACGCCGAGGCCTCGGGCGTCGTAGGGGCGTACGGTTGCGCGCCCGTACCCGGGCGTACATAGGCCTTCCGCGTTAGTAGGGGCGACCGGCCGGTCGCCCACGGCAAGGGGCTTAAGCCCCTTGTCCAACCGCGAGGTGCCGCAGGGGCGCAAGGCCATGCGCCCCTGCGGCGCCGTCAACCCCAACGGCCGGAAGTTTATGAAATAGACGCTGCCGCCGCGTGAACGCGGCGTTGTAGGCCGCGGCCGGTGATCGACCCCGGCGTGAACGCCGAGGCCTCGGCCTTCGTAAGGGCGCAAGGCCTTGCGCCCTTCCCGCCCCTACCATATTTACCCTAAATCGCGATTCTTCAGGCCGTCCCGTTCCGCG
>CBFCYS010000199.1:0-3831 GCA_965602215.1 uncultured bacterium
CGTCCAGTACGCCGTTGAGGTGCAGCATCAGCGTCGACTTGCCCGCGCCGTTGGCGCCGACGACGCCGACCGTCGCGCTTTCTTCGACCGTCAAATCCACGCCGGCCAGGGCCGCGGTCCCGTCGGGGTAGGCGTACGTGAGGTTTCGGATTTTTACGGCGACGGTCATATCTTGTTCGGGTCGTACCCGCGGCTCAGCATCGCCGCCCAGACGCGCTCGGCGCGCTCGTAGCTGCGGACGAAAAGGGCGGCCACCGCGGGCCCGAGCGTCCGGAATTGGGCGAGCCTGCGCCGGCCGAAGTAGCGCGACGCCCACGCCCGCTGCAGCCGCTCGATTTCTTCCACCAGTACGAATATATAGCGGTAAGCGAAAGAGAGCAACGATAAGAAAAATACCGGAACGCGGAACCAGGCCAACCCTTGCAATAGCGATTGAAACGGCGTCGTCGCGAGTAGGAGAACGACGTACGCCAGCGAAAGGTAGGCTTTAAGGATTACCGTCGCGTATAGCCGCAGGCCCGCGTCCGTAACTACGGCGGCGTGGCCCCATAGGAGCAATTGCCACAGGGCTCGGCCTTCCGTCGTGAAGGGGAGGAATATCCCGATAATAAAGGCGAAGGGCAGCACGACGGCGGCCCGGCGGAAGGCGTAGAAGAAGGGGATACGCGAGAGCACGACGGCGGCGACGAGCAGGCCGGCGGCGGCGCCGGCGAGCCACGCCGGCGGCATCCGGAATAGATTTATACCGAGGAGGACGGCGGCGACGGCGACGATTTTTACCCGGGGCTCGAGGCGATGGAGCGGGCCGCCGCGGTCGCTGTATTTATCCAGGAAATCGTGTCTCATTTATCGCGGCGTTTGCGCAGCACCGCGGCCAGGCCGAACGCGACGGCGAACGTCAGGAGCGTGCCGACCGCTCCCGCCGCCGCGGTCGCCCAACCTTCGCTCGTTACGCCGGGGAAAGCGTAGTCCGGAACCGGCGACGAAACGAGGGGTTCGCCTTCGCCCCGTTCCAAGAAACCCTTATCTTCCGCCACGCGCTCCAGGCCGTCGAGCCAGCTCGAGGCGAACGGCGCGACGGCGACGCCCAATAGTAGGGCAACGGCCAGGGCCACCCACGTGAACGTCTTCACTGCGCCTCACCTCCCCGGGCGAGCTCCAGCAGGTCCGGCCTACTGACCCGGACGGCGGCCAACGCGCCGGCCGTAATCAAGCCCTCGCCGAGGCCTATTATCGCGTGCACGCCGACCATCGCCGGGAGGACGACGGCCAGCGGCGTCGTTCCCGATACGGCGAGTTCCAGCGCGCACGCCGTGGCCGCCGCCACTACGGCGAGCCAGGCTCCCACGAAGGACCCGACGAACCGGCCGGCCCCGGTTCGCCATAAGCGCCGTATGAGGTAGTACAGGGCGTAGCCTACGAACGGTGCGATGACGCCCATATTGAAAACGTTGGCGCCGAGCGCCAGGATGCCGCCGTCGCCGAACGCCAGCGCCTGGATGACGAGCACCAGCGTCATTACCAGCACGCCGGCCCAGGGCCCGAGCAAGAACGCGGCCAATGCGCCGCCGCCGAAGTGACCCGACGTCCCGCCGGCGACGGGGAAGTTGAGCATCTGGGCGGCGAAGATAAAGGCCGCGAGCACGGCCATAAGCGGCACCGCGCGCTCGCTCAACGCGCGGCGGACGCGCGCGGCCGCGACGGCGACGAAGCCGGCGCCGACCACGTCGAGCGCCAGGAACGTTTTGGCGTCCAGGAACCCGTCCGGTATGTGCATTTACCCTCCTTTAGAATACGCCCCACGTTGCGCCGGCGGTAACGGCCGTTTCGCCGTCCGCGGCGCCGAAGCCCAGCGTGACGCCGGCGTCGAGGGCGAGGTTTTCGAGCGCGGCGACGCTGACGCCGCCGCCGGCCGCCATCGGGTGTTTACCGTCGCCGTTTTCAGTCTCTTCTTTCGATAGCTCCGCGAGGAATTCGGCGGCCAGCGTTACCGGGCCGAACGCGGCTACCTCGGCCCCAAGCGCCGCGAATGCGCAACCCTCGGCTTCGCCGTCCTTAGGAAATGCGTGGCTATAGCCTAAGTTACCGTGGAGCGTCGCCGCGCCGAGGGCGAGACTCGCCGCCGCCAGGGCGGCGACGTCGCTCGAGCCGGTGCCCAGCTCCCGGGCCTCGTTCCCCGTGCCGAATTTTACCTCCGGGACGACGGCCAACGTCAGGACGTTTGCCTGGAGCAGCCTGAACTTGGCGCGCGCCGCGACGTCGCCGACGCCGAAGGCTTTTTCGCCTCCCTCGGTCCGCGACAGAATTACCGGGACTTCCAGCGCGACGTCTACGGCGTCCGTCAGGCCGTACGTGGGGGCGAGGCCGTGGCCGTACTGCCGGCAATCTTCCGGCTCGTCGGCGTACTCGAGGCCGAGTTCCAGCTCCAACGAGCGGCGGCCGACGTTATAGGCGTCTTCCGTCTCGAGCGGCCTGCCGGCCCAGGAAGGGACGGCGGCCAAACAAAATATTATTACCGTGTAGGCCGTACGCATATAACCTCCCGTAACACTATTTTCAAATACGTGTTACCCTATATTAATAAAAAAAGATTCTCGTGTCAAGGTAATTCTTTGCCCGCGGCCACGAGGGTGAGCTTGCCGTGCTTGACGCCGCGGGCGCCGATAAGGCGGTCCGCCAGGGCCCGGATCTCGTTCGCTTTTCCGCGGACGACGAGGACTTCCAGGCAGCGGTGCCGCTCGAGGTGGACGTGAAGGGTGGAGACGACGACGCCGGCGTGTTCGTGCTGGACGTCGGTGAGTTTCTCCTGGAGGTCGGGGACGTGGTGGTCGTAAACCAGCGTAACGGTCCCGACCGCCGGGCCTCGCCCCGCCTTCCACGCCTCCTCCGCCAGGTAGTCCCGGATAAGGTCGCGGATGGCCTCCGAGCGGGAGGCGTACCCTTTGCGGCCTATCAGCCGGTCGAACTCGCGCAGGAGCTCTTCCGCCAGCGAAACGCCGAAACGACTTGTTTTTGACATATCTAAGATGGAGCCGTGCTTATCGAAACGTTTCTAGAACTTGGTCCAGAACAATAGATTATACAAGAGGGCCTGGGCAACGTTCAAGGTTAATATTATCGCCGGCGCTCGAGCGGCCGCGCCCCGTTCGCGGCTTAGTCGCATAAGCTCCGCCGCCGCGGGTATGACGAACATCGGGACGAGGAACACGCCCACCCTCTCCATCTCGC
The DNA here is from genome assembly GCA_965602215.1 of uncultured bacterium. Taxonomy (GTDB): domain Bacteria; phylum RBG-13-66-14; class B26-G2; order WVWN01; family WVWN01; genus WVWN01. Next base: position 3,229 of record CBFCYS010000199.1, read on the forward strand.
CCAACACGAGCCCCGAGAAGTTGAAGGCCAGGAACGCCGCCGCGAACGACAGCGTGACGGTACCGTAGAGGGACCGGCGGACCTCCCGTACGGTAACCGCTCGGAACAACCCGCGCACGTACAGTACGGCGGTGGGGACGCCCATCGAGGCCGCCAGCGTGAACAAGTTGGCGAATACGTAAACGCCGTACTCCCGGTGCCCGGCGCCCGGCGCTTCGAAGCCGGCGAGTCCCAGGGTCCTTCCGATAAATTTAACTGCGTCGTCGCCGGCGGCGTGTATTTTTTGAGCCTCGGCGAAGCACCGCTTGAAGACGGCGACGTGGTCGTAACCGCTCAGGATTTGGAAGGCGGCCAGCGCCGCGAAGGCGACGGCAAGCGTCGCGACCCACCACCCGAGCGAGCGGAGCCACCCGCGACCCCTTATCGCCGCGGCCAGCGCGAACGCGCCCAGGATGGGTACCAGCGCCGCCAGCACGTACGAGTTCGTCAACGCCACCGCCAAAACGACGCCCGCCGCCACCGCCCAGGGCCAGGGCCTCTTCGTCGTGGCCGCCCGGAGGCCGAAGGTCATAATAGCCGCCGCGAGCAGGCAGTTGAGGCCGT
>CBFCYS010000200.1:0-3811 GCA_965602215.1 uncultured bacterium
GGATCTTACCGGTGCCGACGGCCCGCGGGCTCATGAAGGTCCCGTACCAACAACCCGTCGTAAGCAGCGCGGCCGACGTAATCAAAATCGTTGCGTATCTGAGCATAGCGGCCTCCCGGGCCGTTTCGCCCTTAATATGGCACGCTTTAGATGAGTTTTCCACAATAATACGCGCCGTACGGCCTCGCCGAGGCCGGTACGACCTTCGTAAACGGTTTTTCCCAAATAATCTCTTGCGGAACGCCGAAGCACTCGCCGAACTCGCGCAGGACCGGCTCGAGCGTCTTACGGTCGCCTTCGTCGAACTCCCCTTTGACGGCGCCGACGCCCAGGTAATGGTCGGGAACGCCGCCGCGCAGGTAGATGGCGCCGCCGTGGATGCCGGTCCCCAGGCCCGGGCCGACGACCTCGCGGCCTGCGCCGTCGCTCGAGTCGTTCCCGCGGCCGTCGAAGCCCAGCGCCACCAACAGGCCGCCCGCCATGTACTCGCCGAAGAACTCGCGCACGCGGCCGCCGTAAACGACGACCGGCTTGTGGCGTCGGAACTCCTTCATATGGATGCCGATGCGGTAGCCGCCGTGGCCGCGGACGAAGATCTTGCCGCCCCGCGCCGCGAAGCCGGTAACGTCCCAGGCGTTGCCGTGGATGACTATCTTGCCGTCGTTCATCGTGTTGCCGGCCTGGTCCTGCGCCGAGCCGAAGACCTCTACAGTCGGGCCGTCCATGAATATGCCGAGGTCGTTGCCGGGCGTGCCGTATACCTCGAGTCGTAGGCTGCTCTCCAGCCCCGCGGCCAGGAAACGCTGGCCGTGTACGTCCGATACGCGGATAACATCGGGGCCGGCCGCGGCGGCGCGGTGGACTTCGTCGTTGAGAAGCTTGTAGGGCTTCGGCTCCCCCCGTTCGTCCAATGCGGAAATCTCGACGACGTACGGTTCGGCTTCCGCCCTTACTTCAGCTTCTACTTTTTCCTTAACTTCGACCATTTTCCTCCAAAAGCGTTTAATCGGACCACGGTTCGCCGGCGTGTTTTACGCCTAAAACGTCCGCGACCCTGGGGTTGGGGCCCACGTAGCGGAGGCGGTCGCGGTTGCCCACGAGCGATTCCACGGAGTCGATGCCGAGCGCGCCCAGGATTTCGCGCAGCTCCTCGGTCCAGGCGTGGAAGAGGTTGGCGAGGCGCTGGGCGGCGACGTCCACGTCGAGGCGCCGCGTGAGGTCGGGCCGCTGCGTCGCTATTCCCCACGAGCAGTTGCCGAGGTGGCACATCTGGCACGAACGGCAGCCCATCGCGATAAGCGCCGGCTGGCCTATCATCGCGACGTCCGCGCCCAGCGCCAGGACCTTCACCAGGTCGGCGGCGTAGCGGATGCTCCCGCCGGCGACGAGCGTGACCAGGTGGCGGATTCCCTCCTCGCGGAGGCGCCGGTCCACGGCCGCGACGGCGAGCTCGATGGGGATGCCGGCGTGGTCGCGGATAATGCGGGGCGCGGCGCCGGTTCCGCCCCGCAGGCCGTCGAGCGTTATGAAGTCGGCGCCGGCCCGGGCGATGCCCGAGGCGATGGGCGCGCTGTTGTGAACCGCCGCTATCTTGACCCCCACCGGGACGCGGTACCGGCTCGCCTCCTTCAGCGCGCCGATGAGCTGCGCCAGGTCCTCGATGCTGTAGATGTCGTGGTGGGGATAGGGCGACAGGGCGTCCGTCCCCTTGGGGATCATGCGGGTCTCGGAGATGAGCGCGTCCACCTTCTCGCCGGGGAGGTGGCCGCCGTGGCCGGGCTTGGCCCCCTGGCCTATCTTGATCTCGATCGCGGCTATCTCCTTGAGGTAGCGGGGCTCGATGCCGAAGCGGCCCGAGGCCACCTCGCTGTTGACGACGTCCGCGAACTCGTAGAAGTCGGGGTGCAGGCCGCCCTCTCCCGTCCCGACCATGGTACCCACTTCCCGGGCGGCGCGGAGGATGGCGACGCACGCGTTGTACGAGATCGACCCCAACGACATGTGACCCACGACTATAGGCGTCGAGAGCTCGACGTTGGGGAAGTCGGCGGCGCGGTTCACGGTCAACTTGCCGTCTTCTTCGGCGACGAACATCCGGTCCGGCTTGCGGCCGAGATACGTTACTGTCTCCACCGGCTCGCGCAGCGGGTCGATGGAGGGGTTGGTCACCTGGGCGGCGTCGAGCAGCAAGTCGTCGAAGATGACGCGGTACGGCAGGTCCGTCCCGGAGCCGGCGAGCAATACGCCGCCGGTGCTGGCCTGCTCGTAGATGATGCGCCGGATGCGCTCGCTGTACGTGCCGTGCGGCGCGAAAGCTATCTTGCCCGGCAGAATAGATATCGCGCCCTGGGGGCACATCGTCGCGCAGCGCTGGCACGCGACGCAGTTCTCGCTCCGGGAGACGATGCGTTCGCCCTGGAACGAGTGCACGTCGTAGGTGCAATTGACGGTGCACCGCTCGCAGAGGCGGCATTTCTCGCGGTCGATCTCGACCTGGTAAAGGGGTGGGATTTCGTGGTAGATGTCTGCCATAACGGTTACGGGTTCACGAACTCTATTTCGAGGCCTTCGAAGTAATCCTCGGTACCGTTCCGAACCAGGCCCCGGCCTACGCCGGCGATGACGGGTTTACCGGCGTGGGGGGCCCAGGCCTCCGTGGCCTCCTCGCCCAGGATAGCGATGGCGCACTCCTCCGAGGAGAGGAAGACGGTGTCGCCGTCGGCGGAGGTCGCCGCCACCAGCGGCCGGAGCTTCTTGCGGTCCGTCATGCCGAGCAGCGTCGGCGTTTCGTAATTCGTCGCGACGGCGACGCTGAAGGGGCCGTTGAGCATCGCCGGGCGGTAGTTCTTGCGGATCTCGCGCAACAGCTCCCGGGCGCCGCCGTTCTCCATTTCGTCGATGAGGAAGTGGTAGGGGGGCGCGAGGGCCGCGCACGCGACGAGCTCCGGGAGGCGCTGCTGCCGCAATAGTAAATCAAGCGTATACGCGATGACCTCGCTGTCCGTCAGCAGCGTGCAGCGGTACCCCCACATCTCGACGAAGCGGCGGTTCGTCCCGTACGAGGTTATCTCGCCGTTGTGGACGATGGAGAGGCCCAGGATGTTGAACGGGTGCGCGCCTCCCCACCAGCCCGGGCTGTTGGTCGGGAAGCGCGAGTGGGCGAGCCACAGCGGCGCCTCGTAATCGCCAATGCCGTAGAAGTCGTAAATCTCGTGCGACCAGCCGTTCCCCTTGAAGACCGCCATATCTTTGCCGGAAGACATCACGAACGCGCCGGCCAGCTCGCCGTTGATGCGGAAGACCTGCGCCGTCACGTAGTCGTCCTCCAGCGCCTCGGCCTCCTTCGGCGGCGCCACGAAGAAGCGCCAACAGACAGGCGGCTTCCCCGTCAGCGTCGCCACCGGGTACGTGGGGATCTCCTCGTCGGCGGCGAGGCGGAATTTTGCGCCGAGGAAATCCCGCGCGCGCTCCAGCGCCTCCCGGTCGTCGAACAGCATCTGGAGGCAATAGGGGTCCGCGCGTTCGGGGAACAGGCCGTAGGCGGCGTAGCCAGCGCCCAGGCCGTTCTCGCGGTCGACCATCGTACGTATCATTTTACCGATACGGGCGCCACTCTCGGGGCGCCCGTCCAGATTCACCAGCGCGGCAATGCCGCACGCCTCGCCGATTCGCTCGAGCCGGGCGGGCGGCGTAGCGGGTGTTCCCCACGTCCTTTTATACGGAACGCCTGTCATTTATCGTCACTCTCGCCCAGGACCTTCGCCACCTCTTCGGCGGCGGTGAATGCTTCGTAGAGCATTGCCCCCCACGC
>CBFCYS010000201.1:0-3694 GCA_965602215.1 uncultured bacterium
GGGGGTCGTGCGGGTACATGTAGGGGCCGACCTTCAGGTCGGCCCGCGGGTAACATCGTAGGTGCGACCGGCGAGTCGCCCCGAACGCGGCTTCGCGGCCGGAGGCCTCGGCGTTCATGCGGGGCCCGTAGGGGCGCAACGCGTTGCGCCCGGCGGCATCGTAGGGGCGACTGGCGAGTCGCCCCGAACGCGGCAGTTGTATACCGGTACCCTCGCCCCCCGACTGAAGTCGCGGCCCGTCGCCTTCGCCGCCGGAGGCCTCGGCGTTCACGCCGGGGTCCCTCAACCGCCCGCGGCTTACAACGCCGCGTTTACGCGGCGGCAGCACCGGCGTACGGATAGGCCGGTATGGGCGAGGGAAAGGGGAGAGGGCAGACGTATTCTAGGGAACAGAGCGCGAACGATCTCGTTGAGATTAATGTTGAATAATAATAACCGGGGATAGTAGAATGAAACTACAGCGGAGAAACGAGACTATGGATTACAATATTTATTGCGACGAGAGTTGTTATACGCTCACGGACCACGAGCCGGTAATGGTTTTGGGGGCCGTCTGGTGCCCGCAGGATATTAGTCGGCAGGTAAACGAAGACATTAGGAGTATTAAAAAGAAGTACCGCTTAAGCCCCGAATTCGAGGTTAAGTGGGTAAAGGTATCGCCCGGCCGGTTGGATTTCTATACGGAGTTGGTAAATTACTTTTTCGAAAACGAAGGCCTACATTTTAGGGCCGTCGTTATTCCGGACAAAGGAGAATTAAAACACGAAGCGTTCGGGCAGGAGCACGACGATTGGTATTACAAGATGTTTTTCCTTTTATTGACCGTAATTATCGAGCCCGACCATAATTACAACATTTATTTGGATATAAAGGATACGAGGAGTCGGCGAAAACTACGCAAATTGAGCGACGTTTTAGCTAACGCTATATACGATTTCGACAGGAAAATTTTGAAAAAGACGCAACACGTCCGCTCGCACGAAGTCGAGTTAATCCAGCTAGCCGATTTGCTAATCGGAGCCGTTATGTATGTTAATCGCGGTCGTTTTACGAGCGAAGCAAAAAAGAACCTCGTGGATACGATTAAAGCGCGCTCGGGTTATTCGTTAGTCCGGAGCACGCTCTTAAAAGAGGATAAATTCAATATCCTACGGTGGAGGGCGTCCGAGGTATAGCGTGGGAGACGAATACGATTGGTTGCCCGATTTAATTACACTCGCGGACTACAACGGGAGGTGGGAAGATTACGTTGAAGTTTTATTTGAGATTTTCGAGGACGATTTTGTGGATACGCAGGTAACTTTGAACGGGGAACCTATCGAGTTGTTAAAGGGTAAACCTTACGAGGGTAAAGATTATGGTTTCTGGTACCTTACTCACGATCATCCTGGAGGCCGCGAAGCGGAAGCGGAATGGGTCCCCAATCTAAGGAGGTGTGAACGCCTCGGTTGGATTGCCCCTTTAATAAAGGCCCACGAAGCTAAGCTCGTGGGTGTTTTGAATTGGTATTCGTATCGGGGTGAAGAGGAGAGACTAGTAATTGCCCTTAACGATTTTAGTTACGTCGTAGTCTTAGGGCACCTCGAAACGAGTTGGTTATTGATAACTCATTATTTCGTGGAAAAGGATCATAGACGGAGAAAACTTCAGCGCGATCACGACGCGTATATAAAAGACCAACGCCGCCCCTAAGGGACGGCGTCTGTACTCCTTCTACGCGTGGTAGGCGAGCTATCTATATTATACAACAATTATTGTTGATGTCAAGGGGAAAATAATAATTATTATTAACCATTTTAGGTCGTTCGATAGGGGCCCGTACTTACGGAAAATACGCGATTTACAACCCTCCTAACACTCGCGCTATCCTTGGCCGCCGCCGCGGCGGGCACCGAGTCCGCGTTCGCCGTTGATACCGGCGAGCAAATCGACGTCGACCGCGCGCCGCTGGACGCGGGAGCTGGCGCTGCCGGCCTACAAGCTGGGCGGCCAGGTCCGCGTGAGCCGCCCCCTTAATTTATACTCTATAATATCGGTTATGTTTTTATTTGCTTGACATGAGTTTTAGATTATATTAAATAGAATGAGTGCATAAGTTCGTTTCCCGGAACCGCAGAGGGTGAAGGGTAGGAGCGTGCTCGGCGAGGGAACATTAATAAAAATATAGCGTTTACCGCCGTACCGCGGTACGGCGTGCGCTTTAACGGAACCCGCGTCGGTTTGCGCCGGCACGGGTTTAACTTTTACTCGCCGAGGGATATTCTAACCAAAGGAGCGGGATATGAGAAAAGTACTCTTAGTAGCGGCCTTAGCCGTTCTTATGACGGCGAGCTGCGGCACCATTTTCTTCGGCACTAAAATCGACGTCTCTGTTCGGAGTACGCCGGCGTGCACCGTAACCGTCGACGGCGGCGCTTCGTATCAAACGCCGACCGTCGTCAAGGTGAAGCGAGGGGACTCCCACACCTTTAAATTTGAAAAAGAGGGGTTCAAGCCCCAAACCATCCAGGTCGATAACAGCATCCTGGTCGGTACGTTGATAGCCGATATTTTCCTGACCGGCCTTATCGGCGTCGTCGTAGACCTCGTCGACGGCGCGATGTATACCATGGACCAGAAGGAGATCGAGGCCACGCTCCAGAAAGAGGACGTCGCCTTAACCGTTCCGGATAGTACCGACGACGAGGTATACGTTGTCCTGGTCGACAAGGCGCAGGTGGACGCGTACTACGCCTCCAAGGCCGAGACCCCGCAATAATCCTTCCGTAAAACCCGGGAAGCGCCCGCGAGGGCGCTTCTTTTTTTTCGGCGTCGGCCCCCGCAAATGCGGGGCCGTACGGAATCGCGGCCTGGAATTTAAAAGGGGCTGAAGCTCAGGCCGAACTCAAACGTCAAACCTTCGGCGCGGCCCGCCGCCGAGCCGCCGGCCGTTCGCGCCACCGGCACCCGCCCGGAGGGTTGCGCGTACGCGTAGACGGCCTCCGTTTTGCTGGTGAGGCCGATTATAGTTAAAACGAGGCCCGTGACCGTCATGCCGGTGCCTATCCACAAGGCCGTTCTCGCCCCTTCGGTGTCCACGTCCGTGTTGCCGTTATCTTCCCCGACCAACGCGCCTGCCGCTACCGACATCGTCGAAAGGCCGACGACCCCGAGCACCACCCCGGGTACCCAGAGAATCGCGCGGGTTTGGGCCGGCTCGAGCAGGGCCCCCTCCCGGTAGTAACCTTGTCCGGGTACGAACACCTGGCTCGGGTCCGTTACGCCGGGGGAGGGTTGGGGGAACCGGTGGCCGCATCTTTTGCACGCGGCCGCCTGAAGGTCGTTGGACGCGCCGCATTGCGGGCATTTCAGCTTTTCGTACGCCCCGCTTATCCTGACGCCCTCCCACACGTCCTCGGTTTTTTCTTCGCCCGGGTTCGCCTGCGCTACGACGTCGTCGCGAGCCGCGAAGCGGTCGCCGCCGTCTCCTCGAGCCGCTATAGGCGTCGCGGCGCAAAGGAGCAACGTTAAGGCCGCCGCGCCGGAAACCGTCCTATTGGGTATAAACACTGTAATCTCCTTTCTCCCCCGGTTGCTTTCCCGCTAATCTGGTGACAGCTGCGATGAGCCTAGCTCTGTTACTAGACCGGGGCGCGATTCGCAACGTGATATTTTTACCGCGCCGCAGCCCAGGAGGGGCGTAAGGCCAAACGCC
>CBFCYS010000202.1:0-3637 GCA_965602215.1 uncultured bacterium
ACCGACGACATCGCCATCGCCCCGGCGGCTATCATCGGGTTGAGCAACCCGAGGGCGGCGAGCGGTATGGCCGCGGAGTTGTAGAAGAACGCGAAGAAAAGGTTCTGCTTTATGTTGCGGAGGGTGCGGCGGCTCAGCCGGTAGGCGCGGGGGACGCCCGCCAGGTCGCCGGACATCAGCGCCACGTCCGCGGCCTCCAGCGCGATGTCGGTCCCGGTACCGATGGCCACCCCCACGTCGGCCGCCGCCAGCGCCGGCGCGTCGTTAATGCCGTCCCCCACCATCGCGACGACCTCGCCCTTCTGCTTCCAGCCTTTTAAGACCTCGAGCTTGTCGGCGGGGAGCAGCCGCGCCCGCACGTCCGCGATGCCGACCTCGGCGGCGATGGCCGCGGCGGTGGCCTCGTTGTCGCCGGTCAGCATCGCCGTCGCGACGCCCGCCCCGGCCAGCGCGGACACCGCCTCGCGCGCGCCCGGCTTGAGCTCGTCGGCCACGCCTATTAATCCCAGCAGCTTGCCTGCGCGCGCCGCCGCCACCGCGGTGATGCCCCGGGCCTCCATTTCCGCCAGCCGGCCCTCCAGGCCGTCGAGCGAGACGTCGTTCTCGCTCATGAAGCGCACGCTCCCCACCAGCACCCGCTCGCCGGCCGCCGTGGCGGCGACGCCGCGCCCCGTCGAGGAGTCGAAATCGGCCACTTCCGGCAGCGTCAGGCCGCGGCCTTTGGCGGCCGCGACGACCGCCGCCGCGATGGGATGCTCGCTGAATTGCTCGACCGCCGCGGCGTACGTCGCTAGCTCCTCTTCCGAAACCCCCTCCGCGGAGACGTATTCCACCACCGCCGGCGCTCCCTTCGTTAAGGTCCCGGTCTTGTCGAAGGCCACGACGGTGACGCGCCCCATAAGTTCCAAGCTCTCGGCGTCCCGGAACAATACGCCCAACTCGGCGCCCTTCCCGGTGCCCACCGTGACGGCCGTCGGCGTCGCGAGGCCCAGCGCGCACGGGCACGCGATGACCAGCACCGCCACCGCGGCTATAATCGCCGGCTCGAGCGCGTGGCCGGTAATCAGCCACGCGGCGAACGTCAAGGCCGCGACGGCCATAACCGTAGGCACGAAGACGCCGGCGACCTTGTCCGCCAACTTCTGGACCGGAGCCTTCGACCCCTGCGCCTCCTCCACCATCCGGACTATTTGCGCCAGGACGGTATCGGCGCCGACCTTCGTCGCGACGACCGTGAGGGCGCCGGTCTGGTTCACGGTCCCGCCGACGACGGCGTCGCCTACCGTCTTCCTAACCGGCATCGGCTCGCCGGTGAGCATCGACTCGTCGACCGCGGACGTTCCATCCAAAACGTCCGCGTCAACCGGGACCCTTTCGCCGGGCTTTACGAGCAGCCGGTCGCCGACCGCCACTTCCTCCACCGGAACGTCGCGCGTTTCGCCGTCCGCTATCTTATGGGCCACGGGCGGCGCGAGCTCGAGCAGCTTCTGGATGGCCGCGGAGGCTCGCCCTTTGGCTCGGCTCTCCAGCCAGCGGCCGAAGAGGATGAGCGTGATTATCATGGCCGCGGTCTCGAAGTAGTAGTGGCCGGTGCGGCCGAAGAGCAGCTCGTACAAGCTGTACCCGTAGGCGGTGCTCGTGCCTATCGCGATGAGGGCGTCCATCCCCAGGATGCCGCGGCGGACGCCGCGCACCGTCTTGACGTAGAACTGCCACCCGGCCCAGAACTGCACCGGCGTCGCCAGCGCGAGCATCACCCAGCCGTCGTAGCGGAAGCGGAGGAACATCCCGATAACGAAGAGGGGCGCCGTGAACGCGGCGGCGAAGAGGAGCCGCTTCAGCGCCGGGGAAACGCGCTCGGCCCGGGCGACCGCCCGTTCCTCCTCGGCCTTGTATCCCAGGTCGCGGATTACGCCCTTAATTTCGGCGAGCGATACGACCGAGGGAACGTACTCGACGCGCGCCAGGCCCGCCGTCAAATTCACGGCGATGGACGCCACGCCGGGCAGGGCGCCGACGAAGTCCTCGATGTTGGCGACGCACGTGGCGCACGTCATCTCGCCGATGCGCAGGACCGCCTTCTCGGTCGGAACGTCGTAGCCAACGCCGCGGACGGCCTTCACGACGTCGCCGAAGCGGCCGTGGCCGTCGTCGTACGTCACGGTCCCCTTCTCCGCGGCCAGGTTTACTGCCACCTCTTCGACGAACGGCAGCGTGCGCAGCGCCTTCTCGTTGGCCGCTACGCACGTCGCGCACGTCATACCGGATATGGGGAAAGTTACGGTTTTCATGTCGATTCGCCGGATATTGCGGCCGGGCCGGGCCCGCCGCAGGTATAATTATACCAAAAAAACGCCGCGGCGGCGGAATTGACCGCCGGCGAGGAGGTAAAAATAAAGGGTAGGCTAAGCCTACCCTCTTCGGAGTATTCAACCTCGTTACTCGGTCTTCGGTTCTTCGGGTACGGGCTCTTCCATCCGCGGGCAGGAGCCTTTTCCGCCCTTGCCCGGGCCCAGGCCGCGCCCCTCGCCCATACCGGGGCCCGTACCCATCCCGGGGCCGGTGCCTTCGCCGTGGGCCGCGCCACAACACGGGCAAGGGCCCGAGCCGGCCGCCATACCGGCACACGGCCCGTGCGCCGGCGCCGCCTTGTACTCGCTATAATTAATAATAGCCTTGGCTAAAGTACACGCCACGAGGAGGGTCGCGAATATGATAATCACGACCGCGACCGCCTTGGCGAGCTTCTTCGGGCCGGCCTCGGCCTTCGCGGCTTTAAACCACAGGAAAAAACCGAGCAAAATGGCCAGCAGCTCGAGCCCCAACGCTATTTGCCAATCGAACAAATCGTCACCCCCTTTGCGTTATCCTTACTATAATAATAACATAAAAAATTCGCGCGTCGGCCCTAAAATAAAAAAGGCGGCCCGGAGGCCGCCTAAACTTATAAAGCCGTCGGCGCTAAGCGCCGCGCTCGGCCCACTTCCTCTTCATCGCTTCGCCGCGTTCGTGCCACTTCCGCTTCTGCAGCTCGCCCTTCCACTCGGGCACCGGCTCGCGCGTGCTGGTTTTCTTCGCACCGCCGGTAGGCGACGACGGCACGTAACGCACCGGCGCCGGCTTCTCCTTGTCCGTAAAGATAATGAAGAACGTCGTGCCGTCGGCCTTCTCCGCGTCCAGCGCGTTCAGAACCGCGTTCGTCACCGTCCACCCGGCCATGGCCACCGCCCCGACGACGACGGCGACGGCTACGATCTTAACGAACGTCCTCGGGCCGGCCTCCGCGTTCGAGGCCTTGAGGAAGACGAAAAACGCCACGAGAACCACCAACAACTCGACGCCTAAAGCTACTTGCCACGCGAACATATCTCCACCTCGCTCTTTACTTTTTTAGACTAAACCGGGGGCGAAACGTTTAATGGCCGATATATAAATTCGTATCAGGAGCGGCCGGCTTTACGCCGGCCGTGGCGCGGCAGCATTTCCCTTAACGCAACGCGGCGGCTGTAAAAAGCCGCCGCTTCTCCGTACCCGATTATTTTAAATAAATGAGGTTAAACCGGCGCCGTACGGCATTTCGGTTGTTTGCGGCCGGGGGGAGCCTCCTCTTGCGCGGCGTCGGCGCCTTCGCGGACCT
>CBFCYS010000203.1:0-3553 GCA_965602215.1 uncultured bacterium
CTCCCACGGCCTAAAAACCCGCCATCCCGGCGGTTATCTCATCCGGGAATATTTACTCCTCGCCGGCAAAGGCGTCGACGAACTTCGCCAGCGCGTCCCTCTTGGCGTCGGCGTCCTCCGCGGGGTCGTAGTACCCCACGAGGACGAGCGCCCCGTTGACCGCGACGGCGAACTCGCGCAGGACGTCCATCGCCAGCAGCTCGGCGTTGCGTTCGGCGCCGTACTCGCGGGCGGGGCCGTCGTCCGCAAAAGCGTACGCCTCGAGGATAACCTCGGGCCCCGTGCTGCCGTAGACGGCGTGCCACACGCATCCCTCCGGGAATTCCCGGGTGAGGTCGCCGCGGTTTTCGATGGGAATACCGGCCGACTTGAGCAGCGTCTCCGCGCGCGCCGCCTCCGGGAAGATGAGATTCGCGGGCCGGGCCGTCTCCGCGACGACGGCCTCATCCCCTCCGGCCCGGCGGCCGTCGCCCTTGCCGCAGGCCACCGCGATTAAAACGCAAGTTACGGTTATGACCGCGAACTTTCTCATCAACGCGCCAACTCCTTTTTAACGTACGGCACCAGGCCGCCCGCCTCGAGTATGCCGAGCACCTCGGGCGGCAGCGGCGCGAATTCATACGTCGAGCCGTCCGCGGCGGTCAGCTCGCCCGCCTCGAAATCGATAGTTATCTCGTCTCCGGCGTTGATATGGGATACGGCCTCGGGCGCCGCGACCGTCGGCAGGCCGGCGTTGATGGCGTTGCGGAAGAATATCCGCGCGAACGACGACGCCACCACCGCGGCCACGCCGGCGTACTTCAGGCACAACGCCGCCTGCTCGCGGCTCGAGCCGCAGCCGAAGTTCTTGCCGGCGACGACGATATCCCCCGGCTTCACGTTCTTCGCGAAACCGGCGTCGAGGTCCTCGAGGGCGTGGGAAGCGATTTCGCCCGGATCCGTAACGGTATAGGTGTACCGCCCGGGGAAGATGACGTCGGTGTTGACGTCGTCGCCGTACTTCCAGACCTTACCTTTTATCATGCCGCTTCCCCCGCAGCGACAACCACGTCGTCAGCATCACGGCGCCGAGGCCGACGAAGAGCAAAAACGCCAGGACTACCAGGATGATTACGATTAAAAACACCAACGACTCCATACCCTCACGCCTTTACCGTCCGGGGGTCGGTTATGCGGCCGTGGAGCGCCGAGGCCGCCGCGGTCGCCGGCGAGCACAGATAAACCTCGGCCTCGCTCGAGCCCATCCGGCCGCGGAAGTTGCGATTCGCGGTCGAGAGACAGACCTCGCCCGCGGCCAATATTCCCTCGTGGGCGCCCAGGCACGGCCCGCAACCCGGGTTCATGATGATGCACCCCGCCTGCGCCAGCGTCGCCAGCGCGCCGATGCCCAGCGATTCAAGATATGTCGCGCGGCTGGCCGGGAAGACGAGGACGCGCACGCCGGGCGCGACGCGCCGGTTCCGCAAGATATCCGCCGCCGCCACCAGGTCGTCGACGCGGCCGTTGGTGCAGGTCCCGACGACTACCTGGTCCACGCGCGTCCCGGCGACCTCCGCAACCGGTACGACGTTATCGACCGTATGCGGACACGCCACCCGGGGCCCGAGGCCGGCGACATCGTAGCTCAGCACGCGCTCGTACGCGGCGCCGTCGTCGGGGAAAACCTCCTCGAAAGGCCGGCGCGCCCGCCCCTCGAGGTAGGCGCGCGTCTTCTCGTCCGGCGCGACGTACGCGTTCTTGGCGCCCATCTCCGCGGCCATGTTGCACAGCGTCATCCGCCCCGATATCGAGGTCGCCTCCACCGTCGGCCCGGCGAACTCCACCGACCGGTAAAGCGCGCCGTCGGCGCCCTGGTCGCCGATTATATAGAGAATCAAATCCTTGGGGTAAACGTCGGCGCCGAACTCGCCCGTCACGTCCACCCGCAGCGACTCCGGGCAACGGAGCCACAGCCGGCCGGTGGCGTAGAGCGCCGCCATCTCGGTCCGCCCTATGCCCGCGGCGAACGCGCCCAGCGCGCCGTACGACGTCGTATGGCTGTCCGCCCCCAGAACCAGTTCGCCCGGCAGCGCGAACCCTTGCTCCGCGAAGACCTGGTGGCATATCCCCTCGCCTACGTCGAAGAAGTGCTCGACGCCGTTCGCCGCGACGAACTCCCGAATCTCGAGGTGGTTCCGGGCGTACTTCTCCGTCGCCGCGGGGACGCAGTGGTCGAGCACGACGACGACCTTCTCCGGGTCGACGACGCGCGCCGCCCCCATCTTCGCGAAGGTCTTCGCGATGGCCGCGGTATTGTCGTGGGAAAGGAGTCGGTCCGGCTCGAGCGTGACGATTTCGCCGGCGGCCACGGGCCGGCCGGCCTTACGGGAAAATATCTTTTCGGCGAAGGTTTGCGCCATAATACGCCTATAATTTAAACGGCTCGAAATTCATAAAGTCGGCGTGGTGGATTATGATGGCCTCCGGCGTCGCCCGGGCGCCCTCGCCCTCGCGGGCGTGGGTCGCTATGACGTGGCACACTTCCGGCGGCAGGCCGAGCTCGTAGGCCAGCGCGGCGCCGGAGAACGGGTGCCGGAGTAAGCGGCCCAGCTCCGACTTGACGAACGCGCCGCCCTCCTCGCGATACTCCAGCAGCTTGCCGACGTCGTGCAGCAGCGCCCCGGCCAGCAGGTGGTCGCGGTTTATATCCAACCGGGGACCGTACGTCTCGGCCATCACGGCCGCGGCGGCGGCCGCGCACCGCGTCACGGCGCGGGTGTGCTCGAGGTACGTCGCCGGGCACGGCTCGAGCAGCAGCGTGAACGGCATCCGCGCCATATCCTCGGGTCGCCAACCGCCGCGCTCGAGCGCGGCCTGGTACGTCGCGACGACCTTGTCGCGCAGCGCCTCGTCCTCTATTTCCGACAACTCGGGCAGGAGCTCTTTTATCTTTTCTTCCATAATGCACCTCGAGCTAAGTCAAATGTCTTTCGCCCGGGCCGTCGTACGCCCACGCCGACGGCTCGAGCCGCCGCATAGGCCACTCCCGCGTCCGCTCCTCTAGAACGTGCGCCAGCCACCCGGGCATGCGCGCCAATATGAAGAACGCGTTGGCGACGTACGGCTCGAAACCCAAATCGAAGAGGCACGCCGCGATGGCGCCGTCGACGTTCAGCGGCAGCGCCTTGCCGGCAGCGTTCGCCAGCGCGGCCTCGAGCGCCCGCGCCGTCGGGACGCCCTCGCGCGCCAGCCCCAGCTCCTCCGTTAGCGCGAAGAGCCGCGTCGCCCGCGGGTCGTCGTCGTGGAGGCGGTGGCCGAAACCCTCAAGCCGTCGGCCCACCTCGCGGTAGCGGTCCACTGTCGCCGCCGCGGCCTCCTCCCGCGAGACGCCCGCCTCCTTCATATAGACGAGCGCCGCGGCCAGCGCGTTCATGCACCCCTCGACCGCGCCGCCGTGGAAGCGGTTGACGGCCAGCACGCCGGAGGCCAGCGCGGCGTTGACCGGCGCGCCGGTAGAGGCGGCGGTCCGCGCGGCCAGCGTGGACGGCGGCGTTACGCCGTGGTCCACCGACGA
>CBFCYS010000204.1:0-3530 GCA_965602215.1 uncultured bacterium
GGCCTCTTTGGCCGCGGCGGCATGGGGCGCCGACTGCGTCGTCGAGCGGGCGGCCTCGACCCCGACCGCGCCCGAGCCGGCGGCCACCGACGACACGCTGGAGTTGAAGTGGGATTCCGGCTTCGGCCGGTGGTGGCTGTGTTGGTATACCGGCGCCGACACCTGGATCGGCAACGACTTCGACATATCCACCATCTCGGGCTACCGCGCCGTACATGCCATAAAGCTCCAGTCGCGCATGGACTGGCCCAACGTAGGGTGGGACGGCTTCCGCCTCGGCATCTTCAACTTCTCGGGCGGCGTGCCGGGGTCGCTGTTGTGGGGGCCGAAATTCGTCGTACCGACCGGCTCGACGGGGTGGAAGGAGTTCTCCGTGGGCTGGACGCTCCCCTCCGGCATATACAAGTTCCTGGCCGGCATGGAGCAGTACTACAACCACCCGAACTGCGACCCGTACGCGCTCGATACCAACACGTCGTTCCAGGGCCACTCCTGGCAATACTACGGGGGGTCGTGGGCCCCGCATCAAGGTTACCAAGGCTACCGCAACCTCATGCTCCGGGTCATCCTCAGCAATTCGACATTAGCGATATCGCCCGTGAGTATAGGCCGGGTCAAGGCGTTGTACTACTAACGTAACGGTTAACGTCAAAGGGGCACCGTGCTACCCCTTAGAAAAAAACGAACCAAGGAGGGCTGCGATGAGGACGATAGCGTTGGCGGCGGCGTTGGCCGTTATGGGCGTCGGGGGCGCGTGGTCGACGGATAGTATCGTCGACGGCGGGCCTTCGCATTTTGCGGCGGCGGCGGCCCCCGGAAGCGACGCCACGCTCGAGCTTAAGTGGGACAACGGCACCCGCCGGTGGAGCTGGGTCTGGTATACGGGCGCGGACGCCTGGGTAGGCAACGATTTCGACCTTTCTACCATCTCCGGTTACAAGGCTATATCGAAGTTCAAGTTCTATACCCGCGGCGCCTGGCCCAACGTGGGTTGGGACGGCATGCGCTTCGCTTTCTACGCCTTTAGGGGCGGCGTGCCCGGGTCCATGCTCTGGCCGACCAGCGGCAACCCGTACTTCTTCAAGCCGAGCAACCCGGACGTCAATTCCCACATCTGGGTAGAGTTCAACATAAACTGGACCTGCCCCTCGGCGAAGTTTCTGGCGGCCCAAGAACAATTCTATAACAACCCCAACTGCGACCCGTACGCGGTCGACAACAATACCGTCTTTATGCGCCACTCGTGGCATTACTACCAGGGCCCGTGGGAGCCGGCGAGTTACCGGGAACCGTACGAGGCTTACCGCAACGTGATGATACGCGTCTTCGTGGACGACGAGACGGTGAGCGTTTCGCCGACGAGCGTGGGGCGAGTGAAGGCGTTGTATTATTAACCTGCGCGGCGCCGCGTTCGCGCCGGCGGTTAAATGCGCAGTCTTATCGGACTGCTTACAGGAGGTACGGGTATGAAAAGTGTATTAGTGTTTGCCGTCACGGCCTCTTTGGCCGCGGCGGCGTGGGGCGCCGACTGCGTCGTCGAGCGGGCGGCCCCGACACCGGCCGCGCCCGAACGCCCGGCCACCGACGGTACGCTGGAGCTCAAGTGGGATTCCGGCACAGTCAGGTGGTGGCTGGCGTGGTATACCGGCCGGGACACCTGGATCGGCACCGAATTCGACATCTCGACTATCTCGGGCTACCGCGCCGTACATGCCATAAAGCTACAGGCGCGCGTGGGCTGGCCCAACGCCGCGTGGGACGGCTTCCGCCTCGGCGTCTTCAACTTCGCGGGCGGCGTGCCGGGGTCCCTCTTATGGGGGCCGAAGTTCGTCGTGCCGACCGGCTCGACGGGGTGGAAGGAGTTCTCCGTAGGCTGGACGCTCCCCTCCGGCACAAACAAGTTCCTGCCGGGCATGGAGCAGTACTATAACTTCCCCAACTGCGACCCCTTCGGCATCGACAACAACCCCACATCTATGGGACATTCCTGGCAGTACATGCGCGGAAGCTGGGCCCCGTTCGAGTCGATGAGCATCGCGCCGTACCGCAACATCATGATCCGCGTCATCGTCAGCAATTCGACGTTAGCGATAACGCCCACCAGCATAGGCCGCGTCAAGGCGTTATATTATTAACGCAACTTGCGCCTGATAAAGGAGCCGATAAGGCTCCTTTTTTAT
Source organism: uncultured bacterium (assembly GCA_965602215.1). Lineage (GTDB taxonomy): Bacteria > RBG-13-66-14 > B26-G2 > WVWN01 > WVWN01 > WVWN01. The sequence continues at coordinate 2,181 of CBFCYS010000204.1, forward strand.
AACCCGGCGCCGTCGGCTAAATCTTTTTTATTGTCGGACAAAGGAAAATCTGTTAGCATTATTATATAGGGTAAGAAGTTTTTTAAGGGTGCAATCGAGGCGACGCGGCCGTGCACGGGCCGTTTCGCACCAGGAGGTTAGCGGGATGATAAATAAAAATGTTTTCTTCGTATGCGCGGCGTTGGCGATGGCTTCGGCCGCGGCGTGGGCCGCGGACGTAATCGTGGCGCCGGCGGCCCCGACTGCTCCGGGCCCCGCGCGCGACGGCTCCGACGCGGCGCTGGAACTGAAGTACGATAACGGCACCCGGGCATTCTTCTTCGTCGCCCTTACCGGCGCCGGCTATTGGGTCGGTAACGATTTCGACCTGAGCGCCATTTCGGGCTACCGCGGCATCAGCAAGCTCAAAGTGTATTCCTGGGGGGGCTGGCCCAACGGTAAATGGGACGGCTTCCGGCTCGGCATCTACGCGTACTCGGGCGGAACGCCGGGGTCGCTCTTGTGGGGCCCCACGTACTTTAAACCGAGGAGAACCACCTACGGCTGGTGCACTTACTCGGTGGGTTGGACCCTTCCGGCCGGCAACAGGGCGTTCGCCGCGGCCGCGGAACAGTATTACAACCACCCCAACTGCGACCCGTTCGCCGTGGATACCAACCCGACGTTCGCCGACCACTCGTGGGCGTACCAGTCCGGCAGTTGGGCGAAACTCCCCGCCATCGGCGGTTACCGGAACTTGATGGTACGCGTGGTCGTCAACAACGTCACCGTCAACGTGGCGCCCACCAGCGTAGGCCGCGTCAAGGCGTTGTATTACTGACGCCGCCGGCGCGGGCCGTGTACAATAATTAAGGGGCCTCGTAGCGAGGCCCCTTTCTTTATTAACGCGAACGGTAAGCTCGAGGCGCCCTTAGAACGCGCCCCCCGCGGCGTCCACGAGCCAGTCGTCGCCCTCTTTCCTCAAGTGGACCGTTACTTCCTTTTCGCCGTCGTTGTCCGTCTTATTATAAACGAATGAGACTTTATCGTCCGTGTTGCCCTGGACCTTTACGAATTCCCACGAGGCGCCTTCCTCGTCCACCGCTTCCCGCGCGCTCTCCCAATACCGCGTCAGAATGCAGTTCAGGTCGTTCTCTTCGTACTCGGCCTTCCGCTTCGCCGACGACAATTCTAAAAAGGTGTCGAAGTCGTCGTCCACGGCGGCCTGCAGGTAATCGTCCGCCACTTTCTGGATCTCCTCGAGCTGGGCGGAGTTATTCGCGGCGTACGCGAATCCCGCGAGAGCCAGCGCCAATAACGTACACGTCAAAGTCCGCATGTCGGCCTCCTGGGTTGAATTGATGATAAAAA
>CBFCYS010000205.1:0-3485 GCA_965602215.1 uncultured bacterium
CGTTTGCCTGGTCGGGAGTAGTTACGAAACGCGTATGCCGGGTTAATTTAAAAGGCCGACGCGGCCGTTTACCGACGTTGTTTCCTATGTTATGTTCGTGGGTATTCCGGTGGCGGGGGCGCGCGCGGTAATCGTCCGACGTGCTCGTCCCCGTTGCGGTAACTACCGCTGACCCGTTATTATGGCCAATCGTAGAAATGCCGGTTTAAAGCGGTTCCTGGCGCCGCTCGTCGGCGCGAGTTTGCTGGGCGGCGTATTGGCCGCGGCGGGGGAGTATTCGTTAGGTTACGTCCTGGGCGGCGCGCGTTTTTGGGGCGTGCCGCGTTTTTATTATCAGGTACTATTCGGTGTAGAGGTGGCGTGGCTCGGCGCGCTGGCGGCGGTTGCCTTCGGCGTGTGCGGGGCGGTTATTATTTTATTATACAAGAAGAAGGGAGAGCTTGAGTTGGCGGCGCCGGCGCTCTGGGTAGTCGCCGTCGCGGCGTGCGGCGCGCCGGCCGCGCACTATTTAGGCGTCGCCGACGTGAGTTTCCCGTGGGTTAAATCGCGGTTCGCGGCGGCGGCCGCGGCGTCGTTTTTCCTCGGCGTAATAACGCTGTGGGGGTTGGGGGCGGCCGTACTTTATAGGACGCTGGCCGCGCTGGGTCGCCGGTTTAAGAAGGTCCCGGCCAAGGCGGTATTAATCGTTTTATCGTCGGCGCTGCTGCTGCCGGTAGTCGCCGCGGACGTGTACTATTTAGTTGCGGGGCGGCGGCCTGCGGCGCGCCGGCCTGACGTGTACGTGGTCGTTATGGACGCCTTCCGTGCGGACCGGCTCAGCTTTTACGGCGGCGAGGGGGGAGTGGCGCCCCGCCTCGAGGCGTTCGGCCGGGAGGGCGTAATATTCCGGGAAGCCTATACCGCGTCGTCGTGGACGAAGCCGGCGGTGGCGTCGCTTTTTACGTCGGCGTACCCGAGCACGCACGGCGTGGAATCGCGGCTCGCCGCGTTGCCCGAGGAGGCGGCGACGCTGGCGGAAGCTATGAGGGAGATGGGGTACGCGACGTTGGCGGTATCGGCGAACCCGCACGTGAGCTGGGCGGGCGGTATGGGCGACGGCTTCGACGTGTTGGACAACACGGCCGGGGGAAGCGTAATGGAGGCCGGCGGGCCGTCGCTCTCGGCGGCGCGGTTGTTGACGAGCGCGAGGTGGGCGCCGTCCTTTTTGGGGCCGCTGGGGCATCCGACGACGGACGGCCTGGAGCTGAACCGGCGCTTGGAGTTCTGGCTCGGCATTACCGACGGGCCGCGGTTCGTATACGTACACTATATGGAGCCGCACACGCCCTACAGGCCGAGGGAAGAAGACGAGGCCGCGCTTAAACCGTTTTACGAGAAGGCCCGGAAGGATAAAGTGAAAGAGATCGTGCGGGGCCGCTTCTTCGGCGCGCGTTTAACCGAGGACCCGCACTTCAGGCCGGATTATACGCCCGGCGACGTCGCTTTGGCGAAGGCGCTGTACGATAGCGACGTGCGGCGGATGGACGACGTGATAGCGGATTTCCTGGATGCGGTGGTCCCGGCGTATAGCCGCGGCGACGAGGCCGTAGTCGTCATTACCGCCGACCACGGCGAAGAATTTCTGGAGCACGGCAGGTGGCTCCACGGCGCCGGCCTGCACGGCGAAATCGCGCGCGTCCCGTTGATGGTTCGAGGCGCCGGCCGCGGCAACGTGGGGGGCGCGGTGAACGTCGTCGACATTGCGCCGACCGCGGTCGCGTTGGCCGGCGGCGCCCCGCCGGGGAGTTGGATGGGAGCGGACCTGACGCCGTACATGAACGGCGACGGCGCCGTTCCGCCGCGGGAGCTTTTATTGGAGGGGATAATAGAATATCCGCCCGCTCGAGCCGGCGCGGCGTGGGCGAGCATAGAGCTCGCCGCGACCCTGGAAGGGGGGTATTATTACCTGTATGACTACAACGCCGGGCGCGAGTATTTGTACGACGAGGTGCGGGACCGAAATCAGACGTACAACCTGGCCCGGGGCGACGAAGCCGCGAACGCCGACTTGTCGGCGCAACGCCGCGAGGAGCTCGCGTCGTTGAGGGAAGCGGCCCGGGCGCGGGCTTTGACGCCCCGCTACGTACAATTGCCGTCCTCGCTCGAGCGCCAGCTCCGCGCGATGGGGTACGTTAACTAGCGGCCGGGATAGAGAGGCGACTCGGCCCACATCCCCTTCCATTTCATTACCGATCGCGACGCCCGCGTCGTCATTAGCCGCCTTCCGATCGCGCGCTGAGGTCTTTCAAGGCTTCGACGAAGCGGCCGAAGAGTTCCGTTACGGGCTCTTTTAACCGAAGCTCGCGCTCGAGGCGTTCGCGAACCGAGGCGGCGTCGGCCCCGTTATCCGGCGCCACGTCGCCGTCGAGCGTTTTAAGGCTATTCTCTACGGCTTGGAATATGGCCCGGACGCCCGGGTCCGCCATCTTATCGAACGAGTCGGCATATAGCTCCGCAATCTTGAAGTCGGCTTCGTAGAAATCCTTTCGTTCCCCTTTCACCCACGCCTTGCGGACTAAGCCGTAGTTCTCCAAAACGCGGACGTTTACGCTCACGCCCGATTTGGCTACGCCGAGCCGGTCACACAACTCGTCCAGGCTAACGGGACGCGGCGTGAACATCAGATAGGCCAAGATGCGCCGCGGCAGGCCGGCCGCGTTTCCTATCGGGGCCGCTATCCTTTCCACCGACTTTATGAATTCGTCTCTTGCGCTCTCGTACGCGTCAGCCATCTCTCTTCCTCCGAATATTAACGCTTAATTCGCAACGTTCTCTATTTATAGAAACTTACTTGTCGTCGCCGGTATTTAAAAGGCCGCCATAAATTCTTAACCCGGGTGAAGTCGATAATTCAAACGCGGCGCCGATTTCGCACTTCGTCGTATAATCCGTATGCGTTCTATTTTCTCGCTATGGCTGAGGGTTTCCTGGTTACGGTTTCGCCGACTTCTATTATGAGATTTTATAAGTTCGATACTTTCGGAATATTATAATATAGAATAACGGTAGCGTCAAGCGTAATTTTCGTTTTTATTTGTTTTCCGAAATTGCGTATGGGGTGTACCTTCTGCTCGGCACTTCTCGTGAATATCCTTTTTGACATAGACACGGCTCAACGTTGCGTATATAATGAGGTAGGTGTGGTAGAGCTCACGGAAACCGAAGGAGGTATCATGAAAAAGCTTGCGAACGTTAATATAGCGGCCTTGGCCGTGGCGACCGCAGTCGTCCTCGCGACGGCGGCCTTCGGCGCCGAGGCGCCCCCGGCCGAGGTAGCGCCCGCCGGCATCCTGTCCGACCCGCTCGAGGTGGAGGCCTTCTTCGACGGCGTGATGGCGGAGCAGCTCGAGTCTTACCACATCCCGGGGGCGACCGTCGCGGTCGTCGCCGACGGCGAGCTTCTCTTCGCGAAGGGTTACGGCTACGCCGATTTGGCGACGCACCGG
>CBFCYS010000206.1:0-3466 GCA_965602215.1 uncultured bacterium
CTTCTTGTCGAGGCCGTATGCGAGCGCGGCCGCGGTGGGCTCGTTGTTGTTGCGCTCCACCTCCAGCCCCGCTATCTTGCCGGCGTCCTTGGTAGCTTGACGCTGGGAGTCGTTGAAATAGGCCGGCACCGTTACGACGGCCTTGTTGATGCGTTCGCCCAGGTAATCCTCCGCCGTCTCCCGCATCTTCTGCAGGACCATGGCGCTAATCTCCGGAGGCGAGTACTGCTTGTCGCCTATCTGGACGCGGCAGTCGCCGTTGGCCACCTCGACCACTTTAAAGGAAATGGTTTTTATTTCCTCGGGAACCTCCGAGAACCGACGCCCCATGAAGCGTTTGATGGAGTAGACGGTGTTCTCCGGGTTGGCTATGGCCTGCCGCTTGGCGACGCCCCCCACGGCCCTCTTGCCGTCCTTTAGAAACGCTACCACGGAAGGGGTCGTCCGCGCGCCTTCGGCGTTGGGAATGACGACCGGCTCGCCGCCCTCCATCACGGCCACGCACGAGTTGGTAGTCCCTAAGTCGATACCGATTACCTTGGCCATTATATCTCCTCAACGTAGTATGCGTATGCCACTTCGTATATGAAAGCCTCGGTCCGCAACGGCTCGTACGCGTTATTGCGGCGGCGCGTCCTCGAAACCCGCGGGCGCGTTCTCCTCTTCCGGCTCTCCCCCCACGGCCTCGCCCGTCACCTTGTTGTCGATGAAGCGGGCCCACTCCGGGAAGCGTTGGCTCAAGAGGTCGTAATTCTCCAGGCTCCGGGCGCGCAGGCACATGTCGCGCAGCTCGCCCGGGCGGTTCAGCTCGATGAGGGCCTTGATGACCATGACGTACGCCGCGAAATCCCGCTGGTAGACGTCGAGGTACTTGTTGAACCGGTCCGCGGCCTCTTCGAACTTCATCTTCTCGTAGGCCTCCACGCCGCCGACGAAGTTGGGGTCGCTGTGGTCGTCGGCCGGGGGCGAGGCGATGGGCGGTTCCACCGCCCGCCTCGTTTCGGGTAAGGTATCGGGGTCGATGCCGCGGGCCTTCAGGCGCTCCCGCACGAGGGGGTGTTGGCGATTGGGGACTATGACGAATACCTCCCCCTTGATGGAGGCCGGGTCCGGCCGGCGCTCGGTCAAGAAGACGCCGTCCGTGATGATGCGGTGTACCAACTCGCGGAAATTAACCTGGGGATTCTCGCGGCTCAGGATGTCGATGAGCAACTTGTAGCCGACGTAGTCGAGGCGCTGCTCCATGTCGAGGCCCAGGTCCACGATGCGTTCGGAAATGGCCGACTCGTTGGCGCTCGCCAGGTCGTCCATCGAGATGAACTGGTCGGCCTGCGTGCGGAGGAAGTCGGAGGTGTTGCGCTCGAAGCCCATAACGATTACGCGTTTGCCGTTCTGCTGGGCCCGCTTGACGATCTCGGTGAAGTCGCCGTCGCCGGAGACGAGGGCGTACTTCTGAATGTTTTGGTTGGTATAGATCAATTGGGCTACGTCCCACGCGATGTAGATATCGGCGTTGTTCTGCAGGACGGCGCACCGTTGTCCCGTTTTCACGTCGGTCTTGTCGACTTGCTTGGAGCTAATATTTACGGTTTCAACCCGCCATTTACTCAATTGGGCCAAACCTTCCACGAAATTGCTCCAGGGTGCGTACGCTCTCTCCAGTATTATCTTCCCGAACGGTTTAACTTTCCCGTGGATGCCTTCTATTACTACTTCCAGGTTCATCGGCACGCCGTACAATCTTTCGAGTGTAATGAACACGTACTCGTAATCGATAAAAATGCCGATGCCATCGTCGTTTATCTCGTTCACCATAAACTCCTTCTTTTAAATTCGACTAAATAGAAAAGCCAAAGAACAATTGCCGAATCGATTTCACGTTAACTTTACAGTCGTATCATTAATTTTACGCTTCGGCGCCCGCCGAACTCCGCCGCGCGGCGCGCCGCGCCCCACCGGGCCGGTTCTAATCGCCCTCGATGGCGATTTCCTTCGGCTTGACTTCCTCGCTCTTGGGAAGGACGATGGAAAGGACGCCGTCCTTGAAAGAAGCTTTAACTTTGTCCGCCTGGACCACCGTCGGCAGTTCCAAAGAACGGACGAAGCTGCCGTACACGCGTTCGATGCGGTGGTAATTCTCCTCGGACGTTTCCTTCTCCATCTTCTTTTCGCCGCGCACCGTCAGGACGTTGTTGGTCACCGATATCTTGATATCGTCCTTCTTCACGCCCGGCACCTCGACCTTTACGCTGACGGTGTCCCCGGTCTCGGCGACGTCCACCGCCGGGATCCACATAACGCCTTCGGCGCCCGTATCGGCGCGGCGCGTCATCAGGTCGTCGAAGAGGCGGTTAACCTCCTGCTGTATCCCTACCAGATCCCTGAACGGGCTCCACCTCACGATAGCCATACCCTTCTCCCCTCCTTTCTCTTCCGCGCCCGGCTCCCCCCGGCCGTCGGCGGCCGCCGTCGAGAGCCGTATGGCGCGATATCCTTGCGGTAAATTTTTGGTTAAAATTTCCCGTACTATCTTTTCCAAACGCTCCAGGTCCCACGGCTTCGTTACGAAGGCGTAGGCCCCGTGTTCCATAGCCGAAATAATATCCGACGACGACGCCAGGCCGCTCATCATAACCACAGCCAGCGACGGCCGGAGCTCCTTGGCTATCTTGAGCAAAGACAGGCCGTCGAGCAGCGGCAGCTGGAGGTCCAAAAACGCCAGATCGGCGTCCGCGGCCTTGACCAGGTCCAGGCCCTTTACGCCGTCCGCCGCCTGCTCGGCGTCAACCGCCTCGTGCGCCAGAAACTCACACAACGCGCTCCTGACCGCGAAGTCGTCGTCAACTACCAATGCCAATGGATTCGTCATGATAAATCGCCGTACGAATTATTCCATTTCTTATTCGAGCAAAATATATGCCACGTTGCTAAAGGCGTCATGATAACATTTTATCACCTAAATCAATACCTAAATCGCCCCCGCGACGCCCCGGCCGGCCCTAAAAACGCCGAGAACCGTTTTTTTGGCAAAATGGACAATGCGCCATAATGGCGCAGGAATTTTAAAGGGCCGTATTTTTGGCGCATAAAAGCCGACGCGAAAGCGCCGCTTACGGCGCCGGCTTCCGCGACGCGGCGAACGCCGCGCCGGCTTTCAGGCCGCCCCCTAAGCGCCGGCGCCTTCCTCGACGTCGACGTCGTGGTGATGTTTAATTATCTTCGCCGTCATCAGGTAGACTACCATCTCGCCTATGTTCGTGGAGTGGTCGCCGATACGCTCGAGCGCCCGGGCGATGGTCAAGAGGTGGACGCAACCGGCCACCTCTTCGGGGTGTTTTTCGGCGTACGCTATGATGTCGCGGTATATCTTACGCTCGAGGTCGTCGGCCTCGTCGTCCCGCTCGCACACCCGGCGCGCCCACGCCGGGTCGCGCTTGACGAACGCCCGCACCGCGTCGTGCACCAT
>CBFCYS010000207.1:0-3451 GCA_965602215.1 uncultured bacterium
GTACACTTCGACCCTCTCGGGGGTGTAGAATTCGTCGCGGTGCGCTTCGTAATAAACCTTTATCTCGTCGTCGGTAGGTACCGGAATCTCGGGTACGAACTCGTTCCGGTATAACATATCCATCATCAAATCGGTCCGGCGCGCCGCCATCTCGCGCCGGAACGCGGGCAATAAGTCTACGCCCTCTCGCGACGCCTGATACTCCAGGAGAACTTCGTCTTCGTACAACTGGAGGAAATTCTCCCAAATCCGCTCGTAACGTTGGGGTCTCTCCTCCCGCATCCGGGCCATTTCCTCGGGCGGCAGGAGGAAATACTTCTCTACGATTTTAAACACGTCGTCGTAGTATACGGGGATTCCGCCCACGTCCGAGAGTATTATGCCCTTGCCCGTATAATCGCTCCTGAGCTCGGCAAACGGCGCCTCGAATATCGTCCGCCACATTTCCCCGTTGCGCTCTATCGGCACCGTCTTGCGCCAGCCACGGGCGAGCTCGCGTAAACGCTCCTCGGTCTTCAAATCTTTCAAGATAATCGCGATATCCGGAGCCGCTTGCTCGTAACTCAAGCCGGAGCCGTGGACGATTTTGTCGACGCGGTAGATATGCCAGGATATCGCATCGGGACCCTCGATGATGTCGGTATACCCGCCGACCTCCAGGGCGAAGAGCGCCTCGCCAAAATCGCCGCGGCTGTACTCCTTGGGGGCGTCCCACATTCCGCCTTCCCCCGTGTAAGCCGTAAAAACCGAATACTCCGCGACCACTTCCTCCCACGGCCGGCCGGCGTCGAGAGCCTCGTGCGCCTCTTCGGCCCGGGCGGGGTCGTCGGTTTCGATAAAGGAATACATGCGGCGCTTCCGGCTCTTCTCGTAATAAACGAGTATCTCCGCCGGCGTTACGGTAACGGAGTCGCCGATGCGCCGCCGCATATAATCCTTCAACGAATAGCTTCGAAAGGCGGCGAGTTCTTCCCGCACGGTCGGGTCCTGGTCATAGCCGCGCTCCTGGGCTTCCAGCTCGAGGATTTTCCCTACGACCGCGGCCTCCAGGATGCCCGACAAGGTTTGCTCGAGGTCCTCCTCGCTCGACCACCCGCCGGCAGTCAGGGCGCGCTCGTAATAATAACTGATGTCTCCGGCGGTGATTTCATACTCGCCGTCTATGGCGGCGACCACGCTCTCGTGCGTCGGGACGCAGCCGGCGACGATAAGGACCAGCGACGCCAAAGACGTCGAAGCCCGTAACGTCAAAGCCCGTTTGGTGGACATACGAATACTCCTCGCAAGGCCGAATTAAGGTTCGCTATAGGGATCGGGTATCCTCGTAGTTTACCACATCGCCGACGCCTTGACAATAAAGGAGCCGCGTTCGCACCTACCGAAAAGTACCAACGAAAGTTACGCCCGGGTAACCAACGCATAAGGGAACGGGCCCGCGGGGGGTCTTCTTGACCGGGTAGGACCAATATGTTATATTTAAAGAATTCTTTTAAACACTTCGCTCCTTATTAAACAAGAGAGGTTCCGATGACCATCGCTCCCCACGGCGGCAAATTGATAAACCGCATCGTACCGCCCGAGCAGGCCGGCGAGCTGTTGGCGCGCGCCGCGACCCTTAAAAAAGTAACCATCGACGAACGGACCACGTCCGACCTGGAGATGATCGGCAACGGCGGCCTGAGCCCCCTAGAGGGTTTCATGAGCGGCGCCGACTACCGGGTCGTCGTCAAAGATATGCACCTCGCGAACGGCCTCCCCTGGACCATACCCATCACGCTGGCCGTCGACCCGGAGGTCGCCGACGGAATAACGCTCGGCGAGGAGGTCGCGCTGACCGACGGCCCGGGCGGCGACGTCCTGGCCGTGATGACGGTGGAGGAGAAGTACGCGTACGACAAACGCGAACGCTGCGTCGCCGTCTTCGGGACGGACGACGAAGCCCACCCGGGCGTGGCGGCCACCCTCAATATGTGCGACGTCCTGCTGGGCGGCCCGGTAACGCTGCCGCGGCCCATCCCCCACCGCCGCTTCCTCGAGTACCGCCTATCGCCCGCCGAGACCCGCGCGCTGTTCGACGAGAGGGGATGGGACACGGTAGTGGGCTTTCAAACCCGCAACCCCATCCACCGCGCGCACGAGTACTTGCAGAAGTGCGCCATGGAAATAGTCGACGGCCTGATGATCCACCCCATCGTGGGGGCGACCAAGAGCGACGACATCCCGGCCGAGGTCCGGATGGAGTGCTACAAAGCCCTGATGGACGGCTATTACGCCGCCGACCGCGTGTGCCTGGTCGTCAATCCGGCGGCGATGAGGTACGCCGGGCCGCGGGAGGCCATCTTCCACGCCATCGTCCGCAAGAACTACGGCTGCTCGCACTTCATCGTAGGCCGCGACCACGCCGGCGTGGGCGACTACTACGGCACGTACGACGCGCATCATATATTCAAGGAGTTCGACCCGGCCAAACTCGAGATAACGCCGCTGTTCTTCGACCACGCGTTCTGGTGCACGAAGTGCGGCAACATGGCCTCCACCAAAACCTGCCCCCACGGCAAGGACGACCACGTCTTCCTCTCCGGGACGAAGGTCCGCGAGATGCTGCGGGAGGGCGAGCTGCCGCCGCCCGAGTTCACCCGGCCCGAGATAGCGAAGCTCTTGCTCGAGGCGGCGAAAGCGGCGGATTAAAGCGCGGCCTCCGGAGGGCACGGTCATGATCGAACTGCCCCAAAAGGAAATCGCAACCTTCTGCCGAACGCACCACATCGCGAGGCTTTCGGTCTTCGGCTCGGCGTTGACCGAGGACTTCGGCCCCGACAGCGACGTGGACTTCCTGGTCGAGTTCGAGCCGGGACACGTACCGGGCCTTATCCGGTTCGCGGGCATGGAGTTGGAGTTAACGGCGATAATAGGCCGCAAGGCGGACCTGCGTACGCCGGCCGAATTGAGTAAATACTTCCGCGACGACGTTATGGCAGCGGCGATTGTTCAATATGCACGTTGACGACCGGACACGACTACGGCACATGCTCGATGCGTCGCGCGACGCGTTGAGGTTCGCGTGTGGCAAGGAAATCTCCGACTTAAACCGCGATAAACAACTCACCCTGGCCCTATTTAAGTGTATAGAGATAATCGGCGAGGCCGCGAGTCGGGTCTCGGTCGCTACGCGTGAAGGCCATCCTGAGGTCCCGTGGGCGAAAATAATCGGAATGCGGAATCGTCTCGTCCACGTTTATTTCGACGTCGACGCGGGACTCGTCTTCGAAACCGTACGTGATGAACTGCCGCCTTTAATCGAACAAATCGAGAAAATCGTATAAGAATAACGCCGCCCGAGTTCACCCGGCCCGAGATAGCGAAGCTCTTGCTCGAGGCGACGAAGTAAACCCCTTAGCCGTCGCGTTCGTAAAAACCGAGGCGGCCGCGTAGGCGAAATGCGAAAACCGTC
>CBFCYS010000208.1:0-3410 GCA_965602215.1 uncultured bacterium
TATACACCGGGCAGGCGTCCGCGCACATGCCGCACCCCACGCACGAAGCGCTCATGTGCGTAAGCCGGCCGAGGTGGAAGAGCAGCGTATCGGGCGGCACGCGCGTCCCCGTTTTTCTTTTAAGATGAACTTCGAAGGTCCCAGCCGTCGGCTCGGTCGTGGCCGAGTCGAAATAGCAGATTTCGCAGCAGCATATCGGGCATACGCTGCGACAGCTTCGACAGCCGATGCAACGGCCGAAGAAAGCGACCAACCCCTCCAACCCGGGCGTCGGCAGCGGCTCCTTCTCGAAGAGCTCCGTCCGCGCAGCCTCCCGCTTGGCGCGCAAGGACGCTACGCCGGCGGTCTCCACCGCGGCCTCGTCCACGGCGCCTTCCAATCCCTCCAGCGCCTCCTCGCCCCGCGGCGTGTTCGCGACGACGGCCACCCGGCCGGCGCCTCCGGAGGCCACCGCCGCCAGCGTGAGGTCCGCGCCGAACGGTACGAAATGTTCGCAGGCCGCACACGTGGGCCGCAGGCCCTCGGCGGCGTCGCCCTTCGCGAGGGCTTCCCAGTAGGCGGGGAGCCGGTCGGCCAGGCCGCCGTTCAAGCTCGAGCTGAGCGGATAAACGCCGCCGCAGCTCGCGCTTATGAGCAGAATATTCTCGGCGTCGATCTGGTGCAATTTGCCCAGTTCTACCAACGCGCGCAGCTCGCATGGCCGGAGGAACGCGGCTACCGGTTCCTCGAAGCCCTCCGAAACGGTGAGCCGGGACAACAGGCCGCCGGCGTTGGCCGGCATCAACGGGTACAACGGCGTAGCCTTATCCAACACGGCGGCGTCGGCCACGAGCTGGTAGTTCACCTCGCCCGCGGGGCCGGTCTCGACGAGCGTCATCACGCCGCGCACCTTACCGCTCGCGAGGAGGGCCTTCAGCAAGTCGCGCGCCGCGGCGTCCGGGTGGGACTCTTTCATAGATACGGCCTTAACCATCCGTCCCCACCCCCTCCGGCGCACGCGCCTCGACATAGGGCGCTAAAATACCGGCGAGCTCGTCTTCCTCGTAGTACGTCGTAGGCACCGGCTCGACGCGGTCGCGCCCCGCTTCGTAGTCGAAGACGGCCTGGGTATTCCCCGCCACGAGGTCGAAGAGTTGGGCCACCGGTACGTGCGCCGGGCAGGCGTCCTCGCAGGCGCCGCACGACACGCACGACAACGACATGTGCGCCATCCGGCCGAGATGGAACAGGAACGTATCCGCGGGAAGCCGCGCCGCGCCCTTGCGTTGGGCCCGGGCGAGGGTGTTGGCGGCCGGGACCTTCAGCGCCTCCGAATCGAAATAGCACTGGCGACAAAAGCATACCGGGCATACGCTACGGCAGGCGTGGCAGCCGATGCAGCGAGCCAGCGTGGCCGCGAGTTGCTCGGGCCCGGCGGCCTCCTCCCGCAGTGCCCGGCGCGCCTCTTCCCTGGCCCGGCGCCGGCTCGCGGTTCGCTTCTCCACCTCGGCCTCCCACTCGTCGACGGGGCCGGCCTCGCCGAGGCCCAGTGCCTCGGCCGCGGCTTCGCCCGCCGCGGACGTCGGTACGACCACGACGTTGCCCGCCGGCACCCCCAGCGTGCCGAGGTGCACGTCGGCGGCGGTGTGGGAGAAATGGTCGCAGCTCCGGCAAATTTCCCGCCCGGGTTCCTCTTCCCCCGCCAGCATCTTGCCGAAAAGCTCCTCCCCCTCTTCCGCGTTTTCCACGTAATCCTTAAGCGGTACCGCCCCCGGGCAATCCATACTTATAAGTATTATATCGTCCAAAGGCAACTGCTCACGTTTGTACAACTCCACCGCGGCCCGAACCTCGCAGGGCCTCAATACCGCGGCCACCCGGCCGACCGTCCCGTGCCGCGCGAGCTTGTAGAGAGCCCGCGCGCCCGAGACTGACATTACCGGCGGCAGCGGCGTCGTTCCCTCCAGCGTCGCGGCGTCGCGCAGCAGCAGCCAGGCGTACGAATCCCCCGCCGGGACGCGCGCCGGCACGAGGACGGCGTCCCACAGGCCGGCCTCCATCCCGCGCGCGAGCAGCTCGCGGGCCGCCGAGCCGGCGTCGTCGCTTTGATAAGTTATACCCTTCATGTCGTCGTTATCCTATTCAACGGGTTAGGTCCCAATTCCTTGACGTGGTCGTCGAACTCGGCGGCCGTGTCTACGAACCTGCGGCCCTCGCCGTGCGCCACGAACCGGAACCACAATCGGTCCTCGCCCAAATCGAGCGCTTCCAGGATCGCCTTCGTCAGCGCTACGCGCCGCCGCGCGTGGTAGTTGCCTCCCTCGTAGTGGCAGTCGCCGGGGTGGCAACCGCTCACCGCGACGCCGTCGGCCCCCTCCAGCAGCGCGCGGAGGATGTGTACCGGGGGAAGCGAGCCGGTGCAGTTTACGCGGTAGAGCAGGACGTTGGCGGGATACTTGAGGCCGTGGGCCCGGGCGCTCTCGGAGCCGCCGCTCCCGCACCAGCTGCATAGAATGTACAGTATCTTAGGTTCGAATTCCTCAGCCATAAAACCCCTTACGCGAGGACGGCGTCGAGCGCCGCTATACTCTGAATTCCCGTAAAATCACGCAGGAAAGAGGCGTCGTTCGGGCAGGCGGCCACGCACGTGCCGCACGAGTCGCACAGGAACGGCCTTACCCTCGCCACTTTCTTTCGGACGTCGATGACGCGGGCGCCGTACGGACAGACGTCGACGCACACGCCGCACCCCATGCAAAGCGAGTCCTTAACGCCGGCCACGAACACGGCGTTGGGCGGCGGCATCTTCTTCTTCCCGAGCATCACCATCGCCCGCCCCGCGGCGTCGCGCGCCGTGAGCAGGACATCCTCGAAAGGCCGCGGCGAGTGGGCCAGGCCGGCCGCGTATACGCCGTTAGTGGCCAGCTCGAACGGTTTGGTCAACCGCTTAATGGCTTCCTCGAAGGGATAGGCGTTCGCGTCGCTGTCGAAGAAGCCGTCCGCGTCCAAACCGAGGCCGAACGTCGCCGAAAGCGCCTCGTTGTTCTCCCGCTCCGGGACGACGCCGACGCTCAGCACGACGGCGTTCGCGGCGAGCGTCTCGCCGTCCGCGAGCTTCACGTTCAGCCCTTTCTTGCCGGCCTCGACCGTCGGATAGGCGTCTTCGTCGAAGCGACGGAACCGCACGCCGGCCTCTTGCGCGCTGCGGTAGAGGTCCTCTTCCGCGCCGTACGTTACCATATCGCGGTACAGCACCGTAACCTCGGCGCCGCGTTCGCGCAGCGCCAACGCGTTCCTGAGCGCCTGGGCGCAGCACACGCGAGAGCAGTACGGCCTCTCGGGGATACGAGAGCCGACGCACTGTATCATTACGACGTCGCCCGTTACCTTTTCGCCGGCGGCGAGCTTTTCGGCCAGCTCGCGCTGCGTCA
>CBFCYS010000209.1:0-3374 GCA_965602215.1 uncultured bacterium
TGAACGACGGCGGCGCCGTTTTCGCCGGCGGTGCGAAGTAGCACGCCGGCGTTGCGGTACAACGCCAGCGTTTCCGCGGCGGGGAATTTCGGCGAGCCGGCCTTCACGGGGAAGAAGGCCGCGCGCGGGTTGGCCGCGGCGACGAAGGCCGGCAGCGCGGCGCCCCTCGAGCCGTGGTGCGGTACCTTCAAAACGTCCGCCCCCAACTCCCGGCCCGTATCCAATATACGCTCTTGCGCCCGGTTTTCGACGTCGCCCGTTAGTAGGGCGGCGAAGTCGCCGTACGTCAGCCGCAACACCGTCGACGAGTCGTTGGATGAAAAGCCGGCCGGCGGGCCGCCCGCGGGAGGCCACACCCGGGCAACGCCCACGCCGCCGACGTTCACGCCCTCCGGCGTGGCGGCGACGCGGACGCCCTCGGCTCGAGCCGCGGCGGCCAATTCCTCGAGCGCGCGACTTGGCTCCGCGTCGGCCGGGAACCACAGTTCGCCCACGTCGAAGTTTTTAATTAAATAGGCCGCGCCGCCGGCGTGGTCGGCGTCGCCGTGGGTTACGCACAGGTAATCTATTTTCGTTATCCCTTTGGCGTGGAGGACCGGCGCCACGACCCGCTCGCCGGCGTCGTATCCGCGGCCGGCGTACCCCGCGTCCACCACCATCGTCTTGCCGCCCGGGAACTCCACCAGCGCGCTGTCCGCCTGGCCCACGTCCAGGAAGGTGATGCGAAGCGGCAGCTCGGGGGCGGCGAGCCCGGGCGCGAGCCATAGGCCGAGGCAACCCGCCGCCGCCGCGGCGAACGCGAACCTGAGCCGCGTTCTCCGTACCGCCGTCGCTCCGATTCCGAAGATTACGAGTAGCAGGAGAAACGGCGACGGCCTGGCGACCCAGAACTGCAAATCCCACCGCGGCCCCAGGAAGGGCACGCCGGCGAGCGCGGGCCAGCGGCCCGCCAGCGGCTCGAGCCCCAACGAGAAGTAATGCCCCGCGACCGTCAGCGCTTTGGCGGCGAGCCAGGCGGCGCCGCCGAAGAGTTCGCCGAGGGCGGGCCACACGGCGCCGGACAAGATGGTCACCAGCGCCAGCGCGACGGCGCACCCGGCGAGCGGGACCATCGCGAGGTTGGAGACCAGCGCAGTCGGCGTGAAGCGGTTGAAGAAGTAGAGCTGCAGCGGCAACACGCCCAACTGCGCGGCGCAGGTCACGGCCAGCGACTCCCGAATCAAACCCGGGACCGGTTTCAGGAAATTGTTTATGGGGCGGTACAAGGCCGCGATGGCGAAGACGGCGGCGAACGAGAGCAGGAACGAAACGTCGCTCACGTACAGCGGGTTGGCGATCAGGATGACCAAGGCGGCGGCGGCGAGGACGTTATACAGGTCTACGTCGCGGTCCAGCAGCGCCGCGGCGAGCGCCAACATCCCCATCAGGCTCGCGCGGACGACCGGCGGGTTGAACCCGGTCAAGAGGGCGTACGCCGGAAGGAACGCCATCACCGTCAGGTTGGCGGCGGCCTTCGGTACGCGCGTCCCGGCCAGGACCAGGAACAGCATGAACGCGACGAAGCCGACGTGCAGGCCCGATATCGCGAGCAGGTGCATGGCGCCGGCGCCGCGGAAATCCTCGACGATGGCCGGGTCTATCTCGGCCCGCTTGCCCAGCGTGAGGCCCTTGAGGACCGCGGCCTCGTCGCCGCCGACCGAGCGGTCCAATATCGACGAGGCCTTGTGCCGCGCCGCGAACGACGCGCGCAGCACCGGGTTGCCGCGGCCGCGCCCTAGCAGCGTTACGTCTTCGGCGTCGCCGGCGGTAACGAGCGCGGTTATACCGCGCCGCTTCAGGTACGAGCGGTAGTCGAAGCCGCCCGGGTTGCGCGCCGGCCGGGGCGCGACCAGCTTGCCCGATACCGCGACCTCGTCGCCGTAGCGGAGGGCGACGTTCTCGTAGACGGAGACGCGGGCCCGGCCGCTCGCCGGTTCGGCGTCGCCGTCCAGCGCGACGTTTTCGATTGCAAGGGGGAAGACGGTGCCGTAAGGTCGCTGCTCCGGGTCGCCGGCGACGACGCCCGTGACCATCGCCGCGGCCGGCCGGAAGCGCCGGCCTAATTTAAAAGAGATATCGCCCGGGGTGAGGTAGTCGGCGCGGGCCGCGTACCAACCGGCGCCCCCCAGCGCCAACGCCGCCAGTACGAGCCACGTCGCGACGCGCCGCTTGATAAAAATGACGGCCGCTAAGGCGAGAGCCGCGGCGCCGGTTATGAGCGGCCACGGCGGCGGCGAGAACAGCGCCGCAAAGACAAGGCCGCCGGCGAAGGGCGCGGCGGCCATGCAGGCGGGGCGGCGAGGGTTCATAGCCGTAAAGTTCGCGCCGGGCGCTTTGGCGGCTTCAGGATAACGGGAATTCATAACTTCCGCGCCGATTTCAACTGGTTTTGATAACTATGAACGTATGGAAAACGCGAATAATCTGTGAAGGAACGCGTTGTTTAAATATTTTATGCATTTCGAAAAGGAGTCCCGGTATCGCAAACCTATATTTAATTAAATACTTGTGCAACTCCCGGTATTCCATACGGGCCGAATACTGTTTACGGTGTATTATTGAATCCCTATAATCGCGAACCTCTACGAAATCCCCCCAAAACCTTTCACTTTTATCTAAACGTTGCCCGTACGCGATTTTAGGTATCCAATCGGTTACTTTTTTACCGAAGGGGACCTTGTGCTGTTTATCGTCGACAAGTTGGTCGTTTGGATTAGAAGCGTTCCACGCCGCTATTTGGTTGTTTAGGTAAACTTCTATTGAAGTAACGCCGCTAACGACGGCGTTATTAAAATTAGGTATAGATTTTTCTTCAAACGCTTTTACGAAGGATGCGGCGGAATTCTCGAATTCATCTAAAAAAGCCGGGAAAGCTACTTGTCCCGGCCCTACCGTAACTTCGTCAGGGTCGCCTCCCGGTACAGACGGCAATTTAACTTCGGCTGTGCCCGATAGAAACCATTTACTTCTAATAAGGTTTTCTAAAAAAGGCACGGGGCTAAAAGGGTGCCTCGTTTCGTTTACTAAAGAATCAAAATCTATTCCTCGGTTCTTGAAAAATTCTTTTACTTCTGATAAACCCCAAAACGTTGGGTAACGGTATTCGAACCTTTGGTGGGTCCAGTTGTGGTTTCCATAAGCCGCTATGTCTAGGATTAAACGTTCAGCTTCTTTTACTGAAAGCCGAGGTTTTAGGGCGAAAGAAACCATTTACTTTTAATAACCTGGGTCCCTTTCCCTGCGTGCGGTTACACAGCCCGCGCTATATAATGCTTACAGTAACCCTTACATTGCGGTAGTGCCGGCGCGGCGGCCATGCAGGCGGGGCGGCGAGG
>CBFCYS010000210.1:0-3352 GCA_965602215.1 uncultured bacterium
CGGCGCCGTACGACCAGTCGTCGCTCGAGCTGATGTGGGACAACGGCACGCGGCGTTGGAGCGTAATGTGGTACACCGGCGCCGACGCCTGGATCGGCAACGACTTCGACGCATCCACCCTCAAGACGTCCTACGCTAAAATACTGAAGTATAAATACTACACCCGCGGCAACTGGCCCAACGAGGGCTGGGACGGCATGCGCTTCGCCTTCTACGCCTTCCGGGGCGGCGTGCCCGGCTCAATGCTCTGGCCTACCAGCGGCAACCCCTACTTCTTCAAACCGAGCAACCCGGACATCCAGGCCCATATCTGGGTGGAGTTCAACGTAGACTGGACCTGCCCCTCGGTGAAGTTCCTGGCAGCGCAGGAGCAATTCTACAACGACCCCACCTGCGACCCGTTCTCCCTCGACACGAACACCACGTTCTTGGGCCATTCCTGGCAATATTATCAAGGTGCCTGGTCACCGGCCGAGTTCCCCCCGGAATGGGGTCCGTATCGCAACGTTATGATACGCGTCTGGGTCGAGCCGGGCCAGGAGTTCCCGGGCGTCGCGCCGTCGAGCATAGGCCGCGTCAAGGCCCTCTACTACTAGCCGAACGCCGAAAACGAAACTCACCCGGTTACGACGTTCCCGCCGGAAGCCCTCCGGCGGGAATGTTTTACTTGACTTACGGGGAGGAGCCGTTTATAATGTACCTTAAACTTACGCGAAGGAGGTAAGCTATGAGGAAATTTGTGTTAGCGATAATAACCGCGCTACTTGCGTGCGGCGCGGCCTGGGCCGCGGACGACGTCGTCGACGGCGGCGGCCACACGGGGCCCGGGTTTGTTGCGGCGCCTACGCCCCACGACCAGGCTACGATGGAATTAAAATGGGACAGCGGCGTGCGGAGTTGGAGCGTCGCCTGGTACACCGGCGCCGATTCCTGGGTCGGCAACGACTTCGACGTATCCACCCTCAAGACGGCCTACGCCAAAATCATGAAGTACAAATACTACACCCGCGGCGCCTGGCCCAATCTGGGTTGGGACGGCATGCGCTTCGCCTTCTACGCCTTCAGGGGCGGCGTGCCCGGCTCCATGCTCTGGCCGACCAGCGGCAACCCGCACTTCTTCCGACCGAGCAACCCGGACCTCCAATCCCACATCTGGGTGGAGTTCAATATGGACTGGACTTGCCCCTCGGTGAAGTTCCTGGCGGCGCAGAACCAATTCTACAACAACCCCACGTGCGACCCGTACGCGTTGGGCAATAACACGACCGCTCAAGGCCATTCGTGGGAATACTACGAGGGCGCGTGGTCGCCATACCTAAATGAGTCCCCTCAAGTAACCCCCTACAAGAACCTCATGATCCGTGTCTGGATCGAGCCGGGCCAGGAGTTCCCGGGCATATCACCGTCGAGCATAGGCCGCGTAAAAGCACTCTACTACTAGTAAGCGTAACAAGCGTAAAAAGCAACGCCGGGGAGCCGAAAAGGCTCCCTTTTCTTTTAAAGGCGCCCGCCACGGCGGTTAGAACAACTCCGTCGTTAAGCGCCGGCGAATCCGGCGCCCGGGAGTCCCCCGGGCGCCTTACCATAGGCCGAAGGCCCCGCAACGCCGACGCGCCGTTGACGCCGCCGCCGCCGGTATGGTAGAATTACGCGAGGTGATGTGTTAAATGGCCCGCGCGAAAGTGGCGGCGCTCCGAACGAGCGCCGATACGGTAATAGACGACTTCGGCCGGCTCATGCGGCTGGCGGATTATTCCTCCCATCTCCCCCCGGACAAGAAGACCCAGCTCAAGATAAATATATCCTGGCATAAATACTACCCGGCCTGCTCGACGACGCCGTGGCAGCTGGAGGCCGTCATCAAGACGCTGCTCGAGGACGGCTATCCCAAAGAGAACCTCGTCCTCAGCCAGAACGCCACCGTCGTCGTCGACCCCAAGGTGGGCGCCCGCCTCAACAAGCTGCAGGGCGTCGCCGACAAGTACGGCCTCCAATTCCACTACCTGCAAGACCCCGAGCAGGAGGAATGGGTCCCGTACGAGCCCAGGGGCGAGATGCTCGTCCTGCCCGACGTGTACAAGAAGAAGGGCCTGTGGCTGCCGAAGTCCTTCCCCGACACCAATATAATCCACTTGCCGACGGTCAAGACGCACGTCTTCACGACGATGACGGGCGCGATGAAGAACGCCTTCGGCGGCCTCCTCAACCTCGAGCGCCACTGGACCCACGCCGTCATCCACGAGACGCTGGTGGACCTCCTGACGATTCAAAAGGAAATCCACTCGGGCATCTTCGCTGTGATGGACGGGACCGTGGCCGGCGACGGCCCGGGCCCCCGGGCGATGCGGCCCGTCGTCGCGAACGTCATCCTGGCTTCCGCGGACCAGGTCGCCATCGACGCCATCTCGGCTAAGCTAATGGGCCTCGAGCCGCTCGAGCTCGACTTCATCCGGCTGGCGCACGAGCGCGGCCTGGGCGTAGGCGACCCCCGCGAGATAGACGTCGTCGGCGACGATATCTCGGGTATGAACCTGCACTTCTCGCCCCACGAGGACACCTTCGCCTCCCGCGGCCAGAAGTTGATATACCACGGCTGGCTCAAACCGGTCGAACGCTTCCTCCTCCAGACGCCGCTCGTGCCGTGGTCGTACGCGGCCTCGCGCCTCTACCACGACGCCTTCTGGTATCCTTTTATCGGCAAGAAACGCGTCCAAAAAATCCTGGACGAGAGCGAGTGGGGCCGGCTATTCCTGAGCTACCCGCCGGAGGGGATGTACTGGAAGTAGGACGGAGGCCGGGAGGGATGAATACGCCGATTAAAGTATTAACGTCGCTCGCGCTCGCCGCGGCCGGGGCCTTCCCGGCGGCGGCGTTCGGCGTTTCCGGTAAAGCCTTCGCGGCCGAGGCGGGCGACGCGTTCGCTTTCCAAGCGATAAACTTCGTGGCGGCCGGAGCGGTAGCGGGGTTGGGTATGAAATATAACGCGGGGGGAGTTGTTTACGGCGCGACGGCCTTAGCAGCAGCTTACCCTTTCGCCGCAGCCTTGGGGTGCCACGCCGGGGCCTGCGCCGTCGGCGAAAGCGCGCCGAACCGAGGAGAAACGATCGGCTACACAACGTTGGCGGCGTACGGCGAGACCGCACTACTGGGCGGCGCGTTATTGGTCATTAAAGCCACGCACCGCGACGTCAAAGACGTTTATATGAACGATATATACTTGGGGGTTTTCATCTTCGACGTCGTCAGTAAACCTTTTCTCGTAACGTACGTTTACAATAAAGCGAAAAAGGCCGCGCCGGCAAGCGAAGAAGCGCGCGTCTCTTTCGAACCGTACATAGCCGCGGCGACGGCG
>CBFCYS010000211.1:0-3320 GCA_965602215.1 uncultured bacterium
GGTCTACGTATACGATAATCTATTACATCCCGAACCGGACGCCGATTTCGATTTTGAATAGGGCGTCGGTTTTATCCGAGATGAAAACCAGGCCCCCCAGATCGATGAAAGGTACGATAGGGGCGTCGGGGATGTCGAAGTCGTTGCCGACGCCGAAGTGGATGTAGCCGCCGATGTGAGTGTCGCCGTCGGCTTCTTCTTCGTTCCGGCCGCCGTCGTCGTCGAACTTGGCGCCGAAGCCGCCGCCGAAGGCGAAGTAGGGTTGCGCCAGGTAGTTATAATTCGGGATTATGTAGACCCGGCCCTCGGCACCGCCGAATACCGCCACGCCGCCGCCGAACGCGAGCATGGCCTCCGGGCCCCACGATATGTACGGCGGCTGGGCGAAGTTCAACTCGCCGCCGATGAAACCCATGTCGCCCAGCAGGCCGCCGAAGCCGACGGCCGGCCCGGCGATACCGTGGGGGAGGCCCCAGGCCGCGGAAGCCGTCGTTATTATTACCAAAACGATGCCTTTTCGCATATCGTAAGCTCCTCCGTTAAGTTAGAACGTACTTATCCCGCGAGCGTCAGCGTTAAGAAATCTTTGGCTTTCGCCAGCGCCTCCTCCAAACCTTCCGCCGTTTTGGCGCCGGCCTGCGCGAAGTCCGCCTTGCCGCCGCCGCCGCCGCCGACCTCCTTCGCCACCTCGCGCACGAGGTTGCCGGCGTGCGCGCCCGCCTTGACGGCTTCCTCCCCGGCGCCGGCGTAGAACGTGGCCTTGCCGCCCTCGTCCGTCGCGAAGACGGCGACGTTGTCCGGATGGGCGGCTATCAGCGAGGAGGCCGCCTCCTTGACGGCGTCGGCCGCGGCGCCCGCGAGCAACCCCGTCACCAGCCGCACCGGCCCGACCTCGACGGCGCCCGCGAGCAATTCGGTCGCTCGAGCCGAGGCGTCCTTGGACGTGTATTGCCGTAACTTCTTCTCCAACTCACGCCGGTCGTCGAGCGCGCCCTGGACCCGCGACGGCAGCTCCTCCCAGCCGGTCTTGATGACCCGGCTCGCATCGTCGAGGATGCGGCGCATCTTATGGGCGTACGCCAGCGCGGCCTCGCCCGCGACGGCCTCGATGCGGCGGACCCCCGCGGCGATGGCCTCCTCCCGGACGACGTAGAACGGCCCCACTTCGCCGGTGTTGCACAGGTGGGTGCCGCCGCACAGCTCCAGGCTCATCTCCTCGCCCTCGCCGCCGATGCAGACGACGCGGCCTCGCTCGCCGTACTTCTCGCCGAAGAGCGCCATCGCGCCCCGGGTCTTGGCCTCCTCGACCTCCATGTCCGCCCACCACACCGGCAGGTTGGCGACGACGTTCCGCTGGACGCGCCGCTCGACCTCCTCGATTTCCTCCGCTTCCAATCCCCGGCTCGATGCGTAGTCGAAGCGCAGGTACGCCGGGCCGACGAACGAGCCGGCCTGCGTCGCGCCCTCGCCCAGTACCTCGCGCAGCGCCGCATGCAGGAGGTGCGTCGCGGTATGGTGTCGGGCGACGGCCAGGCGCCGGCCGCGGTCGACGGAGGCCGTGACCTTTTGCCCCTCTTTCAGAACGCCCTCTTTGACCTCGCCGAAATGGAGGTATTGTCCCTGGGCGGCCTTCGTCGTCTCCTCGACGTCGAACTTGACGCCCTCGGCCGTCAGCAGGCCCGCGTCGCCCACCTGGCCTCCCGCCTCGGCGTAGAACGGAGACAGGTTCAGCACGACGACGGCGCGGGTCCCCTCCTGCGCCCCTTGGGCGCGGCCCTCTTTGGTGACGACGGCGAGGACTTCGGCCTCTTGCGACAGGTCCTCGTAGCCGACGAAGGTCGTCGCCGAAACGTCGTCCAGGTTGCCCGCGATGGGGAACTCGTCGGCGCCGGCCGCGGCGGCCCGGGAGCGGTGGCGCTGCGCCGTCATCGCCTCCTCGAAGCCGGCCTCGTCCACCTCCACGCCTTCCCATTCGGCGACCTCGGCCGCGACCTCGAGCGGCAGGCCGTAGGTGTCGTAGAGCGTGAAGGCGTCCTCGCCGCCCAGCAAGCCTCCCCTGGGGAGGCTCGCCAGCTTGCCGTGGAGGCGGTCCATACCGCGCGCGAGCGTCGTGAGGTAGCGTTCCTCCTCGCTTTTTACGACGCCCTCGACGAGGGCCTGCTGCTGGCGCAGTTGCGGGTAGACGTCGCCCATAACGTCGACGACCGGTGCTATGAGGCGGTGGAGCAGCGGCTCCTCCAGGCCCAACAGGTACGCGTGGAGGAGGGCGCGTCGTAATATCTTGCGGATTACGTAGCCGCGGCCTTCGTTCGACGGCAGGATATTATCCGCGATGGCGAAAGCGAGCGCCCGGGCGTGGTCCGCCACGATGTTCATCGACGAGCGCGTACGGCCGTCGGCGCCGTAATCCGTCTTCAATACCTCCTCGGCGCGTTTGATAATCGGCAGGAAGAGGTCGGTGTGGAAGTTATCCTCCACCCCCTGGACGGCGAAGGCCAGCCGCTCGAAGCCCATGCCGGTATCTATCCCTTTGTTCTTGAGCGGCAGCCGCGAGCCGTCGGCCTGCTGCTCGAGCTGGGGGAAGACGAGGTTCCATATCTCGAGGAAGCGGTCGCAGTCGCAGTTGATATGGCAATCGTCGCGGCCGCAGCCGTACTCGTCGCCGGCGTAGTAGTGTACCTCGGAGGAGGGGCCGCACGCGCCCAGCCCTCCCGCCGGCCCCCAGAAGTTATCCTCGTCGTAGCGGCTGAGGCGTTCGGCGGGGATGCCGACCTCCTCGAGCCAGATGGCGGCGGCCTCGTCGTCGTCGACGTGGACCGTGGCGTACAGCCGCTCGGCGTCGAGGTTCAGGACGCCGGTCAGGTATTCCCAGCTCCATACGATGGCCTCGCGCTTGAAGTAATCGCCGAAGGAGAAGTTGCCCAGCATCTCGAAGAGGGTGTGGTGGCGGAGGGTGTGGCCTACGAGCGCGAGGTCGGAGTCCTTGCCGCCGGCGCGCAGGCACGGCTGGCAGCTCGCGGCGCGGGTATACGCCAGCTCGACGGTCCCGGCGAAGAGGGGCTTGAACTGCATCATGCCGGCGATGGTGAACATGACCGTCGGGTCGTCGGGCGGCACGAGCGGCGCCGGCGCGACTATCTTATGGCCGCGCTCGGCGAAGAAATCCAGGAACGATTGTCTTAGGTCGGAGGAGTTCATAATTATTAGTTAGAACCTGTTTTTTGGATGGTTTTTATTCACATCCCCCACTTTACCTCGCGCACCGGCTCGCGGAACTCGTGTAGCCGGTTTCGGTAATTAACGTGCAACCGGTACCCCGT
>CBFCYS010000212.1:0-3226 GCA_965602215.1 uncultured bacterium
GGCTTAAGCCCCTTGTCGGGGGCGACTAGCCAGTCGCCCCTACCGGAACAGCGCCTTCACGCGGCCAAGGGAGACCGGCGCGGCATTAGGGTCGGAATAAACTTGCCCCGAGGAGGAGCCCCGGTTGCCGGCCGGCCCCCTAAAACGCTTCCACGTTATTTCGAACGAAGTCCTTGGACAAGGGGCTTAAGCCCCTTGTCGGGGGCGACTAGCCAGTCGCCCCTACCGGAACAGCGCCCTCACGCGGCCCAGCGAGGTCGGCGCGACGGCGGGCTCGCTCGCGGCGATGACGACGTTGTCGACGTCCCAGGCGTACACGGCGACGCGCTGGGGGTGCCGGTTTAAAACCCAAACCTCGAAGCGGGCCTTCACCAGGCCGCCGCGCGGCGAGGACGCGTTACCGTTGAAGACGCGCCAGGCGGACGTTAGCGTTATCGGGTGCGAAGCAAAAACCTCCTCCGGCTGCGTCGCGTACAGCAACCTGAAGGTCGCCCGGTTCTCCGCCTCGAAGCCGCCGTGGCCGTACTTGTAGTCGAAGCGGAACGTAAACGTGGCGTCGGCGGGCACGGCGAAAGCGTAGGTATCCATCTTCGCCCAACACTCGGCGCTTGCGGAGCTGGAAGCCCACCCCACGGCGTACTTCCCCCACGGCCCGGCCTCTTCCGGGTCCCAACCGGCCCCCGGGCCGCTCTTGCTCGAGGTCCACCACGCCGGCGGGACGCCGCCCTCGAAATTTTCGTCGACGTAGGGCTCGGCGTGCGCGAGCGCCGCGGTCAACGACGCGATAATTAAAACCGTCTTCATCTCTATCTCCTCTCGCGTTAAAGATACGAACGAGCCGCTACCCTCCACGGGTTACGCCGCGGAGGGTACACCACAAACCGGCGTCGAAAGAAGAAAAGAGCTGCCGTGAGGGAACGAAAAAGCCCCGGCGGCCTTGAAGACCTACCGGGGTGCTATCCGACGAGACGCGCTACGAGAGCGACCGAGCGCGCGGCGTTACGTTTCGCTTCCTTAACTCCCGAGCCGGGCATACCCGCACCCCTTTGGGAAATGCGCCCGGTTGCCAATACGTTCCCCCTTGCGAGCCATTATTTAATAACAGGGTAAATTAGTCAAGCATTAATTATCCCGTTTATATTTGTTTTATTATGGCTCATACCTACTTAGGCCATCCTCGTTTAAAAACCGCTCGGCGCGGAGGAAGATAAAAAGGGCCGCCATGGGGCGGCCCGGACATATCTTTAAAAGGCTTACGGTGGGCGCACCTGAAGGTACGCCCCTACGACAATCTTTGGGCCGACCTGAAGGTCGGCCCCTACATGCGCCGAGGCCTCGGCGTTCACGCCGGGGTTCCTCAGCGCCCGCGGCCTACAACGCCGCGTTCCCGCGGCGCGACGACAAAACGCGCCGACCCAAAGTCGGCGCGTACGTGTATCCGGGTGGGCGGCGTTGCGCCCCTACTTCAGCTCGCTCTCGGCCCTCTTGACGTAACGCTGGATTTTGGCGTTGCCGGGGTCGAAGACCAGCGCTTGCCGCCAGGACTTGAGCGCCGCCGTAAGCTCGCCGTTGGAATAGGAATCGAGGCCCTGGAGGAGGTAGGCCTGGACCAGCTCCGCGCGGGCCGCGCCGTAGGAGGGGAACTCCCGCACGACGGCCGAGAGGATATATATCGCCTGGCTTATGGCGCCCCCGGCCAGCGCGCCCTTGCCCTGTTCGTACGCGCGGACGGCCTCCGGCGAGATGACGGGTATTTCGGGTTCGGGCTCCGGCTCGGGCTCCGGCTCGGGCACCGGCCTGGGTCGGGGCGTCGGCGCCCTATAGGCCTCGGCCTGCAGCCGCTCCAACTCCTCGAGCAGCTCGGCCGCTTCGGCGCGGTCCGGGTACGCCTCGAGAATCTCTTGGCATATTTCTATGCCCTCGGCGTAATCGCCGCGTTCCCCGGCCTGCTCGGCGTCGGCCAACCTCGCCGCGACGCGCTCTTCCTCGGCGATGCGGGCCAGCCGCTCTTCCTCCAACCGCTTCTCCTCGGCGATGCGGGCCCGCTCCTCCTCCTCCAGCCGCCCTACCGACCCGATGCTGAAGCGGAGGCCCACTTCGGCCTTAAAACCGTTCTCCCGTCCCTCGCCGGTCAAGAAGAGGCCGCCGGCGTCCGCATACCACGACACCGGCGCCCAGGCGACGTCCACGTCGCAGCCGAGGGCGACGTTGACGTACGCGCCGTTCTCTTCGCCTCGGGCCGCGACCTTCTCGTCGAAGTCGCGGGCGAGGCCGGCTCCGAAAGCCAGATGGGGTTGTAAGACCTCGCTTAGGCCGGGGGTAAAATAGACCCGGCCGGCGGCGCCGGCGTAGAGGGCGCGGCCGCCGCCGAAGGCCAGCGCCAACTCCGGCCCGACGCAGAAGTACCGCGAGAGCAGGAAGTCGAACTCGCCGTGGACATAGCCGTCCTCGAGGCCGCCGGAGGCCATACCGACGGTCAAACCGGAAAGGCCGTTCGGTAACGCAACGGCCTGTAACGACGACGCGAGCGCCAGCGTCGCCAGGGTTTTCACTATTTTCCTCATGCCCTTACGCGTCGGCGCGTCGCGCCGCACATGTAAAATATACCATAAAGTCGGGCGGTTGGCAAATCGCCGCGAAGGCCGGTCCGTGGCGGCGTGGTTCCGTAGGGCGCGGCCTTCAGGCCGTGCCACCAAACCGGGACATATTTTAAACGTCAAGGTGGGCCGGTCAGACACATTTAAAAACCGTAAGGCGGCCGCACCTGAAGGTACAGCCCTACGAGAACGGCCCCTACGAACCCTCCACGATCTTTATCTCCTCGGCCGTCAGGGCGGGCAGGGGCGCAACGCGTTGCGCCCGCACGACGGGACGGCGATCTTGCGGTCGGTGGGGGCGGGGCGGTTAACGCCTCGGCCTTCCGGCACTATCCTTTGGGCGGATACGGGTCTTTGGCATAAGTACGTTCGTTTTGTATTCTGCCGTTCCGCTTGTGTATCTTGACCTGGCTCGGTTTATTCTTTTTCGCCAGGGTAACCGCCTTTTCTACGGCGGGGGGTTTCGTTTCGAAATTATACCCGCGCGGCTTACCGGTTTCGATAACTCTCCAACCGCCCGTTTTGACGGGATTAACGTGGAACTGTTTACGCTTCGCCATACAAACACCTCCTTATTATGAATGTGCGGGAAATAAACCGTACGTCTTAACATCCCTCTTCGACGATCT
>CBFCYS010000213.1:0-3199 GCA_965602215.1 uncultured bacterium
CCCCGGCTTTACCCGGCGGCGCGGCCGCGGTACCGCCGCCTTCGCCGCCCCGAGAAACGTCGCCGCCGGGCGAACACGCGAACGCCGCGAATAACGCGACCACCAAGGCCGCGGCGAACTCTACCTTCCGCATCATACGCACACCTCCGCCGAAAACGGGCGCCTCGCGGCGCCCTTACTATTTTGCGATAATCTATTGTACCATACTTCCCTATAAATTCTCCAATTTCGCCAGGAACTCCTCGTTGTCCTTCGTCTTGCGCATCTTGGCGAGGAGCGTCTCGGTGGCGTCCACGCCGTTCAAATCGGCCAGGACTTTGCGGATAAGGCGGACCTTGTTGATCTCTTCTTCCGTGAGGAGCAGCTCCTCCTTGCGCGTGCTGGACCGCGCGACGTCGATGGAGGGCCAGGTGCGCCGGTCTACCAGCCGCCGGTCGAGGATGCACTCCATGTTGCCGGTCCCCTTGAACTCTTCGAAGATGATGTCGTCCATCTTGGAGCCGGTGTCCACCAGCGCGGTCGCGATGACGGAGAGCGAGCCCCCCTCCTCGATGTTGCGCGCGGCGCCGAAGAAGCGCTTGGGCTTCTGCAGCGTGGAGGCGTCGATGCCGCCGGTCATGACGCGGCCCGAGTGCGGCGTCACGGTGTTGTACGCCCGGGCCAGCCGCGTTATCGAGTCCAGCAGGACGACGACGTCCTCGCCCGCCTCGACCAGCCGCTTGGCCTTGCCCAGCACCATCTCGGCGACGTGGACGTGGCGGTCGGCGGGTTCGTCGAAGGTCGACGATATAACCTCGCCGTGCACCGACCGTTCCATATCGGTAACTTCCTCGGGGCGCTCGTCGATGAGCAACACGATGAGGATTGCTTCCGGATGGTTCTCGGCGAGGGCGTGCGCGTAATCCTGGAGGATAGTGGTCTTGCCGGCCCGCGGCGGCGAGACGATGAGCCCGCGCTGGCCCTTGCCCACCGGCGTCACCAAGTCCAGCACGCGAAGGGTTAAATTCCCGTCCTCCGTCTCGAGGTGGAACCGCTCGTCGGGGTACACCGGCGTCAGGTTGTCGAAGAGGCTGCGTTCGACCGCCTGCTCCGGGTCTACATTGTTGACGGCGTCGACCTTGAGCAGCGCGAAGTACTTCTCGTTGTCCTTCGGCGCGCGGACCTGGCCCGAGACGGTGTCGCCTTTGCGGAGGCTGAACCGGCGTATCTGCGACGGCGAGACGTAGATGTCGTCGGGGCCGGGGAGGTAATTGTTGGCCCCCGAGCGCAGGAAGCCGTAACCGTCGGGCATCGTCTCGAGGACGCCCTCGGCGAAGATCAGGCCGTTCTGCGTCGCCTGCGTCTCCAGCAACTTGAATATAAGCTGCTGCTTCCGCAGGCCGGAGCCGCCGGTAACGCCCATCTCGCGCGCAAGCGCGGCAAGCTCGGCCGTAGTCTTTTGGGTGAGTTCGGCTAAGTTTAACGACATGAAATGGGGGTATTCGAGGGAAAACGGCAGGACACAAAATACCCTGAACGCTAAGATTATACCCTAAACGCGTACCCGCGTCAACCGCAATTTTAAGCGGCGGCAAAAAAATACGCCATTAAACGAAGTCCCCCGGCCCGCCCTACCCCCGCAGCCGCGCGCAGGCCGCAATAATATCCGGCGGCAGCGGCGACAGGAAGCGCATCCTCGCGCCCGAAGCCGGGTG
The DNA here is from genome assembly GCA_965602215.1 of uncultured bacterium. Classification (GTDB taxonomy): domain Bacteria; phylum RBG-13-66-14; class B26-G2; order WVWN01; family WVWN01; genus WVWN01. The sequence continues at coordinate 1,695 of CBFCYS010000213.1, forward strand.
GTCGAAGGCCAGCGTGTGGGCGTGCAGCGCGGGCCGGTCGATGACGTCGCTCGGCTTGCCGTACGTCTCGTCCCCCAGAACCGGGTAACCCAGGTACGCGAGGTGTACGCGGATTTGATGGGTGCGGCCGGTATGGAGGCGCAGGCGCACCAACGTCGCCTCGCCGCCGAACCGCTCCAGCACGGCGAAAGTCGTCTTGGCCTCTTTGGCGGCGAGGGGGCTTACGGCGAAGAGCTTCGGGTTGCGGCTCGAGCGCCCTATGGGGGCCTCTATCGTCCCCTCCTCGAGCGGGAGAGAACCCGCGGCCAGCGCGACGTACGTCCGGCCGGTGGTCCGCTGCGAAAACTGCGCGACCAGTTTTTTATGGCCGAGCTCGGAGCAGGCCACGACCAATACGCCCGAGGTGCCCTTATCCAGGCGGTGGACTATCCCCGGGCGGGCGGGGCCGCCGACGGGCGCCAGCGCGCCGATGCGATGCAGCAGCGCGTTCACGAGCGTCCCCGAGGTTACGTTCCCCGCGGGGTGGGTGAGCATCCCGGACGGCTTCTCGACGACGGCGACGTCCTCGTCCTCGTAGTACACCGTCAGGGGGATATCTTCCGGCTCGGGCAGCGGCCCGGGCGGAGGGCTGATGGACGCCTCGACGACGTCGCCCGCCTTGACGCGGTAGGACGGCTTGGCCGCGGCGCCGTTCACGACGACGTCCCCGGCGGCGATGAAACCCTTCAGGCGCGACCGCGAGTACTCACGGAGCGTTTGCCCCAGAAAGGAGTCCAGCCGCCGGCCGGCGTTCTCGCCGTCGACGACTACGCGGACCTTCTTCAATTCTCTTTGCGTCATGACATAGAGGCTCGGGCGCCAGCGCCCGCCGCGAAGATTATAGTATTATGACGCGTACGCGGCAACCGTTTCGTCGTGCGCGGGAGTGCGACCGCAAGCCGCGCAGCGCTTTCTGTTGGAATGCGGACCCGAGCTGAGTTATAATGCCGCGAGTTGCGGCGCGTACAATAAGGGGTGAAAAACTATGAGGCGAATAATTTTAACCGTCGCGTGGCTGGTCGGCGCGACGACGGCCTTGGCCGGCGGCGACGAAGCCAAGCCGGCGAAACCCTGGGTAAAGGTTAAGCCGGACGTTTTGCCTGCCGGCGCCGTCATTCCCAAAATTACTTTCGAGGTTAAGATGCCGGTGGAAGCGCCGGCCGGCTGGGCGGTGGAGATCGAGATCCCGTATCACTTCGGCCTGCCCCAGGCCGAAGACCCCAACGCCGATAATTACCTGAGTGCGAAACCGCCGCGCGAGGCGGAGCTCGCCCTTTCGGCCGAGGAAGTGAGCGCCCGCAGCTACGTCATCCGGGCCACCGTTGAAAAAGGTCTATTGAAGCGAGGAAAGAAATTCAAATTGTACTTAACGCGCGAGCACACCCACCCCTTCAACCAGGACGAGAAAGCTTTACTCACGCGCGTAAAAGGGCCCAAGGGTGAAGACGACCTTCGGCCTACGCTCG
>CBFCYS010000214.1:0-3167 GCA_965602215.1 uncultured bacterium
GAGGAGGCCGTCGAGAGGGCGGCGCAAGGACCACTGAAGGAGATAATGGGTCCGTTCGCGGCGCCGGTAGCGGCCCAAGTCGGCGAGATCATAGGTGCGAAGGCGGAGGAGGTGGTGGCCGTCGATTATTTGGCCGGCCGTACGCTTATAGTCTACGACGCGGACTTATATCCGGACGAAAGGGTATTAGAAGATAAGCGTAAGATTTACGAAAACACGTGGCCCGATAAGACGGTCGTATTCGTAAAATTCCCTTCATACTTCGAACCCACTCTTATGGATAGTTATTACGAAGGATGGTTGAGTAGACAAGGTAAGTCTACGGACGATAAAGCGACTTTCGACCGGATCGGGATAATGATGCACGGGACAAGGGTCGTGGACGAAGAAGATAGGCCGACGGGCGACCCCGCTCTTCAAAGGGGCGTGAATTTATACCCGGTTGAACCTAAAGAATTATTCGGCGTGGTTGCGAAATACCTTAAACCCGGCGGCGATTTATGGCTTTTAGTGTGTGCGCAGTACCAACACCGGTGGGAGGAAGAATTGGAAAAAGCCGGTTGTAGTTTCGACGTAATTGTTTACCCGGGGGGCGGGGAAGATTTCCTTTACGAAGATGACGCGGCTCCGTTTATCGACGACGTATTGGGTTTGTAAATAATCAGGAAGGGTGTACGTTCCGTGCGTAAAAACCTCGTTTATTTTTCCGCGTTTTTATCTATCCCCATTATCCTCTCCGGGTGTAGTAGCGGCAAACGGGATATCATCGAACGTCTGAAGCCGGGTCCTGCGACCTGGTACGAATACGCCGGCGAGTGGGACCTTGAAGGTTTCCACCGGTGTGGCATGATATTAGCGCCTCCTATCCCGATAGCCGTAAGCCCGGAAGGCGACGTCTACGTTGCTGACCCGTTAACGCAGCAGATGCGCCGCTACGACCCGACGGGAAACCTCCTAGACGAATGGTACGTTGTCCCGCCGCCGCCGCCCGGTACGGTGGGGTTGGCGAGGTATACGTTTGTGCCGCGGGCTATTGCCGTCGGGCCCGACGGTAACGTTTACGCGCTGTGCGGAGATGCGGTGCTTTACTTCTCGCCGGATGGCGTTTACTTAGGTGGCTGGGGTAGTCGCGGGACCGGCGAAGGCCAATTCGGTAGCCCGGCGGGTTTAGCGGTCGGTTCGACCGGCCGAGTTTACGTCGCCGATACCCTCAACGAGAGGGTTCAGTATTTTTCGAATACGGGTTCCTTTTTAGGTAAATGGGGTTCGTACGGGGCGGCCGAGGGTAAATTCCATTATCCCGAAAGTATCGCAATCGCGCCGAACGGGGAAGTAGTATACGTAGCCGACACGTTAAACGAACGCGTGCAGTATTTCAGCGCCGACGGTTCGTTCCTCGGCGCGTGGGGCGAAGAGGGCACCGGCCCGGGCGAGTTCAAATACCCCAACGCCGTTGCCGTTGCGCGTACGGGAGAGGTATTCGTTTCCGATATGTCAAAGGATAAAGTGGAATACTTCGACCGCCGCGGCCGGTTAAAAGACGTGTTGGAGTACGCCGCGTTGCCGCGGCGGGGCGATTTCTTCTGGGGGGTGTCGGCGGCTCGTTCGGGCGACGTTTACGTTACCGACGGTAGGGATTTTAAAGTGCGTAGGTTTAAGCGTTCGGTTAATAAACGCGTATACGTGTGGGTAATCGTCGCTGCCGGCGTTTTCGTTGCGAGCTTGGTAGGTTCCTTTATAATACGCCGGGTAATTAAAACGCGCGGAACAAGAGAACTGGGACGACGTTGTGGCTAAGAGTAAACGGGGTTTTAGGGTTATCGTTTGGCCCGGTGAAGGGGAAGATTGTGATTTCGACGACAACATGAAGCCTTACGTAGACCCTATGTTGGGTCGCTAAAATGCCTTCCAGTTTATATACAAGGGTAATCCTAATGGCGATGGCCCTGGCCGTTTGCGCCTCCGGAGTCGCGTCGGCTCGCGACGACGAAACGCCCGACGAGGGCCGTTTTCGTAAAATCGTATCTTTCGTTAAAAAGGTGAAAAGGCCGCCGGATTACGTTAAAGGGGGCGAGTGGCCGGTCGACTATTTCTATTGTTGCCACGGCGCTACGCCTATCGCGCTTGCAGTGGCGTCTAATGGCGACGTATACGCTACTTCCAACGGCCTTGTGCAATACTACTCGAGCACCGGTTCTTTCAAAGGTAAATGGGAACTCGCGGATTATTCGGACTACTACGGTTGGTTTGGGTTAGCGGTTACCCCGGACGACAGGATTTTAGTTGCCGATAAGTACGGGGAACGGATATCGGAATTCTCGGCCACGGGTAGTTTCGTAACCGAGTGGCCGGCCGGGGTCGGCGCTATAACCGTGGGCCCCGGCGGGTACATATACGGTTCCAGCGGCCATCGCGTTAAGCGTTACGCGCCGGATGGCGTTTTACTCGCCGAATGGGGTACTCCGGATACTAGTAAGGGGGAATTCCCCGAGCTTTTAGACGTGGCCGCCGGCCCGGACGGGACCATTTACGCTTTGGATTACGTCTTACGTTACGTCCAGTACTTCACCCCGGAAGGTTCGTTTCTCGGGAGGTGGGGGCCGGAGGGACGAACGGACGCTAGATATAAGAGGCCCAGCGCTATCGTCGTCGGCCCGGACGGTAAAGTATATATTTCCGAAGATACGGCATTGCGTACTAATAGCCGTTTTGATTATTTTACGGCCACCGGCTTATTTTTAGGGTCATTTGATTTGCCTGAATGGCGTGGTATCTATTACGGCCCGGGTATGGCAGTAGCGTCGGACGGGACCGTATATATTTCGGATCGGTATAATAAGCGGATATGCTATTACAAACCCAGTCGAATCTACTATGTTATACGGTACGCCGGGCTCGGCGTAATCGCCTTATTTGTCGTTTGCGTTTTTGCGTTTCTAGTACGCTTTTCTCTGGGAAAGCTGAAAAGACAAGTAACCCGTTAAAAGCCTGGCGGGTCGCCTGCCAGTCGGTCCGGGCTTCGTAGTGGGGATACTTCGCCCGCACCGGTTTCCTTATAGCTGTTAACGATGGGGGGAGTAAAATGAACCAGGAACAACACGCGATAGTCTGTGAGTTGAAGGTCGAGGATACGGCGGGTCTCGGTAACCTCGGCGAGCAATTGGCGC
>CBFCYS010000215.1:0-3090 GCA_965602215.1 uncultured bacterium
TATAGGTGTTCCCCGCCTCGACCGCCGCGTCGAGGTAGCGGTACGGCGAGCCGCCGGTGATGAGCTCCTCGTTGACCTTTACCGGCTCGGTGGCGACCGCGGCGGCCTTGACCTCGCGTAGGAGGTTGAACCCGGCGACCGCCTCGTTCACCTCCCAGCGGAGGGCGACGCCTCGCTTGCACGGCGACGCGGCGAAGCCCTTAACGTTAATGCCGATGTTCGCCTTGTTGAGAAACACCTCGTTCGGGCCGCCGGCCGGGTAAACAGTGACAGCGTGAACCCCCGCAACCACGTCAACGTAGCCGTCCCCGTTAACGTCGCCCACCCGGATATCCAGAATACTCCACGACCCCCCCGGGTCGTAATCCCACGAAGGCCACTTTTCAAGTGCACCGCCTTCGTGGAAATAACCGTACATGCTGCCGCCCGTCGCTTGCATTAAATCGAGACGGCCGTCGCCGTCGGCGTCGACCAAGCACGAGTAGAAACAATAAGTATAAGCCTCGGACTCCCAACTGGGCGCCGTGGGTAAAACGCCGCGGTCCGAAAAGTATATGTCGGCATAGGGGTCGTGGCCTTCACCGCAACCGCAAATCCCCTTCACCAGGTCGAGCCACCCGTCGCCGTTTACGTCTCCCCAGGCCAACGCGCTACACCTTCCCGCGGGCGGATCGTTTTTCCAGCAGGGCGTACCGGCCAGGGTGCCGTTGTTATTACGGAAAACGTAAACGTAACCGATTTCCTGACCGACCCCCGCGGACGTAGCCCCCGCCAAATCCATATCGCCGTCGGCGTCGACGTCGCCCCAGGCTACGCCGAATACGGATTTATACGCGGCCGACCAAGACGGCGTACTTTCGAGGGTACCGGCCGTATTCATATACACGTAGAATTGCCCCAACGTACCATCAGAGACTGCCAACTCGAGATATCCGTCGTTGTCGACGTCTCCCCAGGCGAATTCGCCGGCACCTCCCCCGGTTATAGTCGTGCCCCACGAGGGCGTTCGTTCCAAACCGCCGCCGGTATTTTTATAAATCTTAATAAAACCCGTACCCCCGATCGCGACGTCGACGTCGCCGTCGGCGTCGTAATCGGCTTCCTTAACGCTCCACGTCTCTTCGCGGGCGGTGGAGAGCCACGACGGCGTCCTCTCCAACACGCCGTCGCGGTTGAAATAAATCACGTCGCGGTTATCGGTCTCGCTCTTCGTAACATTGCCGGCGAAGAAGTCGAGGCGGTTCGACCATTTGTAGTCAACGTCGACGCGGGCGCCGTTGCCCGGAGCGTCCTTGAGCGAGAACCACCCCGCGCGTGAATCGAAGCAGTAATCGCCTCGCGGCACCGGCGTACCGTTTACGCGTACGGCGTTGATGGTGAGCGCCGGGAAATGGTCCAGGTAAAATACGTGCCGCAGGCCGTCGCCCGTCTTCCTCTCACCGGTTACGTTTTGCCACCCGTCCCCGTTGAAGTCGGCGAGGGCAATTTCTATCGTCGAGCGTTCGTCGGCGCTCTCCCAATCGGGCCGGTACCCGAAACAAGGCCGCGCCAGGATAATTACCGGAAATAAAAACGAAACAGCCGTGACCGCTGTGATAATCTTTTTCATAGCATTGCCTCGTTTCACCGCTTTAAAACTTTTATGCTCCTTAGCGGAATAAGGTTTTTACCTCTCCCAAAGATGCCGGCTCAGCCGAAGGGTGCTCGTAAATGTTGCACTTTAAGATTAAATAAACTCCGGCCGGCGGGTCGCTGGCTCCCAGCCATACGTATTCGCCGTCGAAGGCGCAAGCTTGCGGATACCGGTAAGACGACGGTATGGTAAAAGAGGCGAGCGGAGAACCGGTCAAATTGCACTTATACACTGACCGATTTTCAGGGTTGGTAATCCATAGGTACCCGCCTTTATCGTAGGCCAGGTCCCCCGGGATAAAACCCAGACCGTACGAAGCGTATACGGAACCCGTAAAAGGGTGCAACAAGTACAGCGTAGCGCCTTCCGCATCCGTGTAATACATGTGGGTGCCGTCCACGAACGTTACCCCCGTCCGCCAGGTACCCGGCGCCGGGAACGAACCGTGTATCGTGCTCGAGTTATCTATATACCGATAAATGTAACCCGTACCCTGGTCCACTACCCAATAATAGACTCGGCCGCCGGCTTTGCCCACGGTAATGCCATAATTCAGAACCTTCTTAAGAGGATGATAATTTATAACCGACCCCGTCGTCGTCGTACGCCACACGACGTGGCCGCAATAAGCAGATATATATAACTGACCGGGCCTGTAGGACATGCCTAATGGCCACCCACCCGGCGATTTAAAAGAAGACACGACGCTACCGAAGCCGGTCCCGAAAACGCAAACCGGCGCGCCCAAGACGGCTACGCCGGCTGCAATTATGACCATTTTCCTCATATCCTTACCTCCTACCTTTTGTCATTTATATTTTACCCCTTTGGGCTCGAAAATGCAAATGAAAAGCCCGGCCTTGGGGCCGGGCCTTTTTACCGCTTCGCCTGAATTATCTTACCGCGTTACTACCATCCGCTTGGCCGCGGCCTCGCCCCCCGCCTCGAGGCGGTACGTGTACACGCCCGGCGCGAGCGTCGAGACGTCGACGGCCAGGTCGTTCTCGCCCGCTTTGGCCTGACCCGCGAACGGCGTCGCGACCTTACGGCCGGCTATGTCGTAAACGGTGAGCGCGGCGTCGCAGGCCGCCGGCACCGAGAACGCGAACGTCGTCGTCGTACGCGCCGGGTTGGGGGCGTTCTGCGCGAGCGCGAAGGAGGCCTTAACGCCGGCGCCCATGTCGACGCGAACCGGCCCGTGGAGCGTCCCCTTGCCGCTCAGGTCGACGTCTTCCAAGAAATATTTATAACTCTTACCCTCTTCGACCGACGCGTCTGCGTACCGGTACGGCGACTCGCCGACGATGAGGGCGTCGTTGACTTTGACACGGCCCGCGTCCGCGGCCTCGCGATACAGGTTGAAGCCGGCGTGGTTGTATTCGCCGGCCGTGGCCCACGTTAGCACCGCGCGGCCGTCGCGGGCATGCCCGTCGAAGCTCGCCAGCTCGATGCCGACG
>CBFCYS010000216.1:0-3063 GCA_965602215.1 uncultured bacterium
GGGGGGCTTTGGGCCGCTATTTCACTTATATCGGAGGGGGCGGCATTCCCGGCCGCCGCTTCTATGCGTATAGAACGTTATCCCTCGATCTTAAGCTTGCCGGCCTTCCTGGCTCAACGCTCGCCCGGCATGAAGCACGCGAAGCCGAGCGGTATCAGGATTAAGCCGGGCAATACAAGGGTCCTGCGTCCAGTACGCCGCAACCGCGGTAGGAGTTTCGAGCGCCTATTTGATCGGAAAGACACTAAATGCTTGACAAACCAAGGCCATTATTGTCTAATTATTCCGTAAAATCGACGCGACCAAATTACAGGCGTAAAAATTAACCGGGTGAATTTAATCGCGTAAATTGGTCCGGTCGGCGCGGGCCGGTAAGTTAAGGAGGAGGAAAATTTTGGTTACAAAATACGGGCAGAGACAAGCGGTTTTCCCTCTCGATCCCAAAATAATTAGCAGGACCCATAGTTGGCCGACCTATAATTTAACGGGAAAGCCTAAGTTATCGGATTCCGAAAAGACGGGTTTGACGTTCGGCGTCTTCGATAACGGGAAGTGGAGTTACAACGGCAGATACGTAAAACCCGAGGAAGTGAACGACGGTTCGGTAAAGATAGTATGGGGTTACAAACCCAGTATTTCCGATTGGCACGGCGCGCTCGACATCGTCCCCAAGCGCGGGACCGAACGCCCTATTCGCGTCAGGTGCGTTCTCGAGGGGAAGGTAGTAAAGGTCTCTAAAAACTCGACGGGTTACTGCCACGTTTGGGTCGAAAGCCCGTGGAGGAAGCGTAACCTTTTATTCATATACCAGCATCTCCACGATAAATACCTCCCGAAAAAAGGTGAAACAATTAATACCGGCAACAACGTCGGCCATCTCGGGTATCTGAGAAACCAGTCAGGCGCCGATATCTCCCATCTCCACGTCGAGGTCATATCCAAAAGGAAATATAACCTCCCCGAGAACAAGCACGACGTATGCGACAAAGCGACCGGCCACCGAAGCCAATTCGACTACGACCGTCTGGCCGGCGTCGGATACGGCGGCCGTCATTACATGTACAACGGCGTATTCCTGATAGACTTTATAAACGGCTTAATAACCCCGTAGAAGTAAACCGCGAGAGATGGTTAAAACTAGGGCGGCCCCGAACGGAGCCGCCTTTCGCCATAACCTCCGGGCCGAGCGAAACTCGGCCCCTACACGTTTACCCCTCGATCTTGAGCTTGCCGGTCTTCTTGGCCCAGCGCTCGCCCAGCATGAAGCACGCGAAGCCGAGCGGTATCAGGACCACGCCCGAAATTACGAGTATGAGGAGGTCGCCGCCGACGTCGGCCAGGCCGACGCCGTCCAGCATCGCGGCGCGCATCGCCCGCAGCGTGTACGTCGCCGGCGAGACCACCGAGAACGGCCGCAGCCACGACGGCAACACGCTCACGTCGTAGTAAACGCCGGACACCAGCAGGATGAGCGCCTGGAAGATATGGGTGGCCTGCGAGCCGCGTTCCCGCGACAGCAGCGGCAATACGGCGCACGCGAGCCCCAATCCCAAGAACGGCAGGCTCGAGACGACGAGTACGACCGCCGCCGTCAGGAAGTTGGCGCCCGCCAGGCTAATGCCGAAGAACAGCGCGCACACCACCAGCTGAACCGCGGCGCGTCCCAGGCCGTACGTTATGGCGTAGAGGGCGTTGCCCATCAGCTGCGTGAACCGCTTCACCGGCGCCATAAACGTGTACTCCAGCGTCCCTTCCCACCGCTCCCAGGCGATGCACTCGCTGACCTCGTGGAAGAGGATGGAGAGGTAGCCCCACAGAACCGCGCCTATCACCAGGAACAGGACGAGCCGGGCGTCGCCGGTCCCGACGCCGATGAGGCCGATGGTCAACGCGCTCACGACGGTGTAGGTGAGGAACACCGCCTCCCAGCCGGCGTAGCGCTTCACCAACATGAAGTTGCGCTCGGCGAAGCCGATGCTGCACCAGAATTCGCGTAAGGCTCTCGCTTTGATAGCCATGTCGATCCGCTCCCGTCGGCGTTCGCTAGCCGCCGTTTTCGTCGCCGAGCCACTCGGCGCCGGTAAATTTCAAGAAAGCGTCCTCCAACGTCGCGCCCGCTCCCCCGACGCGCGCCGTCAAGTCCGCCGGCGTCCCGATGGTAATTATACGCCCTTCGTGGAGTATGCCGACGCGGTCGCAGAGGCGTTCGGCCTCCTCCATATCGTGGGTCGTCAAGAGGACCGTCGTACTCTCCTCTTCCCGCATCTCGCGGATGACGCGCTGCACTTCGCGCTTGGAGCGCGGGTCGAGGCCCGTCGTCGGCTCGTCCAACAGCAGCAGCGCCGGCCCCGACATCAGCGCCCGCGTCGCCGCCACTTTTTGCCTCTCGCCCCGCGACAGGCTCTTTATCTGGTCGCTGAGGCGCTTGGGGTCGAAGCCGATGCGCTTGAGCAGGCCGTCGTAGCGCTCGCGCGCCAGGCGGGGGCTCAGGCCGTAGAGGCGGGCGGCATAGCGCAGGTTCTCCGAGCCGGAGAGGACTTTGAAGAACGCCGCGTCCACCGCGACGCGGTTGATGAGCTCGCGCACCCGGCCCGGGTCCTTCTCCACGTTCAGGCCGAATACCTCGACCTGCCCTTCGTCCGGAGCGAGCAGCGTCGATATTATCCGGATAAGCGTCGACTTGCCGGAGCCGTTCATGCCGATGAGGCCGAAGATCTCGCCCTTCTCGACGGCGAACGTCACCGCGGCGAGCGCGTCGAACTTGGGCCGCCGGCGCCAGAAGCCGCGGCGCTTGCCCTCCGACTGCGGGAAGCGTTTCGTCAACCCTTCCACCTTCAGGGCCGGCCGGCCGTCGTTCATGGCCTCCGCCAGAAATCCGTCCAATTCGCGTTGCAGTTCAACGCGTTCGTAAGTCCCGGCCGCCATCTCCGACCCTCCTTTCGGGTCTTGCGTTAACGCTGTCTTTTTATCGCTCATATCATCCTATCTCCGTGGCGGAGTCGTTGCCGTTAAAAATAAAATCGAAAACCCACCGAGTCGGGTCGGTGGGTCGGCGTAACCGTT
>CBFCYS010000217.1:0-3045 GCA_965602215.1 uncultured bacterium
CCTGTTACGAGCCAAGGAGGCTGGTGTTCTGGATCGTATTGGTAGTATTTATATACGCCTGTCGCCCCCGCCGTCGCCACCAGAAGCATTATTAAACCCGTTAGAATTATTATCTTCTTCATTTCATCACCTCTATATTATAGTATAACACATTTCAAGGGAAAACCGCGGTGGGTTACGGAGAGGATCGCGGTGAAGTCGGGGGAGGCGTTCCACTCGACGATCTCAAAACGCAACCGGCGGCACAGGCGTTCCAGGTTGACCGGAACGCGGCCGCCGGCGAGACGATAATATTTTTCGGCAATCAATTCGGCCCTCCCAGGCACGGTACTACTTCCTCTTGGTATCGGCCTCCGCGATATCTCCGCTTTTTTTAACCTTGGCCTCGAGCTCCAGGTAGTAGAGGATCTTCGCGACTTCTTCGTTAAATGCCGTCGTCTGCTCCGGCGTTAACTTGGCGATTCGCTTTACGACGTCGCCTTTGAACTTTAATAGTATAGCTTTAATTTCCTCCTCCGTCAAGTCGGGCACAAGAGCCAGGAGCTCCTCGTCGGGCTTCCGGGGAATACCGTCGACCTCGGCCGCGAGCTTCTCGCGCTTCGCCGCGAGCCACCGGAAAAAGTCCTTGAGGTCGGCGGCGTACCCCGCTTTAACACCCAGCTGGAACAGCTCGCGGAAGTCGTCGGGAAGGTCTTCGGCGTGGACCGCGCGGCCGAGGAGGTAGTCGGTGGAAACGCTGAAGTAATCAGCTATCGCGGCGATGAGCTCGCCGCTCGGTTTTTGGAGACCCGATTCGATACGGGAAATACTGTTCGGGGATACGTCAACAGCGCGTGCCAGTTTTCGTTGGGAAACCCCGCTACGGCTCCTCAACTCTCGAATACGGTTACCTAAATCCACGATTGTATATAACATAAATGGAGCATTAAGGCAAATAATAACGAGGGCAGCATCATTTGTTTCTTGACAAAGCGTCCGTTATATGTTATGCTACTATCGTAGATGGGGTGGAAATGCCCAATAACCTATTTATTTAAGCCTGGCGCGACATTTATGGAGTGGTAATCAACGGCAAAGGCACAACGCTGCTCCGCATGGCCCACGGCCTTGATTAGGAAGGCGCGGCGGCGCGTTGCGGCACCTCGCCGGGGTACTGGAACGAGCTCGAGGCGTGCAAGCGGCACGGCTCGCCGAAGAGAATCGAAGCGATCGCTCAGCATTATAGCATCCCGCACTACGAGGTCGCGATCATCCTTCATAACACTTACGTCGCGGCGAACCGCGATAGCGGCTAGGAGAAAGGAGATAGCCCTAGATAATGGAAAAGAAGTCCGAAGAAACGATTCGCGATCTTACCGAGCCGGCTATAGCGCGTAAAAACAAAATTTACCCCGGCGACGGCGCAGCGCTGAACGACGTAATAGCGTCTTACGTTACCTATTGCGCCGCGCGGAATAAGCCCCGAACGATATCCCTCAAAAGAACCTATTTAAGGCGTTTCGTAGACTTCGTCGGGAACGTACCCATCCACAATATTAAATGCTATCACGTCGAGGACTTCATGAGCCACCGCGCTTTTAACGGCAACGCTCCCGCCAATAACCGGACGTTGACGGTCTTGAAACACTTCTTCAACTTCGCCGCCCGGCGCGACCTCGTCGAAGACAACCCGTGCCGAGGCGTCAAGGGTTTCCCCGAACAGAGGAAACCTATAAAGATCCTCGGCGAAGACGAACTCAAAAGCTACTTCGACTACGGCCGCGCAAATGACCCGTTGTTGTACGACCTTTCGGCGATCGCGTTCGGCACCGGCCTCCGCTGCGGCGACATATGGAAGATACGTGGGGGCGACGTCGACGGTGAAAGGAGAACGCTTACCGTGCAGGTCTCGAAGCGTAACGGCGAGCTGACGTTACATCTGCCGCTGAACGGTTGGGTCTTCGCCGTACTCTCCCGGCGAAAGAACGAATACGGCGACGGCTACCTCTTCCCGGGCCGTAACGGCTCCCACGTCGTCGACTTCAAGAGGAGGTTCGCTCGAGCGAAAAAGGCTACGGGGGTGGAGTTTCGGTTCGGCGAGTTCAGGCATAATTGCGCCACCGCGCTACTCCGGGCCGGCGTCAACGTCTACGTCGTAAAAGAGCTACTGGGGCATACGAGCGTTAATACGACCGCGAGATACTTAAAGCTCCTCGGCGACGACCTGCGCGCGGCCGTAGACAAGCTAGACACGGAAGTTTTACGCGGCGCCCTATCGTGTTCACCGCCGGCGTGAGCGGAGGACACTTCCCATCCAAACCCTAACGCTAGGCCGTAGAAAAAACGCACGCGGCATTCGCCGGACACGCCCCGGGGGGGTATTAACCGGGGACCAAGCCAAGGCTCGGGTGCTAATAACGACTCGACCGCTACATACCTTATTTTAATCAAGCTTGCAAGGAGGACCCGATATGGCGAAGGAAGGATTTCAAAGCATCCCGGCGAGGAAAGTAAAAACGATCGAAATCGTTACGAAAACCGAACCGGGTACGAGGGATCAGCTACGAGCCGAAACCCGTCTCGAGCGCCGCGAAGTCGTCGTCATACGGCACGTTATTCCGGCCGGCGAAGAGGGGTTCGTATACTTGACGTACGGCGACGGCGACGAGGAAGAGATAAAACTGGCGCGCGAACTCACCGTCGTCGACTACTCCGTCGACGTGGAAGGTTTCAGTGAGTTAAAGATCAAATATTATCCGGACAAGGAGAAGCCGGTCGAGCCGGCTGAGGCCAACGACCCGTCCCGAAACGGGAGATCATAGAACCGGCCACAAAACCCCGGCGCGGGGGGGAGGATACAACGACGTTCGCGGCGGCGCGGCGCCGACAGGTCGTACAGCGGATACTCCTTTTCCGGTTGTGCCGCGGGAAGCGTGCCGCTACAGACCCCCCGCGGGGCGTGCTCGGACCATCCGCGCTCCTGCTTACCAAGCAGAAGGTCGGACGTCCGAATGCTTTCGCGTAGACGGGGGATTAACTTTATCCACGATACTAAGAATGGGGGCA
>CBFCYS010000218.1:0-3020 GCA_965602215.1 uncultured bacterium
AGCGGTCGCGCAGGACCGCCTCTATCTCGGCCTCCGAGCGGTCGCGGTTGGCGGTCACGCGCGCGTAAGGTAGGGGCGTAAGGCCTTACGCCCCTACGCGTCCGCACGTCGCTCACGTTCACGGGTGTAGTCCACGCCATTGCTTTTCACCTTCCTTGTTTCGCCCCGACGGTTTCCGCCACATCCCCCTCCCCTTTGGGCATGGGCTCTTCCTCGGCGGGGGCAGCGGGGGCGTCCGGGCCGGCCTCGGGCGGTTGGAGCTTCTTCTCGTCGGGCATATTGTACCCCTCCAATTTTAAATTATGGAAAGCTTGCCGGCCGCTTAGGGCGCCGGTGGTAAACGGTGGGATGGTTTAATGGGGATTAAGGGAGATGGGGAACGTGCTAAGGAAAAGCCATTACTTATCTGCGGGGGCGACGGGGCGGAAGTATTGGACGCGGCAGTTGCCGGTATCGGCTACGTAGACGGTGCCGTCCGCGGCGACGGCGATACCTGCAGGGTAATGGAATTCGCCCGGGCCTAGACCGTCGTTACCCCAGGCGCTTACGAAAGACCCCTCAGCTGTGAAGTGTTGTACGCGGTGGTTATAATTATCCGCGACAAAGACGTCCCCCTTCGGGCCGACGGCGACGTCGTTCGGGTACAAAAACTCGCCTAAACCGGAACCCATTTTGCCCCAAGAACCTAAGAATTTATAATCGGCGTTGAAGTACGCGATTTTACCGTAAATGCCTAATAAGTATATTATAACGTCGGCCGTAATAGCTATGCTTCCGCAGATCATAAACTGGGATTCTCGGTAGCGCCATTCCCCTATATATTCCCCCCCGGGCTCGAAGTATTGGATCCGGCTGTTACTGTAGTCTACTACGAAAATGGTCCCTAAGGGTCCGAACGCTATATCGGCCGGCCCATGGAACTCGCCCGGTCCCTTTCCAGGACCGCCCCATTTACCGATAAACGCCTTTTCCTTCGAAAAAAACTGGACGTCGTCCCGGTATCTATCGGCGACATATATATTCCCGTTATCGGCTACGGCTATGGTCGTTGGAGACAGGAATTCGCCGTCGCCCGTACCCGCGGAACCGAACGTCCCGATAAATACACCTTCCGGCGAGAAAATTTGGACCCGGTTGTTCCCCGTGTCGGCTACGAAAACCGCACCTTCGGGGCCGACGGCAACGTCGTAAGGGATTTTAAAACAGCCGTTGAAGGCCCCCCTAACCCCCCAAGACCCGGCGTATACGTAATCATTACCGGCCGCCGGCAACCCCGGAGTTAGGAAAAGGAAGCAGCTTAATAAGATTATAAGGACTTTATACATAGGCTAAGAAGAAAATCAAATTCCTATCTAGTATAACATACCGTTAACGATCCGTGGGTTGAATTAATAGATACCGGTACCGCGTCGTAGCGTCACTATCAAGCTGGGACCTTAACCTACAAGCGTTCCCCACCTGTTAATCCTAAGGTCGGGCGGGGTCCGAAACGCCAAGGTTACGGATATCGTACTGGAACGTACCAATGCGGCGCATCCCCCTCTAGGTGGTAGAAACCTTCTACGTCGTTATCACCTATACTGTGCAAAACCGCCGGGTCCATCGGCGGGTCGAAACGATTGGCGAAGAACGTCTTAGCCCCCCGCCTCGTAACCACGTCGACGGCGCAACCGTTCCAATGACCAAACGCATCGCTAGCATCCCGGACACCGTATAAGTCGTCCGTCGGGACGCCGGGCCTTACGGTCGTCCCTAAACGGCGGTAACCGGACGTTAAGTATATAACCGGCTTCTTTCTGGCAGGCATACCCCAGAGGCGAGGGAATAATTTATTATGTTCCTTCCACGCCGCGTCACGCCACTCACCCAACTTCTCGATTAACTCCGGACGCACCAACATACACTCGTCCGCGTGCGCCGTCGTCGCAACCGTACTAGGGATAGGTTTTAGTACGTTTTTCTCTATATCGTCTACGATAGCCTGCAAATCCTCCCACGTGTTTACGCCGGGATGGTGTTTATTAAAACTCATTATTAAATCCCTGATGGCGCCCTGCTCTTCCGAGTAACTGGAATACGCGTACGACGCCAGCGTTCGGAAGCGGCAGGAGTTCAACCCCCGAACCAAGGAGTCTCGGGCCAAAGGCCCCATCGGATCGGCAGCCATTTTCCCCCTTAGTCGTCGTCTTCGCCGAACGGAAAACCCGGCCCGGCGTGTTTATCCAGGCCGAAACTGCTGAAGGCGCTCTTTCCCAGGTCTAAGTTCCCCACCGTCGGCGTCGGAATGTTCCTCGACACAGTTAAAGAGAGTTTAAGCTGGCCGCGTAGGACGTCGCCCTTGAATACCTCCCATTCGTGCCAATAGGTCGCCGCGGCGTTACGCCCCTCCCCCGTCCAACCCTGCTCGCCGTAGGCGGAGTTGATACAGTGGTAGAGCGTAAGCGCCAGGCACACCCGCCACACGTACTTGTCGGCGCCGGGGTCCGTCAGCTCGTAGCGGTCGCGCAGGACCGCCTCTATCTCGGCCTCCGAGCGGTCGCGGTTGGCGGTTACGCGCGCGTCCGCGCACAGGTCGCTCGTGAGCAGCGGGTACTCCGTCCGCACGTCGCTAACAGCTACTGGGGTAGTCCAAGCCATGGTTTTACCTCCCGGATCATAACGATTATGAACTTAACATCCTTCGCTTCGCCTTCCTTCAACGCGCGTATCGCCTCGTCGGCGCCGGGGTCCGTCAGCTCGTAGCGGTCGCGCAGGACCGCCTCTATCTCGGCCTCCGAGCGGTCGCGGTTGGCGGTCACGCGCGCGTAAGGTAGGGGCGTAAGGCCTTACGCCCCTACGCGTCCGCACGTCGCTCACGTTCACGGGTGTAGTCCACGCCATTGCTTTTCACCTTCCTTGTTTCGCCCCGACGGTTTCCGCCACATCCCCCTCCCCTTTGGGCATGGGCTCTTCCTCGGCGGGGGCAGCGGGGGCGTCCGGGCCGGCCTCGGGCGGTTGGAGCTTCTTCTCGTCGGGCATAT
>CBFCYS010000219.1:0-3018 GCA_965602215.1 uncultured bacterium
GACGGTGTTCGGTTCGTAGAGCTTCATCGGCTCGCCGCAGCACACGAGCTCGCCGACGCCGCCGTGCACCACCTCTATTATGTTGCCGCACACCTCGCACTTGTAAATTTGCAATATCTCGGCCATTTCGATACCCCTTTCTCGCTATGGCGTTATCGACTCCGGTTTATCCCCTCACGATAACGCGCGCCGTTCGACGACGCCCGCACTGTACCACGCCGCCCGCTACCGCGCTTTGACTTAAATCAAACCTCACGGCCCGATGTGAATGTCGGGCCACGAGACCTCGAAGACCTCGAACCGCTCCGCGTTCTCGCGCTCTATCTCCAGCAGGCGGTAGTGGCCCATCTCCATCGACGCGACGTAGAATATCATATTTCGCGTCGCTTCGTCGGCGTACAGGCCGGCGATGCCGCGGTAGAAGTCGTAGGCCGCGAGCTCCGCCTCCATCGCCTGCGACAGCACGCGGCTCAACGGCGTGTCCTCGCCCTCGAGCGTCACCTCCGGGAGCGGGACTACCCCCTTAGCCGGCAGGCAGATTTTCTTGTCGGGAAAATCTTTGTGAAACTGCGCCTCGAAGTAACCGCGGTGCTTCTCCTCCTCGCCGGCCAGGAACACGAGCCGGTCCTTGAGCATGGCGTTGTGCACGCGCGCCGCCAGCTTGCCGTATACGTCCCGCGAGTCCGCCTCCGCCTTCATCGCCGTGAGGAGCAGGTCCTCCATCTTATACTTCTTCAAGTCCATCTCCGCCATAGTATCGCTTTCCTTTCGTCTTCGGCTCGAGCCGCGCCGGCCTAACGTCCGCTACGCGTACTTCCGTAAAACCTTCGCCAGCGACGCGCGGTCCACCTCCTGGCCGGCCAGCGGCCCCGCCGCGACCGCCGGAAACCGCTCCTCGTAGGAATCCTTCTCGCGCCGGTAGATGACGCCCAGCGGAATCCGCTCGCCCCACTCGTACGCGGCGGCCGTCGCGGCGTCGAAATCGGCCGCGTCGTAATCGTCCGGCAACTCGTAACACCGCTTCTTGAACCAGGCGAAGGTGTTCACCTTGTTGAACGAGACGCACGGCTGCAGAATGTCGACGAGCGCGAAGCCGCGCCACGCCAGGGCCTGTTTAATCAAATCCGCCAGGTGGTCCACCTCGCCCGAGAAGCCCCGCGCCACGAACGACGCGCCCATCGCGACGGCGACCGCTATGGGGTTGAACGGTTCCGCGGTGGGGCCGTGGGGCTGCGCCTTGGTCACGAAGCCGTCCTCGGAGGTGGGGCTGGCCTGGCCCTTCGTCAGGCCGTAGACCAGGTTGTCGTGGACCAGCGTCGTGACGTCGACGTTGCGCCGTATCGCCGCCAGGAAGTGATTGCCGCCCTCGCCGTAGTTGCAGCCGTCGCCGCTCTGAACGATTACCTTAAGGTCCGGGTTGGCGAGCCGGGCGCCGGTGGCCGCGGGCAGCGAGCGGCCGTGCAGGCCGTTGAAGACGTTGGCGTTCAAATAGTGCGGCGCCTTCGCCGCCTGACCTATGCCCGAGACGAAGAGCACCTGGTGGGGCTCGAGCGCCGAGGCTACCAACGCCTTCTTCACCGCCTCGACGATGGCGAAGTTGCCGCAGCCCGGGCACCACGCCGTCTCGTACGTTCCGTAATCCTCAAGCGCTACCATAAGTTACCCGGCCCCTTTTTATATCACGTTTTAAGCTCGCGTAAAATATATTCCGGCGTGAGCGGTAGGCCGTCGTACCGGCTCACGCGCTCGCCGATCTCGAAACCCGTCTCGGCCCGAATTAGTCGCGCCAGCTGGCCCGACGCGTTGCCCTCGACGGCGACTACGCGCTCCGCTTCGCCCAGGCGCCCCAGAAATTGCTCGGCGACCAGCGGCCACACCTGCGGGAAGTGAAGCGTCGCGACCTTCACGCCGTTCCCTCCGAGGTCTGCCCCCGCCTCTGCGACGGCGCCCTTGCTCGAGCCCCACGATACCAACAACAGCTCCGGCCGCTCGTCGCCGTCGTACCGCGGCGGCACGACCTCAGCGCGGATGCCGCTCTCCTTGCGGCGCCTCTTTTTCACCTGACGCACGCGGGCGTCGAGGTCCTCGGTGAGGTGGCCGTCCTCGGTATGTTCGTCGCTGTCGACAACGACCAGGTGACGGCTCGCCCCGGGTAACAGCCGCGGCGAGACGCCGTTCTCGGTTACGGCGTAGCGGGCGTACGGCTCGGCGAACTCGGGCGACGAAGCGTACGAACCGACCGGCGGCAACCCCTCCACGTCGAACGGCTCGACGGCGCGGTACGAGTCGGCGAGGAACTGGTCCGTCAGCACGAACGCCGGCGTCTGGTATTTCTGCGTCAACGCGAACGCCCGCCGCGTGAGGTGGAAGCATTCCTCCACGTCGCCCGGCGCGAAGAGGGCCCGCGGGAACTCGCCGTGGCCCGCGCGCAGGACGAACTCCAGGTCGGCCTGTTCGGTGCGCGTCGGCAGGCCGGTGGCGGGCCCGGGCCGCTGCGCCACGACGATTACGATGGGCGTCTCGGTCATCCCCGCCAGGCTCACGCCCTCCACCATCAGCGCGAAACCGCCGCCCGACGTCGCGACCATCGCCGGCGCCCCCGCGTACGACGCCCCCAGCGCCATGTTTATGGCGGCTATCTCGTCCTCGGCCTGCTCCACCGTAAGGCCCATCTCCTCGGCGTGGGCGATGAGCGTCAGCGGTATCGACGTCGACGGCGTCATGGGGTAAAAGGCGCAGAACTTGACGCCCGCCGACGCGGCCCCCAGCGCGACGGCCTGATTACCGTTCAGCGCAAGGCGCTCGGCGGGTTCGCTCACGGCGGCCAGCGGCCTCCGGTGCGCGGGCCCGAGCGCCGCGGCCCACGCGAACGCCTTACTCAGGGCTTGCCGGTTCTCCTCCTGCCCTTTTCCCTTTTTTCCGAAATACCCGTCGACGACGCCGGCCACGAGCTCTTCGTCCAGGCCGACCAGACAGGCGGCCACGCCCAACGCCGCGACGTTGCGGTACCGGGCCGTC
>CBFCYS010000220.1:0-2959 GCA_965602215.1 uncultured bacterium
CCGGCGTCGACGCCGACATCCAGACCGCCTACCGCGCCCGCGCCGGCGAGGCCAGGTTGTCCCAACTCGAGGGGTAGTCGTCCAGGCCGCCCTTTCCTTCCTCAAGCCGGAGGCTTACGCCTCCGGTTTTTTTTATGCGCCGGCCCTCCTCGGCCTCGTCGAACGAGTGATGCTTAAAAAAAAAGAGGAGGCCGGGGGGCCCGGTACTGCGGCGTAGCGGAGCTGGTGGTGGAGGTGGGGAGGCGGTTGGGCGTTGAACCGCGGGACGTCCTCGCGTGGAACGCGGCCAAGTTCTACGGCGTGGTGGAGTGTTTGTGCAATCTAACCGCGGAGGAAGAAGCGGCGGTTGATGAGGAACGTAAACGCTTTAAAACCGCGCGTAATATTTGACGCCGCGGTTATAAAGGTTTATAATTGTTAGTGGTCGTTAGGGCGACTTGGAAGGGCGGGGATTATGGCCGCGCAGAAGGTAATCAGGTTTACGGTCCGTACGACGCCCGATAATGCCGCAAGCGACGTGCAGGCGAAGGCAACGCAGAAGTTTAAAGAAGAGCTTCCGGAAATCCTCGGCTCCCTGGCGGCGCCGGTAGCGGCCCAGGTCGCGGAGATTATGGGGCGGAAGGCGGAGGAGTTAGTCGGGGGGGAAGAGAAAGTTAAAGGGCCTTTAACGTGTGTAATAATGCCCGGACGCGAGAACGTACCGGCGCCGTTAAAAGACGTGGGTAATGGTGATTTAGATAGTTTTTTTCGGGGAAACGAGACGCCGATGCCAATAGTCCAGCCCGAAATTACTCAAGATATTTGGTTAAACGTCGATTTTTACCAGGATCCGGGCGTACAATTAATATTAAGCGAGTTCGAAGCGCTTAGAAGAAAGGGAGAAATAATAGCTTACGCCGAATATAAACATCGCGACCCAAGTAGTATCGGCACGGGGATAACCGGATGTACTACACAAAGGGAAGATGGCTACGGGACCGGTTCTTTTTGGCCGTTTATGGAAGAACAAGGGTTACGGTTCGACCGGGTAATAGTATTTACGCACGGCGAAGACCCCGGTAGGGAAAGGGAAGATGAGAAGGGCCTCGTAGGTCCGAATATTAGTTACCGGATACCGCCCGGGGAGGTTTTCGGACAAGTAGGGCCGTTTCTGAAAGAAAACGGGGAATTAATTATTATCGCTTGTCGGCAGTGGAAAAGCCAATGGGATAGCGCCGGCGAGGCGGCGGGCGTAAGGTATGAAATAACAATTTGGCCGGGGGAAGGTAAGGCCGGTGACGTCCGTGAGATAATCGAGATGATTCTGGAAAGGATGAATCGTACTTCGGCCGATTAAACCTATTATGCTTTGCAGACCGGTACATAACCGCGCGGTCCATATTTTCTGGGTAACCCTAACTACGGTTTTCCTCGCGGGGGGGTGTCGCGAAACCCCACGGGTGGAGGAAAGCGGGGGAACGGCCGACCGGAGTTACTTCCACGAATCGCCTCCTATCCCGGGCCCTATATACCGTTGCGAACGGGCGTGGCCGTTGGAAAAGGGTTGGTACTTCAAGGCCCCGCGTTCAATGCCTCCTCTGGCCGCCTCTCCCTCGGGAGGGATTTACGTATTGGGGACGGAACTTAATTCGACGGTGCGCTGGTTTTCCCGTAAGGGGTCTTTGGTGGGGGAATCCGATATAGGCCCGTTGAACTATGATATCGCCGTCGGCCCGGACGGGAATATCTACACTTTTCACGCGTTCGGCGAGGTAAGGTATTTTAATTCCGACGGTTCGTTTCTGGGTAAATGGCGGGTCGTAGCGCCGCGAGGGTATTCGGAAATAATTCACAACGCGGTCGGAATAGCGGTCGAACCTTCGGGCAATATTTACGTGGCCGTGGGCGATTATGACCGCGTAAGCTATTTTACGGCGTCCGGGTCGTTCTTAGGGAGTTGGGGCGGCGCCGGTTCGGCCCCGGGAAAATTCAATCACCCGATTGATGTCGCGGTTGCCGCGGACGGCACGTTTTACGTCGCGGATAGCGCTAACGGCCGGATCCAATATTTCACGCCCGACGGCAAATACCTGGGCGAGTGGGGAAGTGGATACGCGCCGGACGGCGGCTTCGGCGGCCTGTTAAGCATCGCCGTTACGCCGCGAGGCGACGTTTTAACGGCCGACATATATAAAAAAGAAATCGAGGTATTTTCGGGCGAAGGTTCTTTTATTGGTAGTTTTCCCATCCCCGGCTTAGAGGATAGGGAATATTATTTCCGCGACCTGGCGGTCGGACCCGGCGGCACGGTTTACGTTTCCTTCGCCGACCCCGGTTATATCTGGGCCTTCGCACCGAATAAGGGGGAGTAAAATGAACCAGGAACAACATACAATAACCTGCGAGTTGAAGGTCGAAGACACAGCGGGCTTGGGCACCCTCGGCGAGCAGTTGGCGCAGCTGCAAGAGGAGCCGCTGGGCGGGGAAGAGGATGACGGCGACGGCCTAAGCCCGGAGGCGACGAAGGCCATAAAACGCGTGGCGGTTACGTTCGGCGACGCGTTGGTGGATGGTTTGAAGAAGGGCGACGTGAGGGGCTCGCTGGAGGAGGCGGGTACGGGGTTGGCCAAGAGCGCGGGGTCATCCCTCATCAACACGGGAATAAGCGCGGCGCTGAGTTTTATCCCGGGGGTCGGGCCTATTCTCGGCGGCCTTTTCAGCTCCCTTTCCATCGACTGGTTCCAGCGGGAAGGCCTTGTCCGTAGTCCCACCCTCGCGATGGTGGGCGAGCGCGAGCCGGAGTTCATCGTCACGCAGGAGCGGATGCGGGGGTTGTTGTCCGGCGGCCGGCCGGGCTACGGCTTCGGCCCGGGCGACTTTGGGTCAGCGCCCAACGTGAACGTCGGCTCCCCCAGCGTGAACGTTGAGGTGAGCGTGGCCCCCGGCGTCGACGCCGACATCCAGACCGCCTACCGCGCCC
>CBFCYS010000221.1:0-2910 GCA_965602215.1 uncultured bacterium
GGAGGTGGACCTGGCGACGGGGGCCGGCCTGGAGGAGCAGGCCGCGGCCGCGTGTACTCGCGAAGGGTTGGGCGACGAGGACGCGGCCGCGGTGGCGGCCTGGGCGCGGGACTGCCTGGCGACGGCGCCGGTCCGGGAGGCCGCGGCCTCGCCGGCGTGCTACCGCGAGATGCCGTTCGCCGTCGCCGTGGAAGACGCCGTGGTAAACGGGAAGGCGGACCTCGTTTACGAGACGGCCGAGGGGCTCGTTGTCGTCGACTACAAGACGGACGCGGCCGGGGGAGCGGAGCGGGCGGAGGGGAAGTACGGCGACCAGAGGGCGATATATGCCGCGGCGCTGGCGCGAGTGACGGCTCGAGCGGTCACCCGGGCGTACCTCGTCTTCCCGCGCGCGCCGGCGGGCGAGCGGGTGGTGGAACCGGCGCCGGCGGCGACGTTGGCGGAGCGGGGCGAGGCGCTGCTCGGCGATGCGCCCCGGCTGCTGCGCGACCGGGCGCGCCGCGAAAACGTGGGATAGTCCGATTTAAATTCGGGTCGTAATTGAGTTGCCGGTACGTGGCTAATCTGTTATAATAAAAAGGCAATTGGTTCGGATTTCAAAAGACGTAAAGAGCGGGGTGGTGTATATGTCGGCCAAGAAGAAGACCGTACGGAGACCGAAAGTACTGATGGGGTGGACGCGGATCGCGGATTACCTCGATTGCTCGGTGGCGACCGCCAAGAGGAAAGAACGCGAAGGGTTACCGATAGTCCGCGTCGGCGGCGCCGTGTGTTGCCTCCCCGAAGAAGTCGCAACCTGGCGAAAAGGGCGCGGGCGGGCCAAGAAATAGGAGGGAAGTAAACGGGCGGTGGTGAGACCGGCCGTTTTGTATTCTCGCCGACAGCTTCCCCTGCGGCGTGATAGTGCGCTTCGGCGTACCGTAACGTGTACGTTCCCCTTGCGCTATGTCCTTTGAGGGCGACATAAAGGATTTTTCGCTCGCGGAAGTAATCCAAATTATCGGCCAGGGCCGGAAAACCGGGACCTTGTCGGTAGAGGGGGAACGCGAAACTATTTGGGTCTATTTTAAAGAAGGCAAGGCGGTCTTCGCGACGCCGTCGAACCTGCGCGAGCAATTGGGTACCATCCTGCTGCAGGAGGGGACGATAACCGGGGAGCAACTCGAGCTGGGCCTGCGGGCGCAGACGAAGATGCACGCCGAGGGAAATCCCATCCGTCTGGGCACGATACTT
This sequence comes from uncultured bacterium, assembly GCA_965602215.1. Lineage (GTDB taxonomy): Bacteria > RBG-13-66-14 > B26-G2 > WVWN01 > WVWN01 > WVWN01. The sequence continues at coordinate 1,234 of CBFCYS010000221.1, forward strand.
GTGGCGATGGGGGCCGTCGGCCGGTCGACGCTCGAGGGCAAAATAAGGCACCAGATAAAGGAGTCGATCTACGCCGCCATCGGCGAACGCGGCGGCCGCTTCCGCTTCTTCTCGGAGTTGGATCTGGAGGACGAGGATATATTGGTCTCGATGAACGTGGAGCACGTCATCCTGGAAGGGGCGCGTCGCATCGAGGAATGGAGCCAGATAAAGGACGTCATACGCTCGTACCACGAGGTGTACGTTATAAACCCCAACCCGGCGGCGAGCGGCTCCATTAAGCTTTCTCAGTCCGAGTGGAGGGTGGTAAGTCTCCTGGACGGCAAGCGCGATATCTCGTCAATCGCCGAAGAGGCCGGCATGAGTCGGTTCGACGTGTGCCGCGTCGTTTACGGCTTGATTAACACGAATATGGTCCGGATCACTGCCCCCGGCGAAAGCGAACCGGCGGCTCCCCAGGCGAATTGACGTCGCCACGCCCGGACGGTAAAAAAGCGGCCCGCAAGGGCCGCTTATGTTTTGCCCGGGGCGGGACTCGAACCCGCACAGGAAAGTATCCCACATGGCCCTCAACCATGCGCGTCTACCAAATTCCGCCACCCGGGCGCGGGATTAATTTCTATCATATCCCCCCCGCGAAGTCAAATTAAATGGTTCAATACGCCACGCGTATGAGCGTCAGGCCCTGCGGCGGCGCCGGCGTCCCGACCTCGGCCCGTTCCTTCCCGGCGAGCAGGCGGCCCACGTCTTCGGGGGCGAGTTCGCCCCGGCCTACCCGGAGGAGCGTCCCCACGACGTTGCGGACCATCTTGTAGAGGAAGGCGTTGGCGGTGACGTATATTTCCAGGCCGGTGAGCGTTTCCTCGATTCTGATTTCCGTGACGCGGCGCGTCGTCGAGTCGTAGTCGTCGGAGAGGTTGCCGAAGGCGGCGAAGTCGTGCTCGCCCTCGAGGGCCGCCGCGGCCCGGCGCATCGCCTCCACGTCCGGCGGCGCCGGTGCGTAGTGGGCGTGCCGCCGCGTGAAGACGGAGTCGACGTACGCCACGGCGTAGCGGTAGGTGCGGCTTCGGGCCGAGAACCGGGAGTGGAAGCCGGCCGGCGCCTCCTCGGCCGCGAGGACGCGGACGTCGTCCGGGAGGAGGCCGTTGAGGGCGCGTTCGAACTCGTCGGGAGTCATGCGGCCCGACGTTTCGAAGTGGGCCACCTGGCCCGCGGCGTGAACGCCGGCGTCGGTGCGGCCCGAGCCGTGGACCCGCGTCGGCTCTTTCAGGATTTTCTGGAGCGCCTCCTCCAGCGTTCCCTGTAACGTTACCACGTCCGGCTGAACCTGCCAGCCGGCGTAGTCGGTCCCGTCGTACTCCATCGTTATTTTTATAATCCTCGTCACGGCGATGCGAACGGCGCGGCCGGGCCGCCGTTAAAGCGGCGCGAACCAGGCCGCCTTCAAATCCGGGAAAAGCCGGTCGCCCTCCTCGAGGCCGGCCAGGTAGTCCATCTCTTCGTCGCTCGGCGGGGCGCCCCCGCGCTCGCGGCCCAGGATTTCCAACAGCCGCCGCGCCGACTCGTAGTGGCCGCGGATGCGGCTCTCGGCGTAGTCGCGCGCGGTCCCGGTGGTGATAAGAAACTGCCAGTCGGAAGAGGCGAGCAGCATAAATTCGCGCAGCGCCTGCTCGAACA
>CBFCYS010000222.1:0-2885 GCA_965602215.1 uncultured bacterium
TCGAAGCACGCCGGCGTCTCGCGCGTGATGTCGTTGGGAATTTCGTCCAGCGTCAAGCCCACGGCGAGTTGGGCCGCTATCTTGGCGATGGGAAAGCCCGTGGCCTTGGAGGCCAGCGCCGACGAGCGGCTGACGCGCGGATTTATCTCGATGACGACGACGCGGCCGTCCTCCGGGTTGACGGCGAACTGGACGTTGGAGCCGCCCGTCTCAACGCCCACGCGCCGGATGACGGCACGGGCCATGTCGCGCAGCCGCTGGTACTCGACGTCGGTGAGCGTCTGCACCGGCGCGACCGTTATGGAGTCGCCGGTGTGCACGCCCATGGCGTCGACGTTCTCGATGGAGCAGATGACGACGACGTTGTCGGCGGCGTCCCGCATCACCTCGAGCTCGAACTCCTTCCACCCCAGGACCGACTCCTCGAGCAGCACCTCGCGAATGGGCGAGGCGTCGAGGCCGCGGGCCACGGCGCGCTCGAACTCGACGACGTTGAAGGCCACGGCGGCGCCCTCCCCGCCCAGCGTGAACGACGGCCTAATAACGAGCGGCAGGCCGAGCTCGGCGGCCACGTCGCGGGCGGCCTCCAGCGTGCCCACCGCCGCGGCGCGCGGCACCGGCAAGCCCTCGGCCACCATCGCCGCGTGGAAGAGGCGCCGGTCCTCCGCGGTGCGGATGGCGGCCAGGTTGGCGCCGATGAGGCGGACGCCGTTCTCGCGCAGGATACCGGCCTCCGCCAGCTGGACCGCGAGGTTGAGCGCGGTCTGGCCTCCCACCGTCGGCAACAGCGCGTCGGGCTTCTCGCGTTCGATGACCTTGGCGACGGCGCTTAGCGTGAGCGGCTCCACGTACGTCGCCGCGGCGTACTCCGGGTCCGTCATAATCGTCGCCGGGTTGGAGTTGACGAGGACGACGCGGTACCCCTCCGCGGCGAGCGCCTTGCAGGCCTGCGTCCCGGAGTAGTCGAACTCGCACGCCTGGCCTATCACGATGGGGCCGGCCCCTATCACGAGTATGGTCTCGATGTCGTCGCGTCCGGGCATGGTTAGAAACCTAACGTCTTCTGCGTACGCCGCTCGAGCAATTCCAAAAAGACGTCGAAGTTATAGGAGGCGTCGTGGGGGCCGGGCGCGGCCTCCGGGTGGTATTGCAGGCTCATGGCGGCGTAGTCGTCGGCGCGCAGCCCCTCGACTGTGTCGTCGTTGAGGTTGACGTGCGTGACGCGGACGCCGGCGGGCAGCGACGCGGCGTCGACGGCGAAGCCGTGGTTCTGCGACGTTATCTCGACGCGGCCCGTCTTGAGGTTCTTGACCGGGTGATTGGCGCCGTGGTGTCCGAACTTGAGCTTGTACGTCCGGCCGCCGAGCGCGAGCCCCAGTATCTGGTGCCCCAGGCATATCCCGAAGATGGGCATGCGCCCCAGAAAGCTTTTCACCACGTCGACGACGTACGGCAGCGCCGCCGGGTCGCCCGGGCCGTTGGAGATAAACAGGCCGTCGGCTCGAGAGGCCAGGATTTCATCCGCCGTCGCCGTGGCCGGGAAGACGGTTACCTCGACGCCGCGGCCCGTCAACTGCCGGAGGATATTATTTTTAAGGCCGCAGTCGAGCGCCGCGACGCGCCACCGCGTTTCGCCCTCCGCGGGGGAGAATACTTCTACGCCGTCGCGCGTAACGTCGCGGACGAGGTCCCGGCCCGCCATAGGAGGGGACGCCAGGACCCGCTCGAGCACCTCGCCCTCGTCGCAGGGGTCGACGGCGACCGCGCCCCGCATCGCGCCCGCCTCGCGGATGTGGCGCGTGAGCGCGCGGGTGTCCACGCCCGACAGGCCGACGACGCCGTGCCGTTCCAGGTATTCGCCCAGCGACGCCGTCGCCCGCCAGTTACTGTAAAAATCCTCGTACGAGCGTACGACCAGCGCCGGGAGGAAGATGCCGCGCGATTCGACGTCGTCGTCGTTGACGCCGTAGTTTCCGATATGGGGATACGTTAACGCGACGATCTGGCCCGCGTACGAGGGGTCGGTCAGGATTTCCTGGTAGCCGGTCAGGGCGGTATTGAAGACCACTTCGCCCAGCGCCGGGCCTTCGCTCGAGCCGAAGGCCTCGCCGCGGAAGGTCCGGCCGTCCTCGAGAATTAAAAAAGCGTCACCGGCCATGGTAAAAAGAACGCCGGCTCCCGGGGGGCCGGCGTTTCCTGGCGTCAACACATATTAAAAGGGTATACGTCATCGCTTCTTCGGCGCCACTGCGCCGTATTTTGACGGCGATATTACGATTTATCGCGGAGGCCGTCCAGCGTTTTTTTCGCGTCCGGCACCGCCTCGAAAAAGGCGACGATTTTCTCGCAGCCGTAGTCGTCGCACCCGGCACAAGTGGCGAGGCCGCGCCCGGCGACGCACGTCCGGATATCGCACTCGGCGCAGTGGCCGCACTTCCGCTCCCCCGCCGTCAAACAGCCGTCGCACCACACCTGCTCCGGCTTGATATCGGCGCCGTACTGCTCGGACCACTGGCGGGAGATCTCCGCTATCTTTTCCTCGTCGTTCGCCTGGGTGGCGACGTACGCCGGGCAACCGCCACACTCCAAACCGCAAGCGCCCAATAGCTCTTCCATTTGCATACTCCCGCTCGAAGTTTATACGGAATGCCCTAAAGGTCCGTACATTAACGCATAAAAGACGCCGCGTTGTCAAACGAATTCCGCCGCGCCGCGTCAGCCGATTACGCGTTAAAAAAAGCCGCCCCGGAGGGCGGCTTCAATCTTCGTTAAAGACGCGTTAACGCGCCACCACGAGCTTCTTCGTCGCGGCGTACGGCCCGGCGCGGAGGGTATAGAGGTAGACCCCCGGCGGCACCTTCCCGCCGCCGCCGTCGAGGTTCCAG
>CBFCYS010000223.1:0-2817 GCA_965602215.1 uncultured bacterium
CAAACCTGCCTGGGCGGCATCTACGCGTGGAGCGTGTTCGCGCCGGCGCTGCACGGCGACTACGGCCTGTCGATGGGCGCGACGCAACTCATCTTCGGCATTTGCATCGCCTCGTTCACGCTCGCGATGATCTTCGCCGGCCGCTGGCAGGAGCGGCGCGGCCCCCGCCTCGTCGCCGCCATCGGGGGCGTGCTCTTCGCCGCCGGGTACGTCATCGCCGCCGCCTCCGGCGGCAACCTGTTCCTGCTTATCCTGGGGGTGGGCGTCGTCGCCGGGGCCGGCATCGGCTTCGGCTACGTGTGCCCCATCGCGACTTGCATCAAGTGGTTCCCGAAGCAGAAAGGGTTCGTAACGGGCCTCGCCGTCGCGGGCTTTGGCGGCGGCGCGGTACTGCTATCCTTCCTCGCGTCCTCGCTGTTCGGCCGCGGCCTCGACGCCCTCGAGATATTCCGGTACGTCGGCCTGGCGTACGGCGCGGCCATCGTCCTGGCCTCCCTCCTCCTCTTCGTCCCGGCCCGGGCCGTAGCCGAGACGAAAAAGGCCGCCGGCCTCGCGGCCGGGGCGCTGTTCCGGGACGGCCGCTTCTGGCTGCTCTTCGGCGGCATGTTCGCCGGGACCTTCGCCGGCCTGTTGACCATCGGCAACCTCAAGCCCATCGGCCTGGCGGGCGGCGTGGCCGCCGGCCTGGCGACGACGGCGATAAGCTCGCTCGCCCTCGGCAACGCCTGCGGCCGCATCCTGTGGGGCGTCATCTCGGACAAGATTCAGGGCCGGGCCATCCCGCTCTCGCTGGGGTTCCTGGCGCTCGCGGTCGCGGCGCTGGTCCCGCTCTCGCGCTTCGGCTGGCCCTTCGTCGCGACGGCGTTCGCGGTGGGCTTCGGCTTCGGCGCGTGCTTCGTCCTCTACGCCGCGGCGGTGGCGCACGTATTCGGCCCGGGCGAGGTGGGCCGGAGCTACCCGCTGGTCTTCCTCTCGTACGGCATATCCGGGACGCTGGGGCCGACGTTCGGCGGCCGCCTGTTCGACGTCACCGGCGGCTATACCGCGGCGCTGGTCGTGGCGGCGGCGCTGGCCGCGGCGGGCGCGGCGGCGTATGTGATATTCGGCCGAAAACTTTTCCGCGCGTAAAAAAAGCGCCCCGGAAGGGGCGCTTTTTCCATTCCCCTCTTTGAAGCGGCCGATTTTATATCGGCCGCCGGACGGCGGGTATAAAACCCGCCGCTACCCTCTAAGCGGGGCTGCTTCCCTATCCACTTCGAAACGGCCGATTTTACGTCGGCCGCCGCCATATAAAAACACCGGCAGGAATGCCGGTGCCGCTCTTGTAATGTTGAAGTAGGGGCGTACCTTTTGGCGCGGCCGCCGTAAAAAACGGGCCGACCTGAAGGTCGGCCCCTACTAGGTAATAGGAACGGCGGGTGTAAAACCCGCCGCCGAGGCGGGGCCTACTCGCCGGCCAGGTACTCGAGCTCGTACGTCGCGTATACGTTCACCGTCGTCGTTACCTCGCGGGGCACGATCATCTGGTTGAAGGCCCCTCCTCCCGCGTCCCACGACGAGGCCTCGCGGGCCACGTGGCCGAGGGGCGCGCCGCCGTAGTCGTAGCTCATCGACTTCATATCGACGATCTTCGCGCCCATGCCGGCGGCCAGCGCCTTCGCGCGGCGGCGGCAATCCGTGGCCGCCTCCTCCAGCGCCTCCTCGTACTTCTGCTCGAGGTCTTTCACGACGAACTCGATGCTGCCTATCTCGTCCACCTGCGAGTCGACCAGCGCGTCGAGGACCGGGCTTATCCGCTCCATATTATCCTGGAAGATTTTAATGCGGCGGTCGACGACGTAGTAGTCCACTTTCGACGAATCCTTCTTATAAACGGGATTGATGTACAGCGACTCGGTGGCTATCTTCTCGCGCGGGACGCCCTGGGCGATCAGCAAATCCATCAGGTACCCCATCCGGAACTGGTTCTCGTCGAAGGCCTCGCCGGCCTTCTTCGCCTCGGTGTAGATGCGAGCGGATATTGCCACCTGGTCCGGTACGGCCTTGACGCGGCCGGTGCCCGTAACGTTTAGCAGCACGGGTTCCTTCGCCGCGTCGCCGCCTTTGAGGTAGACGTCGGGGATGGTGAAGGTGAACGTCTCCGCGGCCGCGGCGGCGGCCAACAGCACGCACGCGCACAACGCGGGTATTAAGACTGACTTTTTCACGATTACCTCCGTCAAATGAATTCGGCTTCGTCTTCGCCCATTTTGACGGCGACGGCGCGGGATGGTTTAACGCGTGGACGCGTCGCTTCTCTCCGGCACGCGACGGCGTTAATAATTCCGGATGGCGAGGCCGACGGTCGTCGTTACGTCGAGCTGGCCGAAGCCTTCCGGCGGGACGTTGTCCCAGTCGATCTTCTCGGTCGCCGCTAAGGCCAGCCAGCTCGCGAGCGCCACCCGCAAGGCCGCGCTGGCCGTCAGCAGCTGGTCGGACGTGTCCTTCAAGTTCATGTTCCAAACGACCGCCGCGTCTATCTCGGTCGTGCCGTTGAGGAATACCTGGTAATCGGCGCCTACGTGCGCCGCGACGAAAGACGCCGCCGTTTTTTCGCTGTCGTCGCGATAACGCTCGTTGATATAGCTCGGGCCGGCCTCGACGCTCAGCTCCTGCGGGTCGGTTTTTATCAGGTATGCGCCCTGGCCGGCGAAGTTATACACACGGTACTCGAAACCGGAGAAGACGTTCCGGCGCCATTCGGCCTTGTACCGGCCGTAGAGTCTCTTGCCGCCCGTCAGGAAGTATTTGGCGCCGGCGGAGAGCCTCGCGCTTTCG
>CBFCYS010000224.1:0-2755 GCA_965602215.1 uncultured bacterium
GTCTACTTTCTTTAAGGATATCAATCGGTTGCGACGCTTACGGACACTATGGGAGTTCGCATCGCGCCGGCCCGCGTGGGTCGCCGCGGCCGCGCTGGTCGCGCTCTACGTCGTCGTCGTCTCGGTGAAATTGTACCACTGGCCGGTCGGCGCGTACTTCACCTCGGACCCCGCGTTCCGCTTCCGTTATATGCGGACGTTCGCGCTCGGCGAGACGGTCCCGGCGCTGGACCGCGCGGCGCAGTGGCCCGAGGGCGTCGACACCGCGCGGTCGTTCTTCCTGACGCAGGACGCCTTCATCGGCCTGTCCTACCGGCTGCTCGGGCCGCTGGTGCGCGGCGTCCCTCCCCCCAACTTCCTCCGCTGGCACGTCTCGCTCTGGAGCACGCTCTCGCTCTTCGTCGTATATCTATGGGCGCGGCGCGCGTTCGGCTCGCGGCGGGGGGCGCTGCTCGCGGCGCTGGTGTACGCGCTGGCGCTCCCCATATATTTGCGAACGTGCGGCAACTACCTCCGCGAGGATTTCGTCCTGCCGGTATTCTTCTTCGCGTTGTATTCTCAGGTTAGATTAGTACAGGGGGGGGGATGGCGCTGGTTCGCCGCCGGCGCCGCGGCCTTCGCGCTCGCGCTGGTGAGTTGGCACGCGTCGTCCTTCCTGTTCTTCTTCGCGACGGTGCCGTTAGCCGCGGCCGCGCTGGCGTCCAACGAAACGAAGAACGTGGGCCGGGCCGCGGGGGCGCTGGTCGTCGCCGCCGTCGTCGCGTACCTGCACCCGGCGCTGCGGGAGAAGGTATTCGCCGCGTCGCCGTTGTTCGCGCTCGCCGTCGCCGTCACGGCGGCCGCGCTGGTCGGGTGGCGGTGGCGGTTGAAGTGGTGGCAGCGCGTCGCCGCGCTCGTGGTATTCTTCGCCGTCGCCTACGGCATGGGGCGACCCTTCGCCGCCGCCGGCGAATACTCCCACATCTACACGATGATATTCTACAAGCTCCGCTACCTGGGGGTGAAACCGGCCGACCCGACGGCTTTGCCGCTCGCCGCGCGGGAGATATGGACCGGGCCGGCGGCCTCGCCGTCGCTCGCGGCCGCGGCCGTGATGTTGGGGCCGCCGCTCGCCGTCGCCGCCGCGCCGCTCGTCCGCCATTGGGGGAAGTTCGCGCGCGGCTTCGGGACGCCCGCCGGTTACGTCGGCGCCGCGACTCTAACCTTCTTCGCCGTCTTCGGCCTGCTGTACGCCGTTTACAACCGCTTCAGCGTGGTCTTCATCTTCTTCGTCGCGGCCTTCGCCGCCGGGTACGGCCGGCTGGTCACGAGGCGCCGCGCGCTGGCGTGGCTGCTGATACCGGCCGTGGTCATCCCGCTGGAGGCGGTTAAGGCGTTCCGGTACGAATTCCGGCCCGAGCCGTGGACGCGGCTCCTCGAGGTCGCGGCCGCATCGGAGGGGGGGTATGCCACCAACGTCGGCGACGAGGAGTGGCGCCTTATCCGCTGGTTCGGCAACTTGCCCGAGCGCGACGAGGCCGCGGTCCTCACGCCCATCGCCGCGTCGGCGACGCTGCTGACGTACGCCGGCACGCCCATCGTCCTCCACCCCATCTACGAGGCGCCGGGGATGCGGGCCAAGGTGGACGAGTGCTGGCGGGCCATCTTCGAGGACGAGGAGGCGTTCTACCGCGTGTGCGAGAAGTACGACGTGACGTACGTGGCGTACCACACGGCGTTCGTCACGAACCGCGGTACCGACTCCATCCGCTACACGCGCGCCGTAACCGAGGTCCCGGTAAGCTCTTGCGCGTACCGGATGCAGTTCGACCCGGCGAAACTCGAGCACTTCACGCCCGTCTTCGAGACCATATCGTGGCGGGTATTCCTCGTCGGCGTCCCGGGGCGCGACGCGCCGGACCTCGGGCCGCCGTCGCCGCTGTTCACCGGGCCCGCCGCGGCCGGCGGCTTCTACGACGAAGGTTTCACCGAACGCGCGTATGCCGTCGTCGACGACGCGCTGCAGCACTACAACGACGGCGTCGAGCTGTACGACCGGAAGGATTTCGAACCCGCTCGAGCCGAGTTCGTACGCGCGCTCGAGCTTTGCCCGCGGCTGGCCGGCGTCTGGGACGCGCTGGCCTGGCTTGAGATTCAGAACGGCAACGGCGGCGCCGCGGCGTACGCCGCGCGGCAGGCCCTCGCGCTCGACCCCTACGACGACGCCGCGCTCGAGGCGCTGGCGACGCTGCGAGGCGAACGGTGACGATGGACCTCGTCGTCGGCATCGACCGGGCGCTCTTCGCCCTCATAAACCAGACGCTGGCCTGGCCGCCGCTGGACGGCGTCTTCCTCGTCATCACACATAAATATTTTTACGTCGGCGCCGCGGCCCTCGCGGCTATTTACCTGCCGGCGCGGTACCGGCGGCCGGGGATATATTGCGTAATCGCGGCGGCGGTGGCGGTGGCCCTCGCGGACGTGACGACGGTCCGGCTCCTCAAGCCGCTCTTCGCCCGGGCCAGGCCGCCGTTCGCGCTCGAGACGGTACGCCTCCTGCTTCCGCACCAGGCGCCGTCGCCGGCCTTCCCGTCGGCCCACGCGGCCAACACGTTCGCCTTCGCCTTCGTCGTCTTCACGGAGTACAAGCGCGTCGGCGCGGCGTTGTTCGCGGTGGCGCTGGTCGTCTCGTACTCGCGCGTCTACGTCGGCGTCCACTACCCGCTGGACGCGGCCGGCGGCGCGATATGGGGAATGTTTATCGGGATATGCGCGG
>CBFCYS010000225.1:0-2744 GCA_965602215.1 uncultured bacterium
CCGCAGGCTAAGTAAGCCATAACGGGCGTGAGCGGTTACTACGACGATAAACTCGCCGCCGAGCGGCTGCGGCGCGTCTACGAGCTCGCGTCGCCGCGGGTGCGGCGGTACTTCGCCGCCGAGCTCGAGTACGTGCTGGGCCGGCTCGAGCCGGGCGACGTCGTGCTCGAGCTGGGCTGCGGCTACGGCCGCGTCCTCGGGCCGCTGGCGACGCGGGCCCGGCTGGCGGTCGGCGTCGACACCTCTTTCGCGAGCCTCGCCCTCGCCCGCGAGGAGCTCGCCCCCTACGATAAAGTAAGACTCGTTCAGGCCGACGCCGCGCGCCTCGGCTGCCGCGACAACGTATTCGACGTCGTGGCGTGCATCCAGAACGGCATCTCGGCTTTCCACGTCGGCCCGGGCGAGCTGATGGCCGAGGCCGTCCGCGTGACAAGGCCCGGCGGGTTAGCGCTCTTCTCCAGTTACGCCGCGGCGTTCTGGGAGGACCGGCTGGCGTGGTTCGAGGCGCAGGCCGCCGAGGGCCTTCTGGGCGAAATAGATTATGCGCGCACCGGCGGCGGCGTCATCGTGTGCCGGGACGGCTTCACCGCGACGATGTTCGCGCCGGAGGATTTCCGGGTGCTCGCGGCCTCGCTCGGCGTCGAGGCGCGCGTGGAGGAAGTCGACGGCTCGAGCGTTTTCTGTGAAATCGCGAAACCGATTTGATCTGAAACTTGTATGGACGAACGCGCGATAGAGGACGCGGCACCGCCGCCCGAGGAGCCCTCCGCCCCCGAGAAAAAGGCGCGGCTGTGGAACGTCAACTTCATGCTGCTGTGGCAGGGGCAGTTCGTCTCGTCGCTGGGCGACACGGCCTACAGCATTGCCCTCGGCTTCTGGGTCCTGGCGGTCACGGGCTCGACGGCGCTCATGGGGGCGCTCATGGCCACGACGGCGTTGACCCGCGTCGTCGTCTCGCCGTTCGCCGGCGTCATCGTCGACCGGACCGACCGCAAGTGGATGATCGTCGCGACGGACGCGCTGCGGGGCGTCGTCATCGTCGGCGTGGCGGCCGCGGCCTTCGCCGGCGTCCTCGACGTTTGGATGGTCTTCGCCGCCGGCGTCGTGTTGGGCCTGGGCGGCGCTTTCTTCGGCCCCGCGATAACTTCGGCTTTGCCGGACGTCGTCCCCAAGGCCAAGCTCGTCAAGGCCAACTCCTTGTTCCACCTGATTTACGCCGCCTCCGGCATCCCCGGCTTCTCCGTCGGCGGCTTCCTCTACGCCCTCCTCGGCGCGCCGCTCCTTTTCTTGATAAACGGCGTTTCGTACTTATTTTCGGCCGCGACGGAGGTATTTATAAAAATACCCAAAGTCCAACACGCGAAGCAGGAGTTCAGGTTCGTCGAGGACACCAAGGCCGGCCTGTCCTTCACCTGGCGGGTCCGGCCGCTGCGGTACATGCTCGTCGTCTTCTCGGTGCTCAACTTCTTCGCGTCGATGGGCATCATGCTGCTCTTGCCGCTGTTCGAGCGGGCGGAATACCTGGGCCCGGAGCGATACGGCTTCGTCCTCGCCGGCTTGACCGGCGGCATGTTCGTCGGTTATATTCTAACGTCGATTATCCACGTCAAGCCGGCCCGCCGTTTCGCCGTCTTCTACCTCTCCGCCGTCGTCGGCATGGGCGCGTTGGCGGCGTTCCCGCTCTACCTCTACTTCCCGCTGATGTTCGCGCTGGCGGCGGTATTCGGCCTTTTCAACGCCGTACTGAACGCGCTCATCATGGCGGTCCTCCAGATGACGACCCCCCAAAATATGCGGGGCAAGGTCTTCGGCCTTCTGGGCACGCTCGCCGGCGGCCTGACGCCGCTCGCGATGGCGCTGGGCGGCGTGCTTGCGGAGTTCATATCGATACGGCTTTTAATTTCCGCTTCCTTCATCCTGACGTTCCTGAGCTTCCTGCCGCTCGCGTTCTCACCGGCCATACGGCGCTACGTCAACTTCGACCCGGACCGCGATACGCTGGAGGCGATAAGTTAGATTACTTCTTAGAGGAGGTACTTATATGGCTAAAATAAAACTGGAGGACGGCGCTTTCGGTTATCCCATGCCGGTAACGCTGGTGGGCGCGACGGTGGCGGGCAAGCCGAACTTCATGGCGGTGGCGTGGGTGAGCCGCGTCAACTACTCCCCGCCGTACCTGGCCGTCGCGATCGGCAAGAAGCACCACACCACGCGCGGCATTGACGAGCACGGGACCTTCAGCGTCAACCTCCCCGGCCGCGACCTCGTCGTCCCGACCGACTACGTCGGCATCCGCTCCGGCGCGGAGGTGGACAAGGCGAAGGTATTCGACGTCTTCTACGGCGAGCTGGGGACCGCGCCCATGGTCGAGGGGTGTCCGCTGTGCGCGGAGTGCCGCGTCGTCCGGAAGGTGGAGTTCCCCGGGAATAATTTATACGTGGGCGAGCAGGTGGCGGCCTACGCCGACGAGGGCATACTGGTCGACGGCGAGCCCCACATTACGAAGCTCGATCCTTTCCTGCTCGTCGCGCCCCCCGGCGACTACGTCGCCCTGGGCGAGGCGTTCGCGAAGGCGTGGAGCGTGGGCGAGGGTTACGACGACGCAACGGGATAACGGTTGCGGCTTAAGTCGGGTTGAGTTATATTCAACCGGAACTCTACATAGGGTTAAACCCGAAAGGAGGGCACGATATGAGGAAGGCTGTAGCGATCGGAGCGGCGGTAATTTTAGCATTCGCGGCGCT
>CBFCYS010000226.1:0-2726 GCA_965602215.1 uncultured bacterium
AGCGCGAAGACGCCGAAGTAGATGCAGTGCGAGGCGATGCGGTTGAGCTCCATGAACATCGTGCGGAGGTACTTGGCCCGCGGCGGCACCTCTATTTCCATGAGCTGCTCGACCGCTTCGCAGTGCGCCGCGGCGCAGAATAACGAGCTCAGGTATTCGATGCGGTCCGCCATCGGCAGGAACTGGATGTAGAGGCGGTTCTCGGCCATCTTCTCCATCGAGCGATGGAGGAAGCCGACGTGCGGCTCGCTGTCGACGACGCGTTCGCCGTCCATCGTCAGCACCATGCGGAAGACGCCGTGCGTCGACGGGTGCTGCGGCCCCATGTTGACCTGGAACTCCTGGGTATGTATCGCGGTATCGGTGGCCATAAGACCGGCTTAGCAGCCTTGGGCTACTTTTTCCCCGGCATCTTGTCCGGGAACGGTACGTAGTCCTCGCTCGTAAAATCTTTGAGCAGGGGGTGCCCTTTGAAACCCTCCGGCGTCAGGAGGCGTTTGAGGTTGGGGTGGCCGTCGAAGGTAACGCCGAAGAGGTCGTAGATTTCGCGCTCGAGCCAATCCGCGGCGACGTAGATGTGGGCGACAGACCGCACCATGCCGCCCTGACGCGGCACGTCGGCCTTCACCATCAGCGACTGCTCGTCCCGGTAGGAGAAGTAATGGTACACCAGCGTGAGCTTGTCCTCGTCCGGGAAGTCGACCGCGGTTATGTACATCAGGAAATCGAAGGCCGCCTCGGCGTCGTCGCGGAGGAAGCGCGCCACCCGGGCGACGGCGTTGGCCTCTACCTTCACGAAGGGGACCCGGTCGCCCTCGTTCACCTCGACGACGACGTCCCCTACGGCGTCCTTAATCTTGCCTGCTATCTGCTCGATAGTCAATCCGGCCATACCCGTCCGTAACTGAACCAGCCGAAAAAACGGTGAAAAAGAGGATTAAACCGATTTGGTTATTTCGCCAGAATCCACCGGCCGTCGAGGCGCTCGCGAGACGCGTGCTCGTCGTCGAAGTTGCCGAAGGCCTGTACCAGGCTCTCGCCCTTGATCTTCTCCTGCAACTTCAGGCAGCCGTGCATAAGGGCTTCGGGCCGGGGCGGGCAGCCGGGGACGTAGACGTCCACCGGGATTATTTTATCTATACCCTTGAGGACGCTGTAAGCGTCGTAGTAGAAGCCGCCGCCGGAGATGGCGCAGGAGCCCATGGCGACGACGTAGCGCGGCTCCGCCAGCTGCTCCCACAGGCGGCGGATGCGCGGCGCCATCTTAAGCGTAATGGTCCCCGAGATGAACATCATGTCCGACTGGCGCGGCGTCGCCCGGAACATCATGCCGAACCGGTCGAAGTCGTAGCGCGAAGCTCCCGCCGCCATCATCTCGATGGCGCAGCAGGCGAGGCCGAATATCATGTACCAGACGCTCGAGGCCCGCGACCAGTTTAGGAGCTTCTCGAGGTTGGTCGTTACGATGCCGCCGCCGGGCAGCTTCTCCCAGTAGACCGGGAGCCTGGCGATTACGCCCATTTCAGGCCCCCCTTGCGCCACGCGTACGCCAACGCCACCAGTAGGATGCCGACGAATATCATCATCTCGACGAAAGCGTACAGGCCCAGTCTCTTCGCGGCGACGGCCCAGGGTAAAAGAAAAGCCGCCTCGACGTCGAAAATAACGAACGCCAAAGCGACGACGTAAAACCGGACGTTATACTGGACCCAGGACGTGCCCCGGGTGGTCTCGCCGCACTCGTATATATCGCCCTTTATGCGGCTGGGCCGCTGAGGACGTATAAACCAGGCGCCGATAAGCGCCGCGGCGACGAAGAAAATGCCGAAGAAAATAAAGAACGCAACGAACGCGTAATCAGTTAGCAAAGCCTTTACCTTTCGGGGAATTTTCCCACTCGATAACACACCTCAGCGCCGAAGTCAAGCGTTTTGTGATATTTGGCACAGATTGACGACGGCGCCGCGCCGTGCTACTATCCCTCGCTATTATGGCCGTCGAACGATACATAAAGAAGATAGCGAGCCGCACGCCCGGCGAGCTCCTGCGTGAAGCGATAAAACGCGCCCGCGTCGCGCTCAAGCTCGAGCGCCGGCTGGGGCGCGGCCGCGCCCTCGCTCCGTACGCGGTGAGCTTCTGGGTTACGCGGCGGTGCAATCTCAACTGCGAGATGTGCTGGGTAGAACATTCGCGGCGGCTCGAGGGCGACGAGTACCTCCGCGCCCGCGACGAATTGACGCTGGACGAACTTAAGGCCGTAGTGGACGACATCGCGCGTTGGCGCCCCCGCATCGGCATAACCGGCGGCGAGCCTTTCCTGCGCCGCGACGCCCTCGAATTCATCGCGTACGTAAAGAGCCGCGGCCTGCGGTGCGGCGTTAACACCAACGGCACCTTCCTGGCCCGCGACGCCGAGGCGCTGGTGGAGACGGGCCTCGACAGCATAATGGTATCGGTGGACGGGCCGCCAGCCGTGCACGACGGCCAACGCCGTTCGCCGGGTTCGTTCCTCCGGACGAAGGAAGGTCTCGACTCGCTGCTGGCGGCTCGAGCCGCGAATGGCCGCCGGACGCCGTACGTTAAGGTAACCTGCACCGTCACGAACGCCAACGTCGACTCCCTCGCCAGCCTCCCGACGCTGTTCCTGGACTTGCCGCTCGACGAATTCACCTTCCAGCACCAATGGTTCACAGACCAGGAAACCGCCGACGCCCAGCGCGCGCTGT
>CBFCYS010000227.1:0-2695 GCA_965602215.1 uncultured bacterium
TCACACACCGGCACGCCGCCGAGCTCGCGCAGCAATTTCTCGTTGTTGGCTTGCGGGTCGCAGGCGGGCCCCGCGTATCGGCTCGAGCGTACGCCGGGCACTCCGCCCAACGCGTCGACTTCCAATCCCGAGTCGTCCGCCAACGCCGCGACGCCGACACCCCCCGCCACGGCCCGCCCCTTCGCGAGCGCGTTCTGCTCGTACGTCGCGCCTTCCTCAGGCGGCAGCTTTATTTCCGTTAAAGCTTCGAGCCCTCCGATGTCCGCGGCCGACCCTACGATGGCCGCCACTTCCGCCAATTTACCGGCGTTCATAGTTGCTAAAATGACCCGCATCGCGAGAGGGTACTACTCGAACGTCACCAATTTAACGTCGTCGATTAAAACCCGATAGGACTTGGGGCTTCCTTTACCGCCGTACGCCGTTAGGCCGTCGGCTTCGAACCCGACGCCCACGATAGCGGCCAGGTTAGGGCGGTAAGCCGCCTTGATTATGCACGAACCATCCGATTTAACTCCGAACTTTGCCTCCCCCGCTTTATCTAAATATTTAATCCGGTACGAAACGCGCGTCCAAGCGCGCGGCTTTAGTGATATCCCGCGCCGGAACTGACGGTCGACGTCCAACGTCTCGTCGTCTAAAATTAACAGCCATATATCCACTATGAAATCGTTGGGGTTGTACGCGGCGAACTCGAGGCGGTGATGCTTGGAAAAATCTTTGAGTCGGGGGTACAGGTTTACTATCCGGCCTATCCGGCCGCAGGGGAATTCCGCGGCGAGGGCGATCTCGCCTTCGAGCACGACGTCGCGCTCCTCCCCTACCGCCAGCGCGTCGGTTTCGTCGCCGCTCAGCCAAAACGCCCCGTCGATACCCGCCTCGAAGTCGAAGACCGGCAATAAGCCTTTTAATCCGCGGTAAAGAGTAACGCCGCCCCCGCGCGTGTCGTTACCCCGAAAGCCGGACGCCGAAACTTGTAAAGCGCGCCCCCCTTCTTTGAACCGTAACGAGTAAGAGCCGTCCCCGCCGGTATAAGCGGCGAAGGAACCGCCCGTTACATGCGCGTGGTACAAAGGGTTGCCGGGGGCGTCTGCCACGCGGCCTGATATATTGACCGGCCGTCCTATGGACGCGCCGCCGCTCAGCTCCGCCAACA
Source organism: uncultured bacterium (assembly GCA_965602215.1). Lineage (GTDB taxonomy): Bacteria > RBG-13-66-14 > B26-G2 > WVWN01 > WVWN01 > WVWN01. The sequence continues at coordinate 1,157 of CBFCYS010000227.1, forward strand.
AAGCCCGGCGCAACTCGAATATCTGGTTATTGCCCAGGTCGCGGGCGGAAACGTCGGCCAGGTCGTCAACGGCGTACGGCAGAAGCGATTGCAGGCGCTCCCGGACGTATTCGCCGCCTCGCTTCTTCTCGACCATCTTGAAAAGCGCCCAGTCCTCCAGGCCCTGGCGGAGCAGCTCGAGGCGAACCGACGAGACCGGCCCTTCCGCTCCCGCGGGCGTCCCCGGGTAAACCCACGTCCCAAGGCCGTTGCCGAACGCCGCGGCCGTCCCCGCCATCGGGTCGTCCAACCACGGGTTGTTCGGACGTACCGCGTCCGACGGAAGCGCGAGCGCGGCTACGCCATCCGCGCCCCACAGATAGCCGTACCACGATATTAGACGTGCGCCGGCGCGGCGGCCGTCGAGGACGTCGCCGCCCGAGCCGTCCGCGCGGATGAAGTACTTTTGGTTCTTTCCCAGGCTTTGATAACGTTCCGGGCAAACCGCCACGTCGTGGAACGTGGGCAGCCAGTACGATACCGCGCCCGCCAGCGACACCCCCGGCGCGCCGCGGTAGGGCGCCGCCGCCGCGGCCAAAGCCGGCTTACCCGGCCATGCCGACGCGGCCTTCGCGAAATCGGACCACCACGCCGCCGAAGCCGCCCCTTCCGTAAAAGGCGACGGCGAACCTCCCTCGAACGCCGTCCAAATAACCGGCGCCTTCGGCTCCTCGCCGCCGCACGCGCCGTAGAGAACGCCGTATTCCTCGGCCATGGCGTCGAGGTCCGGCCTCGCGTCTTCCGCCGTGGGCGACAAGTAAAAGACCGTAGGGCCGGACGCCCGGGCGGCTTCCGCCCAGGCTTCGGCCGCTTTCTTCGCGCTCGCCGTCAAGCGGTACTGCGAATACCCGCCGTCGAGGGGAGTTGCGCCGCGGCTCGAGAATAAGTCCAAATACGGCTGCAACTCATCTTGTTTTACCGGCTGGTCCGGCTTACCGTCTTCCCACGCCGCTACGGCGCGGTAGTCCGGCTCTAGCAGCGCGGGGGGTAACGACGCCGGCTCGAGCGTCTCGGCGAGCACGTCGACTTCCAACGTCAGCTTCTGCGATTCGGCGCCCTTCGCCCGGACCACTATATCGCCCGCGTATTTCCCCGCTTTCGCGTCGCGGGGAACGTCAACCACTACGAATAACGGTTGCGCTTCCGCTTTGGCGAGGTCGAAGGGCTGGGCGAGGGGCGGCAACGCGTCGGGAACTTCGCCCGCGCGGCCCCGGTAGTCGCCCGGCGTCTTTACCGTAACGTAGTATTCGAAATAAACCGAAATCCGGTCGACGCCTATCTGCACCTTGCCGGGCCCGGCCAGCGGCCGGACCTCCACTTCAACGTCGTTTACGTTGCCGTAATCGGCGTTTACTACCAGCTGGAAAGCCTCGGTCTCGCCCCGGAGCGCCGTCAGGTGTACGGCCGAGCCGTCGTAGATGTAGTTTTCCGGTTCGAAAAAAGCATCCCTGTTTATTAATTCATCCGGCCCCGTCGCCCAAATTTTAAACTTCTCGACGA
>CBFCYS010000228.1:0-2624 GCA_965602215.1 uncultured bacterium
TTTGAGTCGCGCCTCGCGGTCGGGGGCGTCGGCGAGCTCGAGCTGGGCGCCGACCAGCCGGGGGTGGGAGGGCGCGAGCTTGAGGCCCGGGACGCCGGTCTCGACGACGACGTCCGAGAGCGTGGCCTCGCCCAGCAGCAGCTCGTACGTCGTGGCCTGTAGCGCGTCGCGGTCGACGCCCAGGCCCGAGGTGGCGTTGGCCTGCGGGTCGCAGTCCACCAGCAGGACGCGCTGCTCCGCGGCCGCGAGCGCCGCGGCCAGGTTGACGGCGGTGGTCGTCTTGCCGACGCCGCCCTTTTGGTTCGCGATGGCGACGAACTTCTTCATATCAGCGGTTACGTTTCACGTGAAACGTCGGCCCTATTGTTTCACGTGAAACCTAATCCTTAATCACCTCGACGAGGGCGCGCGGCTTCGTTAGCGTCGGTAGATTATATTTGTATATGTTCGCGAGGCGGCCTCCCGCCGCGCGCGCCCCGGCGTCCAGGTCGCTCAAGCGTTCCTCGGTTATGTCCCCCAAAAAGAGAACCGCCCGGCCGCCCGCCTTGACCAGCGGCAACGACAACTTGAGTGCCGCGTCCGCTCGCGCCAGCGCCTTGCAGCACGCCGCGTCGAAGTCGCTTCCGGCCAGCTCCTCCGCGGGCCGCGCGGCCACGGCGACGTTGCCCAGCTCCAGCTCGGCCGCGGCCAGCCGCAAGTACTCGGCTTTGTGGGGGGAAGGTTCGATTAGCGTTATCTCCAAGTCCTCCCGTACGATCGCGAGCGGCAGGCCCGGGTACCCGCCGCCGGAGCCCACGTCCGCCAGCCGCTCCGCCGGCCCGGGCGGCGCCAGTTCTTGCAATTTCAGGCTGTCGAGGACCAGATGGACGACGTACGCCTCGGCCTCGAGCGAGGCCGAGAGCCGCGCCCGTTTGCGGTATTTTTCGTGGAGAGCGGCGAGTTTCTTAAACTTCCCCCGCACCGTTTCGGCCGTTTCGGCCAGGTATTTGTCCACAAAAAAGCCGGCGTCGGCTTGAGCTGTTCGCGTACCCACGTCGGCATATTAACTCCGGCCGCCCGGCCTGTCAACCGCGTTTTCCCTTGATATACCGCAGTAGGATTATCAAATCCGCTGGCGTGACGCCCTGGAGCCGCGACGCCCGGGCGAGCGTCGCCGGCCGGACGCGCTCGAGCGTGTCGCGCGCCTCTTTCGAAAGGGCCGTTAAGCGGTCGTAGTCGAGCGTTTCCGGGAGCGCCGTTTCCTCGTAGGCCGCGAGCGCCGAGGCCTCGTCCTCCTGCCGCCGGACGTACCCCTCGTACTTGATATCCGTCTCGACGCGGGCCCGCGCCGCCTCGCCGAATTCGGATATTTCGGGCAACTCTTCGGCTAGATATTCCAGAGAGACCTCGGGGCGCTTGAGCATCTCCGCCGCGGCCTTCCGCCTTGAGCCCTCGCCCACCTTCCGCTCCGCCAACGTCTTCCGCAGCGAGGCCACCTCCTCCCGGAATCGGGTCAGCGCCCGGCGCCGCGCCGGTTTGACCAGGCCCAATCTATATCCGTAGTCGAGGAGGCGGTCGTCGGCGTTATCCTCGCGGAGGCGCAGGCGGTACTCCGCCCGGGCGGTGAACATGCGGTACGGCTCGACGTGCTCCTTCGTGATGAGGTCGTCGACCAGGACTCCTATGTACGCCTCGTCGCGGCGGAGCGTGAACGGCTCGTCGCCGCGGCAGGCGAGCGCGGCGTTGACGCCGGCGACCAGGCCCTGCGCCGCGGCCTCCTCGTAGCCGGAGGTCCCGTTTATCTGTCCCGCGCAGTACAGGCCCGGGACGGCTTTGGCCTCCAGCGTCGCCTCGAGCTGGCGCGGCGGGACGAAGTCGTATTCGACGGCGTAGCCGGCGCGCGTCATCCAGACGTCCTCCAGGCCGGGGATGGTTCGGAGCGCCGCCTCCTGGACGTCCACCGGCATGCTGGTCGCGAAGCCGTTGACGTAGAACTCGTCGAGGCGGCGGCCCTCGGGCTCGAGGAAGAGCTGGTGGCGCTCGCGGCCGAACCGCACCACCTTATCCTCGACCGACGGGCAATACCGCGGCCCCACGCCGACGATGACCTTTTGGAATAGGGGAGAGCGGTCCAGGTTGTCGGTTAGGAGCTTCGCGGTCCGCTCGTTGGTGTACGTTATGTAGCAGGGGAGTTGTTTTATTTTTAAATGGGGTTTCGTGAACGCCGGACAGGGCTCGTCGCCATATTGGACCCGCGTTTTATCTAAATCAACCGAGCTCGCCTTGACGCGGGGCGGCGTGCCGGTCTTGAGGCGGCCGATATCTAAGCCGAGCTTTTTAAGCGAGCCGGATAGGCCGACCGCCGGCGGCTCGCCGACGCGCCCTCCCTCCTCCCGGCGCATGCCGAAATGCAGCAGGCCGTTGAGGAACGTCCCCGGCGTAAGTATGACGCGCGGGGCGGGGAAGAGGACGTCGCCGGCTATAACGCCCTCTACGCGCGAGTCGCCCGCGGCTATGGCCGTGACGGTGGCCTGGCGGATGTCGAGGTGGGCCGTCTTTTCCAATAGGCGCCGGGCCCGCTTACGATATTCGTCGCGGTCGCACTGGAGGCGGGTCCCCCGGACCGCCGGCCCCCGGGAGCGGTT
>CBFCYS010000229.1:0-2544 GCA_965602215.1 uncultured bacterium
CGCCACGGCGACTACGAAGAGAACGACCAGTAAGGCCGCGGCAAGAGTTTTTTTAGCGTTCAACGGTTCGGCTCCTCTATCCCGCGCATCATAATATACGGCGCAACCGCGGTCAAGGCCGGGGGCGGCCTCAGGCGAAATCGTTTGCGCGGTAGTGCTTCATTTGCTATATTGATGCCGCTTGGCGGTTCGCGAGGTTTGAGCGATTTTTCCATATAAGGGAACGGAACTCTACCGTTCGCCGTGAGCTTTTAGGCGGCGTCGTCACTTTCATGACGATGTCGTACATTATTTTTGTGAACCCCGGCTCGGTTGATATTCCTGGCGGCGTAAGGCGGATTATAAATTCCTATTATGAATAACGAAACTACGATGCCCCGAGAACGGTTTTACGTCGCCGCGGCGGTCGCTGTGGCGGCTTTCGTCGTATACGCGAAGACGCTATGCTGCGACGTCTTCTGGCAGGACTCCGGCCTGTTCAACCGGTCCGTCGCCCTCCTCGGCAGCGGCGTGCCGCCGGGTTTCCCGGGGTGGCATTTGGCCTGTTACCTCTTCGCGATGCTGCCCGGGATTAACCCCATCCTGGGGATGAATCTCTTTTCGGCGGTCGCGGGCGCGGCCACGGCTTATTTCGTCGTCCTCCTGGTTTACGAAGTGGCGGACGGCGGTTGGGCGACTTCGGCGGGCGCGGCCGTCGCCGGTATGGCGTATTCGGTGGCGCCTACGGTTTGGATTCAATCCACAACGTGCGAAGTCTACACGATGAACATGGCGCTCACCGCGGCGACGATGCTCGCGCTTTTCACGTGGCGCCGTCGCGCCGACGTCAGGTGGCTATACGCCGCGGCCTTCGCGTTTGGCATCGCCTGTACGAATCACCCCCAGCAAGCGGTCCTCCTGATTCCGTACGCGGCGTTCGTCATTTGGCAGCGGCGCGCCGCGGGCCTTCGCCCCCGCCACCTCTACGTAGCGGCGGCGTTGTGGCTGCTCGCGATGTCCACTTATCTCTATTTACCCGTACGCTCCGCGGTGGGCGTCGTCCAGAATTGGGGCAAGCCGCGCACTTTGTACGGCCTGTACTTCCATTTAACTTGCAAGGAGTTCCAGAGCCAGATGTTCAGCGCGCCCTGGGCGGTAGTCGGGTGGCGCGCCAAGACCGCGGCGTGGTTATATTTGGACCAATTCCGGTGGGTGGGTATGGGCGTGGCCGCGGTGGGCGCCGCTTGGCTGGCGTGGCGGCGCCGGGGCTATTTTCTGTATTTCGTCGCCATCTCTTTCTTCACGTTAATCCTCACCATCAACTACCCGTCTTTCGGCTTCCGGGCGTGGTACTTCCCGTTCTATATGTTGACGGCGATATGCGTCGGCGTCGCGGTTACGCGGGTCGGCGGGACGTTAGCGAAGTGGCGGCGCGTCGCCGCGTACGTATTTTTAGGGTTGGCGGCGGTCTTCGTACTGCTGCCGGTGGTTACGCGTTTCTATCAGGCCGACCGGACGTATTACCCGTACGTCCGGGATTTCGGGGCGAACCACTTACGCTCGGTGGGTTACGGAGACTTCTTTTTCCTGGGGGAGGAGAACTCGGCGCCCACGACCGGGATACAGGCGTTAACGACGGTGGAGTACGCCCGTCCCGACATTTTCTTCGTCGATACCACCGGCAACGCCAATTATTTCGACGTCTTCGACTTCGGCGGCCGGGACCTTTCCCGCGCGCCGGTTGAGCGGGTCGTAGATTACTTCTACGAAATTATGAGGGGCGTTCTGGCCGATGAACGCCACGACTACTACTTCCTTTACCCGTACGATTTCTTACGGTCGTGGGGTTACGGCGTCGCGAAGGACGGCGCGGTTTACCGCGTTATGCGCCGCGGCTCGCCGGGCCCCCGCGCCGACGTTATAACCCGTTACGAGGTTCGCGGCGTAGACCCGCCCGCCGCGTACTTGGACCATTGGGCGCAGGGGACCGTCGGGAATTTCCTCTACGATATGTTTATGCGTTATCGGCGGCGCGACGAGCGCCGGGCCGAGGAGTATTTTACGCTCGCCGATCGCGTAGGGCGACGCTCGCACGAAGTACAGCATAACCTGGGGACCGTCTTCTACCTCGATAGAGATTACGCCGGCGCCGTCCCTTATTTAGAGAGGGCCGTGGCGCTCGAGCCGACGGACTCCTTCACCCGTTATTTGCTTGCCGACTGTTACAACGAGCTCGGGCGGAAGGACGACGCCCGTCGCGAAGTCGAGGTTGCGTTGCGTTATAAACCGGGTTATAAGCCGGCCGTTTTTACGCTGGAAACGGGTAATTTTATCAAGTGGTAAAACGGGCGCACAAAGGCCAGGTATTCCTGGTCGACAACGACGTATTGCGGCGCATTGCCGACGCCGCGGAGATAGCGGCCGACGAGAGCGTACTCGAGATAGGGATGGGGCGGGGCGAGCTGACCCAGCACCTCGTCCGGCGCGCCCGCGAGGTAGTGGCTGTCGAAGTGGAGGAACGCTTCGTGGACGGGGCGGCGCGCGACTTCGACCGTTACGATAACC
>CBFCYS010000230.1:0-2536 GCA_965602215.1 uncultured bacterium
TGCTTTCGCCGTCAACGTAGAAGGCCGCGTCGCCGTACTTCGCGGCCGCGGCCCAACTCGCGCCGGCGATAAAGAGCAGTACTACCGCCGTCGTTACTATTCTCTTTTGCATGTACGCCTCCCTTGGCGTATTATCCTTGCGTTAACTTACGAAGAAATCCTACACCTGCCCCCTGCGTAAGTCAAGCGGATAATCGTGGCCTTTTTATTTTACTAGCCCATAAATCATTACAGGACAATCGCTTCGGCGAATATTGTGAAAACCGTCACCCTCCCGATTTTTCGGGAATCGTGAACGTAAAGGGGTAGCGTACCGTTACGGCGTCGCCCGCGCCCGGGCCGAAGTCCCACTTCGCGACGGCGGCGGCGATCGCCTCTTCGAAAAGTTTGCAATCCGTAGTGGCCTCCGCGACCTCGCTGGCCGTTACCGCCCCCGTACTAGCGACGGTAAACTTGACGACTACGGTCCCTTCGATGCCCAGGCCGGCGTCGAGGTACGTGTCGTAAATCGTCGCTATCTCCGCTTTATGGCGTTCGATTACGGCGGCGATGTCCGCCGGGTCGCGGCCTTCCTCGCCGACGTAAGCGAAACCCGGCGCCGGCGAGATGAGCACGGCGGCCGTAACTACGGTGCAAGCGTAAAAAGGTTTCATTCTAACAATAAGGCGAGTATCCCAAAAACCGTCTACGTTCTTTTTGGATTAAGTACGTGTCGGTTCGCTACCGGGGGTATCGTTATTTCCTACTGTAGAAGATGAAGGGGTAGGTGAGCGTAACGTCGTTCACGGCCGGCGTGAATATCCACCTGTTTACGGCGCGCGTTAGGGCGATTGCGAGCGCCTTCACGTTTATCGTCGATTCGACGACTTCGACGCCGGCGACGCTCCCCGAGGCCAGAATGGTGAACCGGACTTCGAGTTTGCCGCCCGCGTTCGGGTAAACGTTGAGGTAATTCTCGTAAATTTCTTCGAGCTCGCTTTGTTTAATTCCGATTTCGGTTTGGATCTCGGCCGCGGTCCTTGGGCCGCCGGGTTTTAATTCGGTGGGCGCGGTCGGCCCCTCGCCGATATCGACCGAGGTAGCGAGCATTACCGCGGCTCGAGCCATATCGTTCGCCGGCGAGACGCGGCCCTCGTCTTTATCGAGTAAAAAGATCATCTCGGTGTTCGCGGCGTCGAGGAGAAACGAGTAGCGTACGTCGTAGTGGCCGGGGAGCGTCTCCGCCGCGTCCCAGGCGACCGGTTGGACGGCGTGGCCCTCCGCTTCGAAGCCCATAACTAATCCGTCCACCGCTCGGCCGATGCTCATAAAGTAACCCTCGCCCCGCCAACTCTTGACGATAGCGATGGCCTCGTCCTCGGCCGCCGCGAGGGCGGCGGCCGGCGTCATTACCGCGGCTGCGAGTAATATGACCAGCAACTTCATTTCAGGTCGCACGGGCCATTATATAACAAGATGCGGGGAAGGGTAATAGAAAAGGCCGCGAAGCGGCCTTGGGAACCGGGCCGGTCGGTTCTCAGAATTCCTGGGGAAAGGAAAGGACCTGTTCGTAGTTGAATACCGGCCCGTCTTTGCAGACGTACGTCGAGCCGATGTTGCAGCGGCCGCATTTACCAAGGCCGCACTTCATTCTCATTTCCAGCGTCGTCCAAATTTGGCCCGGCGCGTATCCCAGTTTGTCGAGGAGGCACTTCGCGACCAACTTGATCATTATCGGCGGCCCGCATGTAATGACGACGCGGTTCTCGGGAGAGGGGCGCTCTTCCTCCAGGATGGGCGGGACGAATGCGGTCCGCCCTCGCCATTCGGGAATAGGTTCGCCCGGGCACACCGGGTCCAGCGCCAGCGTTACGGCGACGTCGTCGCGCTCCTCGAGCTCGAGCAGCTCGCGTTCGTAGACGAGCTCGCACTCTTCCCGGGCGGCGTAGATGAGCTCTATCTCGTCGAAGTCGCCGCGGTTCTCGAGGCAAGTCCACAGCAGGCCGCGGAGCGGGGCCTGGCCTATGCCGCCGCCGATGAACAACAGCTTCTTGCCCTTGAAGTCGTCGTAGGGGAACCAGTTGCCGTACGGGCCGCGGAAGGTTACGAGGTCCCCTTCGTTCAAGTTGTGGAAGGCGCGCGTGACCTTGCCGACCTCTTTGACCGTAATATCCAGGCCTTCGCGGCTCGGCGGCGACGCGAGGCAGAAGGTCGACTCGCCGGCGCCGTAGATGCCGAACTCGCCGAACTGGCCGCATTTGAAGTCCGGCCGGGGGCCGTCGTCGAAAGCGAGATGGAACGTATTCGTGGTCGGCGTCTCGTCGTCAACGGCGGCCACGCGGACGAGCCGCGGGACGTAAAGACGCTCGGAGTTATTTCCCATGGCGCGCGCCGCCCGGCGGCGTATTAATGAGCCCGCCGAAATATTCGACCAGTTCTTTGATGTTTATCTTTACCGGGCAGTACGTTATGCAGCGGCCGCAGCCGGTGCAAAGAAGCGGTCCGAACCGCTCCGGGTAATACCAGAATTTGTGGAGGAGTCGCTGCCGGTAACGCT
>CBFCYS010000231.1:0-2533 GCA_965602215.1 uncultured bacterium
GCCGCCGCCCCCCGGGGCGGCTTTTTCGTTCCATATGCCCTCCCCCTAATTCGTTGACACCCCCCAAAGCGCGTGGTAGAATTCGCGCGTTTATGGAGGCGCGTCGGAAAAGCGACGTTTTTTTAGTACTCCTGGCCGCGGTATTGGCGGCCGTCACCGGCGCGCTGTACCTGTATTCCAACCTGTACTTCACCGAGGGTTCCCTCACGCTGCCGCTCGACGACGCGTACATCTTCCTCCACTACGCGCGCAACTTCGCCGACGGCCACCCGCTGGCCTACAACGTCGGCGACCCGCCCACCACCGGCGTTACGTCCTACCTCTACCTATTATTGCTGACGCCGCTGGCGCTGGTATTCCGGGATCCGAACGCGCTGGTGTGGGCGGCGTATATATTGAACGTCGCGCTGTACGGCCTGAGCCTCTGGCTCTTCGCGAAAGTGGTCTCGCACCTCTTCGAAGGGCGCTACGTCATCGTCTCGACGTTCGTCTTCGCGACGACGGGGGTGGTGACGTTCCACGCGCTGGGCGGTATGGACAGCGGCCTGTACGTCGCCGCGCTGCTCTTCGCGCTGTACACCTATATTTTATATCAGGACCAGGGCCGGCGCGTGTGGTTCATCGCGGCGCTGGCCACGCTCACGCTCGCGCGGCCGGAGGGGATAATCGCCGCGGTGATACTGGCGGCGATGGCGCTGCTGGGCCGGGGCCCCCGAAACGAACACGCCGGCTCGGCGCCGCGCCGGTCGAAGTGGCTGGTCCTCCTGGGCCTTACGCCAATCCCCGTCTACTTCGCGTTGAATTACTTCGTCGGCGGCCACCTGTCGTCGATGAGCTTCCTGTCGAAGTCGATACTTGCCCAGGGTATGCGGCCCTGGGCCGAACGGGCGGCGGCCATCCTCTCTTATACCATATACGTCGTTAAAAGCGTCCTCACCGGGTTGGACGGCGGGTATATCAAGGCTTTTTACAACGCCAATACGTTGCAGGCCGCGGCGAATTACTTCGCGCCGCTGGCGTTGGCCTTCTTCCTGGTGGGGTGGGGCCGGGCGGCGCGGAAGTCCTGGTCGGAGGGCCGGGCGCTCCCCGGTTTCGCCGCCGGCGCCGTGTTCCTGGCGTGCGTGGCGGCGGCGTGCGTGGCGCTGCCTTATCCGCGGCATTTCGCTCGCTACATCGCGCCCTACTTCCCGCTGTTCGTTATCGGCATCCTGGGCGGCATCGACGGCCTGGCGTTCCTCATCCGCTACGGCCGGCCGCAGATAAGCCACGCGGCGATGTTTTGGACCGGCGCCGCCTATTTCCTGGTCTTCGGCCTGATGTCGTCGGCTTACTTCTGCGTGGCCTACGGCATGTCGGCCCGCGACATACGCTTCCAACATATCGCGGTCGCGAACTACATCCGGGAGAACGTGCCGGTTGAGGCCGACGTCTTCACGCACGACGTGGGCGCGCTCGCGTATTACGGCGGCCGGCGGATCGTCGACCTGGAGGGCCTGGTCACGCGCGACGCCTGGCGCTACGGCCAGGAGGGCGTGGGCGCCGTCGCCGAATTCGTCCGGCGGCAGGGTAAGTACGGCGACTATTTCGCCGGCTACTTCAAAGTCTACCCGCTCGATAATTCCGGGGTGCTCGAGCCCACGGCGTACTCCGCGCGGCTGCTGACGACGACCATGGCGGGCGGCCACGAGATGTCGGTAGCGCGCTTCGCGCCGGACGTGTTTGGGCCGCGGCCGCTGCCGGATTCGCCGGCGTTGGCCCGGTTCGAGCTGGCGGACGAGGTGGACGTGGCGGACGTGGCGTCGGAAACGGCGCACGACTATCGCCTGCGGCGCCGCGCGGCGAATATGTTCCCGAGCTACGCCGCGACGCATCCGTTACGGGGCGCGCCGGGAGTCAGCGTATTCGAGGCGGGGTGGAAGGTATGCGGCGCCGAGGAGTTTACGGTGGCCGTTCCGCCCGGGCGGGACGTAGTGGCCGCGGTCCGGTGCGAACCTCCCTATAGCGCCGAGGTCCGCGTCGACGGCGTGTTCGCCGGCAGATGGGAAATACCGATTGCGGAACGCGACGTTTATCGAGACGGGTATTTCCCCATCCGCGGTCGGTTTATCCGGGGGCCCCGTTTACACGTTAAGCTCCAGGTGCTCAGCGACGACATGACCTACAACGCGCCGGCCCATTATTACTTTTTCTCGCGAAAGGAGTAGTCGGCTTGCCGTCGAGCCGCAACGCTTCGTTTGTATCGGCCCTCCCGTGGGCCTTTTTGTTGGGCGGCTTCGCGCTGTACGCGGCGGGCGCGGCGCCGGGGTTGTCCATATTGGACTCGGGGGAGTTCCTGGGGGTCGCGGCGACGCTGGGCGTGGCTCACCCGACGGGGTATCCGCTGTACGCGTTGTTGGGGCAGCTGGCGACCTTTTTCCCGTGGGGGGAGCAGGCTTTTTTAATAAATCTGGTATCGGCGGCGGCGGCGGCGGGGGCGGCGTTCTTCGTGGCGCTGGCGGCTCGGGAGCTGGTTCGGCAGCTGGAATTCGGGGAT
>CBFCYS010000232.1:0-2532 GCA_965602215.1 uncultured bacterium
ACCAACCGCGCCGCCGCCAGCGTGCTCAGCGTCCAGCTCGAGGCCTGGCCGGAGGGGAGTTCCCCCTCCTTCCGGTACGCGTGCAATCCCTTCTCGGCTTCGTCTACGACCCAGTCCCACAGGTTGTCGTCCATACCTCGGCGCCTCCATGCGAAGTTTGAGCCGGCTTTAAAGCGCGTTATACCCCTAAATTATAGACGAAAAAGCCGCCGCGTCAAGGCGCAAGGCCGTTTTTTTGGTAAAATATTGCCACGGGCGGGCCGCCGTGCTAATATTCACGGCCCGAGAGGGCAAATTATGACCGAAAAAGTCGACGACGTTAAGGCCGAACTCGAGCGCCTGCGCGGCCAGGTCCGGCACCACGACTACCTGTATTACGTTACAGGCGAGCCGGAGATATCGGATTACGAGTACGACCGGCTCTACCGGCGCCTGCGCGAGCTGGAGGAGGAGCACCCGGAGCTGGTTACGCCCGACTCGCCGACGCAGCGCGTGGGCGGCGCGCCGGCGGAGGGGTTCGCGAAGGTGCGGCACGAGCCGCCCATGCTCTCGCTCGACAACACCTACAACGAAGACGAGGTGCGCGAGTGGGACGAGCGCGTCCGCAAGGGCCTGGACGGCGACGACCCGGCGTACGTATGCGAGGCCAAGATAGACGGCGTCGCCATAGCGCTCGAATACGAGGGCGGCGTCCTGGTGCGCGGCTCCACCCGCGGCGACGGCTTCACCGGCGACGACATAACCGCCAACCTCAGGACCGTCCACGACGTCCCGCTCCGCCTTAACGAGCCGCCGCCCGGGAAACTGGAGGTCCGCGGCGAGGCGTATATGACGCGCGAGGGCCTGGCCGAGCTCAACCGCCGCCGCGAACGCGACGGCCTGACGCTCTTCGCCAACCCCCGCAACGCCACCGCCGGCAGCCTCAAACTCCTCGAGCCGGGCGAGGTCGACCGGAGGCCGCTCCGCGCCTGGCTCTACTACGTCATCACCGAGGAGGCCGACATACCGACGCAAACGGAGGCGCTGGAGCACCTGGCGCGGTGGGGCTTCCGCGTCAACCCCAACCGCCGCCGCTGCGCGAACCTGGACGAGGTCTTCGCCTTCCACCGCGACGTCGAGGGCGAGCGCGGCGACCTCCCCTTCAACATCGACGGCATCGTCCTCAAAGTGGACTCGCTCGCGGCCCACGAGAAGCTGGGCGCGACGGCCAAGGCGCCGCGCTGGGCCATCGCGTATAAATTCAAGGCCGAGCGCGCGACGACGAAGGTGAACGGCATCGAGTGGTCCGTAGGCCGCGCCGGGACCATCACGCCGGTGGCGAACCTCGAGCCTGTCCTGCTGGCCGGGACGACCGTCAAACGCGCCGGCCTATTCAACCCCGAGCGCGTGGCGGAGCTCGACGTGCGCGCCGGCGACACCGTGAACGTCGAGAAGGCGGGCGACATCATCCCCTACGTCGCCGAGGTGGAGTACCAACTCCGGCCCAAAGCCTCCCGGCCGACGCCGGTCCCGAAGAAGTGCCCGGCCTGCGGGACGCCGCTCACGAAGGAAGAGGGCGTCGTGGGCCTCTTCTGCCGCAACTGGGACTGTCCGGTTCAGGCGCGCGGCCGCCTCGAGCTCTGGGGCTCGCGCGGCGCCATGGACATAGAGGGCCTGGGCGAAAAGGTGGCGCAGGTCCTATACGACAAGTTGGCCTTGCGCGACCCGGGCGACCTGTACTTCCTCGAGCCGGGGAAGCTGGCCGCGCTGGAGGGGTTCGGCGAACTCTCGGAGAAGAACCTGCTCGCGGCCGTCGAGGGCTCCAGGGGCCGGGGGCTGACGCGCGTCCTCTTCGGCCTGGGGATTCCCAACGTCGGCTTCGAGACGGCGTCGCTCATCGCGCGCCGCTTCGGCTCCGTCGACCGCGTGACCGCCGCCGAAGAGGAGGAGCTGGAGGCCATAAAAGGCGTGGGCGAGGTCGTCGCGCACAGCGTGGTGGAGTTCTTCCGGCGGCCCGAAGTCCGCGAGATACTAAACAAATTGAAGTGCGCGGGTGTCAAACTGGAGGAGGAGCGAGCCGCGGAGCCGGCCGGCCCGTGGGCGGGCCTGACGTTCGTTGTCACGGGGACGCTGCCGACGATGAGCCGCGAGGCGGCGCACGAGGCCGTCGCGGCGCGGGGCGGTAAGGCGACCGAGAGCGTCTCGTCGAAGACGTCTTACCTCGTCGCCGGCGACAACCCGGGCTCCAAGCTCGCGAAGGCCGAGAAGCTGGGCGTCGAAGTCGTCGACGCCGCGGCGTTCGAAAAAATGTTAACGGATACGGAACCGCCGGCCTGAAGCCGCGCGACGAAACGGGGGATATCTATGGCGAAGTTGGAATTCACGGACGGCCGCGAAATCTACGTCGACGAGGACAAGATGATCGCGGAGATAGAGGAGGGGGCGGCCGATTACGGCCGCGACATCCTCGAGTACGACCCCCACGTCAACCCCAGCGACGAGATAACGACGGCCGACGTCGACGCCGCGCTCCGCATCGCGAGGATACGCGCG
>CBFCYS010000233.1:0-2445 GCA_965602215.1 uncultured bacterium
CTGCTGACGAAGGTGCTGTCGGACGCCGGCGCGCCGGTGCCGTTCCTGCCGGCGGCTATTAAGGTGTGGTCGGTAATGTTAGGCTTCATGTTCTCGCTGGGCGTCGGCCTTTTCTTCGGCATCTACCCGGCAAACAAGGCCGCGAAGCTGAACCCCATCGAGGCGCTGCGCTACGAATAACGCGGCGAGGTATTCTATGAGAAATACAACGGCGAAGGTTTTCCTGTTGGCCCTCGGCCTCGCGGCCGCGAGTTTCGCCGCCGAGGACGAGATAACGAAGACGCCGGCCGGCCTCGAGTTCGAGGCCGTAACGGCGACGTGCGAGGAAGTCCCGGCGCCCAACGTGGTGCGCGTCAACGTCCTGGGCGAGTGCGCGTTAATCGGCGTCCGGCCCGCCGGCAAGAAAGCCCCCTATTACGGCGAGGCGCTGTCGTTCGCCCGCGAGAGGGTGGAGGGTCGCGAGGTTCGCGTCGAGGTATGCCCCAATATCCCGGCCAACGAGAAGGGGCAGGCCCGCGCCGTCATCTACTACCGCCGCGACGGCAAGTGGTGGAACCTCAACATCGAGCTTATAAGCGCGGGCCTGGCGAAGGTCGCTGACGTCCCGGCGTGCCACGTGCCGACGAAGTCGTGGCTCACGTACGAGAAAGAGGCGCGCGCCGCGCGGCGCGGGATGTGGGCGGACGTTCCGACGCCCAAGCCGTCCGCGGGCGAGGGGCCCGACATCTCCGACTTCGAGTGATGGCCGACGCGCGCGATTTCCGGGCCAAGTTGCGCGAGATAGCTCGCGCCCGGGCGCGCGGCGAAACTCCCCCCCGGCCCGAGCCGCCCGCCGACAGCGTCGTCGCGCTTGAGGAGTTATGGCCCGCTTCCCGGGCGGAGGGTTTTTGGCGCTGCCGGCCCGAGTGGCCGGAGGGCTATCCCCCTCCCCAAATCCCCCCCACCCTTACGAGAACGTTCGCGGCCTTCGACGTGGAGTCGCTGGGCCGCACGCCCAAGCCGATCTTCCTGGTCGGCTTTGGCCGCATGTCGGCGGACGGCGTCGCGTTCGAGCAATACCTGGCGGGCCACCCGGACGAGGAGGGGGCGATGCTGCAGGCTACGGCTCGAGCCCTCGCCGACGCGGACGTCCTCCTCTCCTACAACGGCCGGACCTTCGACATCCCCATAATCCGCGACCGCCTGCGCTGGTGGCGGCTGCCGTACGATGAGCCGCGGCGCCACGTCGACCTCCTGTGGCTCGTCCGGAAGCATTACAAGGAGCGGCTGGGCATGCCCGCCTGCGGCCTCGCCGAGGCGGAGCGGTACGTCCTGGGGGTTGCGCGGCCCGACGACGTGCCCTCCTCGCAGGTCCCGGAGCTGTACGAGCGCTACGTCAAGATAGGCGACGCGCGGCCGCTCGAGCCGGTACTGCGGCACAACCTCTACGACCTGGCGGCGACGCTGCTGCTATATTTGAAAATAAAAAAGGAAATCCCGGAAGCGCTTGCGCCGCCGGGGGACGAGGATAACGCCGAGACGGGCGATTTGTTTTAGTTGATAAACTTAAACGGGTTAAAAAACGCCGGGTGTTCAACCCGGCTTCGTTAATGGTTTCGCGTCATAGGTGTGGCGTCTGGTGTTACCACCCGACGCAATACCATGGCCGTCAGGGGCGCAACGCGTTGCGCCCCTACGGGAACGGCGTCGGAGACCTCGGCGTTCACGCCGGGGTAAATCACCGCGCCAAGGCCTACAACGCCGCGTTTACGCGGCGCCACGACGTTACCACGCAGGTATCCACGGCGTACGTAGGGGCGACCGGCCGGTCGCCCCTACACCGGCCTGCTACCAACCTCGCGGCCCTACCGGCCTATCATACCGGAACGAAGGAACGGTAGGGGCGCACAGCTGTGCGCCCCTACGGAAACCTTCATTTATTATCCAGCCTTAGTCGTTTTATATCTACCCACCGCGGAATTCTTCGTTGAAAATCGAGAAGAAGGCTCTCGCCGCCGCGACGGCGCCTTCAGCCCTCGTGCCGGTCCGGTTTACTCCCGGGGTATCGCACCTCTACCGCCGATACGCTTAAATTGACTAACGCTTCTTCGAGGTTGTTAAAAACGGGCGTCTTACCCTTTATTAAATCGAGAAGGAATTTCAAGTCGTGGGTCCGGGGAAAGTCTGCGCCGAAGTCTACCAGAAGGGCTTTCATTGCTTTCTCGACGGCTTGTTGGGCGTGGAAGCATACCGCCGCGAACGCGGGCGGCTCCGCGGCTAGCTCGCGTTCCGCGACACGGTAATCCTCGTCGGCCTTGTTAAGCCATTCCCGGGCCAGCGGCTTCAAGAATCTCCAATCCGTCGGATTCGATGTCGCCGAAGAAGCCGTCGCCCAACGCCAGCCGTTCGTCGAGCTGGCTCGGCGTCCTTACGAGTACGTCCACCGGCACCGGTAGCTCGAGCGCG
>CBFCYS010000234.1:0-2310 GCA_965602215.1 uncultured bacterium
GAGAAGGCCGGCCTGGACGTTAACTGGAAGGCGTTCGGCCGCGTCAACCTGTGCGACGTCGAGATGATGAAGGCCATGGCCGACAGCGGCTGCCTGGAGCTGCGCTTCGGCGTCGAGTCCGGCTCGGACCGCATACTCAAAATGATCAAGAAGGGCTTCACGGCCCAGGAGACGCTGGACCTCATCCCGCAAGCCATCGAGCTCTTCCCCCGCGTCGACGCCTTCTACGTCTGGGGCTTCCCGTTCGAGGCCGAGGAGGACTTCAACCAGTCGCTCTTCCAGATGGTCTCGTTCCGGATGATGGGCGCGCGAATACTCCCGAGCCTCTTGTCGCTGTTGCCGCAAACGCCGCTCTACGAGGAGTTGGCGCCCAAGGTTACGCTCGAGTTCTGCCCGTACCTGCTGCCGGAGTTCGTCTTCACCGGCCACGAGGTCTGCGTGGGAGGCGAGGTCGAGCTGCCGGAGCGGTCCGGCCCGTATTTCGACCTTATCGTCAACAACCCGGACCTCTTCCCCGGCTTCTTCCACGTCGACCTGGAAAACAACGTCCTCCCCAAACTCGCCCGTCTCCGCCAGTTCGGCTTCTACCCCACGCCGGAGGGCCGGGAGGAACCGGACGCCGAGAGCTGCGGCGCCCACTCGCCCCGCGTCGCGCCCCAGGAGTTGGCGACGAGGGCGAACCCTTCGGATTGATATATTAGGGAATTACGCCCGCGAGGTTATAATATACTTTAAGTCCGGGGACGAGCTAATAAAGCGATTTCAACCGCAACCGTCGAGAAAAAAGCCGCCCTTCGGGGCGGCGTTTCTAATCTTATTAGCCAAATAAATTAACTCACTCCAACCCTATGATATTACCGTCCTCGTCGACGTCGAGCCGTTTAGCCGCCGGCTCCGCCGGCAACCCCGGCATCCGGATGATGTCGCCCGTCAGCGGCACGAGGAATCCCGCCCCCGCGTTAATAACTATTCGACGCACCGTTACAAGGAAATCTTCCGGCCTGCCCAGCAGCTTCGGGTTGTCGGAGAGCGACTTCTGCGTCTTCGCGATGCACACCGGGAGCTTGTCGTAGCCGAGCTTCTTGATCCGCCGGAGGTCTCGCCTCGCCTCGAGCGTAAAATCCACCGCCTCCGCGCCGTACACCTTCCTCGCGACCGCGAATATTTTATCCTCCACCGAATCCTCGAGCCGGTACATCGGCTCGAACGGCGTATTGCACGATATGGAATCCCGCACCACCTCCGCCAGCTCGAGCGCGCCCTCGCCGCCCCTGGCCCAACCGTCGCACACGGCGAACGGCGTACCGCGCCCCGCGCAGAAGCGCCGCACGACGTCGACCTCTTCCGCCGTATCGCTCGCGTACTTGTTAATCGTAACGACCGGCGACTCCTTGAAAGTCTTTATGCTCTCGAGGTGTTTTATCAGATTGGGTAGGCCGCGTTCGACTGCGGCGGGGTCCGCCTCGGCCAATTCGTCCATATCCCGGCCGCCGTGCATCTTGAGGGCGCGGACCGTCGCTACGAGCACGACGGCACACGGGTCCAAACCGGCCGATACGCACTTGATATCGAAAAACTTCTCCGCGCCCAGGTCGAAGCCGAAGCCGGCCTCGGTGATGCACCAATCCGATAACGCCAGCGCCATCTTCGTCGCGACGACGGAGTTGGTCCCCTGGGCTATGTTAGCGAAGGGGCCGCCATGGACGAAGGCCGGCGTCCCCTCGATGGTCTGGACGAGGTTGGGCTCGAGCGCGTCGCGCAGCAGGGCCGTCATCGCGCCCGCCGCGCCGAGGTCGCGCGCGTATACCGGCTCGCGCTTATACGTAAAGCCGACAAGGATGTTGCACAGGCGGCGCTTGAGGTCGTGCAGGTCTTCGGCCAAACAAAGTATGGCCATAACCTCCGAGGCCGCGGTTATGTCGAAGAACGACTCGTGCGGTACGCCGTCGGTGGGCGCACCCAGGCCGACGACGATGTCGCGGAGTTCGCGGTCGTTGACGTCGAGCACCCTCCCCCACCGGACGCGCCGCGGGTCGAGCATCGGCTCGAGGCGCCGGTAGATGTGGTTGTCGACCATCGCGGCCAGGAGGTTGTGCGCCGCGCCCACGGCGTGGATGTCGCCGGTGAAGTGCAGGTTAATATCCTGCATCGGGAGGACCTGGCTCCGGCCGCCGCCCGTCGCGCCGCCCTTCATCCCGAGCGCCGGCCCTAAGCTGGGCTCCCGCAGCGCCAGACACGCCCGCTCGCCGAGCTTCGCCAGGCCCATCGCGAGGCCGATGGAGGTGGTCGTCTTCCCTTCGCCCGCCGGCG
>CBFCYS010000235.1:0-2250 GCA_965602215.1 uncultured bacterium
CGGTTTCGAGCGCCGGCTCTTCGCCGACGGGCGCGGCCGCCGCCGCGGACGCGACAGCCGGTTCCTCAGGCACGGCCACGATCGAGAACAACGTCGGCCCGGCCACGGCGCCGGCCGGCAGTTTGAGCGACGCCCGCTCGCCGCCGACCGTGCCGCCGCTCGCCGTCAGGAACCCGGCGTCGAACGCCTTCTTGCCCGACACGATGTTGCCCGCGTCGTCGGCAGCGCGCCAATCGAACCAACCGGAACCGTTTTCGCCGGGTTCGACCACGAACGTGCCGATATAGCTCTTCCGGGTCCCGGCCATTGTCACCGCGCCGGCGCGCTCCTCGCCCCCGTGGGGGGTGAAGAATACGCCGGCCTCGGGCGCGCCGAAGAGGTTTTCGTCGGCGCCTACCAGCAGTTCTATGTAATCCGGGTTAGCCTGCGGCCTTGCTATACCGACCGCGACGCTCGGAGCCCTAACGTCGTCGGTGCCATATACGGAGTAGTTAAACCGCAGATCACTCCCCGTATCGGATACGTTATTAATTATCATTACCAGGTTCTGGTACTGGCCGGGGTCGCGAACTTGGATTACGCCCCTATCACCCGGGGAGAACATCGCCGACCCTACACCGGCGGTGCCGGTAAGGTCGGTCCACGTCGAGCCGTTCTTCGTTACCAGGATCGAACCGCCCCAATCTTTCGATTGTTCTACGTTTCCGGGGTCGCCTTCGAAGGTGAATACGGCCGCAGGCCAGCTGGGGGTACCGCCGAAATAGTAGAAGCCGTGGCCCATGTGGTTCATCCAATACGTCGAGGGGGGTTCGAATTTATTCAAGGGGAGCTCGTATCGGCTCCATTGGTTGTGCAAACCCACGTCGCCGTACTCCCACCGGTAGTGTTTGCCGTCGTCGCGGCTGCCGGTAAACCAGTTCCAGTTGGTCCAGGTCTCGAACGTTTCTTTAAAAGCGTCGCCCGGCACGTAGCTGTGACCCGGGTTGTAGTAGCGTATTATGTAATCCATAGAGTCTATCGGACCCCGGTTAACCGTCAGCTCGTCGGTATACCACTCGTCTCCTCGCGCGAGCGCACGCCAAACCTCGCGGGGGGTGACGTCGCCTTCAATACGCTTCCACGACGGCGGCCGCCAATAGCGCCAACAATAATCCCGCAAGAAGAAGTTGATAATGCAGGCGATGTAGCCGCCGTCGCCCGTATTATCGAGGGACTTGAGGGTATTGGAGAGATAGCTGTTCATACGACCGCGGGGGTCGCCGGCGTTGGGATACACGGTATCCTCGGCCCACATCGCGCTGGCCTCGAGGTACCACACGGGCGTTGCCACGTCGATCATGAACTGCGTTACGTGCATGAACTCGTGCGCCGAAATGACGGGCTCGCCGAAACCGCCGCCGGGGGGCGCCGAGTAGCTGTTCCGCAAATTCATGTAACCGGAAAAGTCGTCGCGGTACGTTTCCGGGAACTGCTGGTCGGTGTACGCCAAACCGCCCACGCCGCCGGTTAACTGCCCCAGATACGCGTCCCAGCGGTCGTCGCCGCCGTAGTCGGTACCTTCTTCGGGCCACTCCAGCTCCTCGTAGCGATCCCTGAGCGGAAGATATTTCTGGTTCTCCGGGTCAGGATGGTAGTACCATTTGTCGGCGGAATACTGGGCGAAAGCTCTCTCCAGGTCGGCGCCCAATTTTTCGACGCAGTCGGGAATGCCGTTTTTATTTAAGTCCGACGGGTCCGTCAGTTTGCTGGATCCGTCGAGAACGTAGTGGAGCTTGTAATTCCCTTCCGGCGTATCGTAGGTATACACCGAGGTACCGCCGTAACTGGAATCGCCCCAAGAACACCTGCGGTACAGCCGGAATAAATCTTCCTGGTCTTTCCCGAAGCCGCAAATTTCCTGAAGCTTAACCTTGACGGCCGGGTCCATTTGCGGCCAGCGTCGCCATATCTCCATAACGACGGGCGTCCCGCAGGTCCACGGCTGCGGCGCGTACCATTCGCCGCGGTAAGCGGCGGGCAGCTCGTCCCGGTAGCACTCGTAGAGGCCCATAAATTTATACATCAACGCTTCGTCGTGACTGAGCCGTCCCGCTTTCTCCGCGGCTTCTACCCTGTAAACGGTCGTTTCCTCAGCCGCGCAAGGCCAGCCGGCTAATGCCGCCGAGGTAACGAGCGCCATACCGATCCCGGTCGCGAGGAGCTTTTTAAACATGTTCTCCTTCTTTCGTTAAAAGGACCTTGGGAAGCCGC
>CBFCYS010000236.1:0-2228 GCA_965602215.1 uncultured bacterium
GAGGAGGGTTCGTAGATGCGGACGAGGGTTTTACTGTGGGTTGCGATAGCGTTAGCCTGTACGTCAGGGTGCGGAGGCGGGCGAGACGCCGTCGGCGAAAAACGTCAAGGCGATGAAGTAAAATCGGAGGAAGGCGGAACCGCGTTATCGCCCCCGGTGGGGCCGGTTCCCGAGTTCGTCGTCTTCGTAGACAAACTAAACCTCCGCGCCCAGCCGTCGACGAGCGCGTCGGTCGTTACGGAACTGGACCGGCGTTCGTACCTGGTCAATAAAAGCGAAGTCGCCACAGAGGCCGAGGGTCGATATTGGCGTCAAGTGGAGTTCAACGGTCAAACGGGGTGGGTCGCGGACGAGTACGTTTTGCCGGCGTTATTCTACGAAGCTTTTAAAAAAGCGGACGAGTTGGGCCGTGCCGGCGACGGTGAAGGTATGATCGTGGCGGCGCTCGAGGGGCTAAAAAAGGTCGGTTATTGGGAAGACAAAGAGGATTATTGTTATAGAGTATCGCCCGATCGTCGGAAAGTTTTTGTAACGTTAGAATACGCCGAACCTCCGGGTTGGAGTAGGGGTTACCCTGATACCGGTTACGATTTCGAACCGATACCGGTGTTATATTTCGTAAAAGGCCGGGGTTTGGCGAAGTACCTCTTTTTCGACGCGTTCCTCCCGGGAGAGTGGACGGCCGATTCCCGGTATTACGTTTACGCCGAGCCTTATTGGATCGAATTAATAGATACGGAGGATTGGCGCCGGGAAAGCCTCGGGATTAGGAATTACACGGACGGCGTTCCCGATTTCGAAATATCAGGGGGCTACGTCGTATGGTTAAGCTGGGAAGAACCTACGGGGCCGCCACCCTCGCCTTTCGACGAAAGTTTGTCCGTTCCCGTTCTGCTGGCGTATAATTTGACTACGGTGGAAGTGACCCGTCTTTTGGAGGCGGACTTAACGACTTTAAGTAACGAGGTCCGTAGCAAAGATTTCGGTTACGATTATCACGAAGTTAAAATGGTCGAGACCGGTTTGTGCCCTATCGATTTAAAGGAGTCGAATTTATTTAAGCGGTTTAACGACGTTCTCGATTTAGCTCGGGTTTCTTACGCTTAAATACCCTGCGGTGTTATTCTACGGTAAAGCTGATATATTAATAATCGTACCTATTCCGGCGGAGGTGTGCGTATGATGCGGAAGGTAGAATTCGTCGCGGCCCTGGTGGTCGCGTTACTCGCGGCGTTCGCGTGTTCGCCCGGCGGCGACGTCTCTCGGGGCGGCGAAGGCGGCGGTACCGCGGCCGCGCCGCCGGGTAAAGCCGGGGAGAACGCCGGCGAACTGGTCGTCTACGCGCCCAAGGTTAACCTTCGCGCGGGGCCGTCGTCGTCGGCCGACGTCGTCGCGGTCCTCGACGAAGGGACGTACGCCGAGGTTTTGCCCGATAAAAGGGTCGAGGGCGACGGTTACGATTGGGCCCGCGTGCGCGCGGACGGTGAAGAGGGCTGGGTTGCCGAGAAGTTCGTCCTCCCGGCCTCGATATACGAGGCCACGCGCAAGGCGCACGAGTTAGGCCGGGGCGGCGACGCGGCCGCCATGGTCGCCGAACTCGAGCGGGTAACGGCGGAGAGGGGCGGCAAGGCCGAGGACATATCGGCCTCGCCGGACGGTAACAAGGTGCTGTGCCGCCTCCTCAATGACCCCGGCGACGAGACGGTGGGTACGGACCTGTACTTCGCCGCCGGCCGGGGCCTGGTCGACAACGCGGGGGAGAGCCCGTCCCCGGGAACCATCGCGTGGTCGGCGGACGGCCGGTATTTCGTGCGGGGCGGCAACGCCGTCGCGACGTCCCCGTTCCGGGTCTACGACGCCAAACGAAACAGGGTCACTCTCGGCGGCGAGTCGTACGGGGATAACTTCGCGTTCGCGGGCGGCTATTTCGTATTCCTAACGACCGAACCTTCCGAAGCCGTAAAGGACGCCGGCCTCCCGGCGATGTATTACGTCACTCTACCGGGCGGCAAGATGCGTAAAATATTAGGGGCCGACGCGGGTGACGCGCGCGGCCGCGCCGGAACCCGCGAGTACCGCCTGCGGCCGATAGGCAAAGCGCCGTTGGCCGTCGCCGCTTCCGCGTTGTACCGCAAATACGCCGACGACTACGCGCCGAGTTACGTCTCGGAGGGGCAAACGCCTTCCGACGTAGTCCGACAGGAGGTCACGTTATGGGTAGAGCGATT
>CBFCYS010000237.1:0-2223 GCA_965602215.1 uncultured bacterium
AAAACCTCAGGCGGCCGCACCTGAAGGTACGGCCCTACGAAAACGCCGGGGCGGAATATCACGGCGGTTGATTTAGGCGGGGGGACTTTGGTATAATAGGCCGGCTCGTTGCTACGCTCTCACAAGGTGATATAAATTATGAAAAGAATCCCTTTTGTAGAATCCTGTCTCGTCATAGGCCAGTGCGCGGCCAACTGGTTGGCGCGCCGGCCGCTCGTCGTCTCGTTCGAGGTGACGAACTCGTGCACCTGCAACTGCCGCCACTGCGACCACGGCGGCCCACTCGACGAGGCGGAGCGCATGACGCCCGACGACATCCGCCGCTGGACGAAGGTCCTGCACCCGGGCGGCATCCAAATTTCCGGCGGCGAGCCGCTGATGCGCGACGACATAGTAGAATGCGTCCGCGCGGCCCAGCGCTTCGGCGGCCTGCCCTACACCGTCTTCGTCTCCAACGCCTCGCTCCTGACCGAGGAGAACTACCTGGCGCTGCGCGAGGCCGGCGCGGACCAGTTCTCTATTTCGCTCGACTTCCCCGACGAGCGCCACGACGACTTCCGCCGCCACCCGGGCCTCTTCGCCCGCCTCGACGCGCTGCTGCCGCAGCTGGCCGCCCTCGGCCACGACGACATCGTCCTCAACACCGCCATAACGCGGGAGAACTATAAAAACGTAAGCGACATAGTCGACCTGGCGCGGGCGTGGGGCGTCAACGTATCGTTCAGCGCGTACTCGCCGCGGCGCACCGGCGACCTGTCGTTTATGGTAACGGAGGCCGACGAGCTGGCCGAGCTGCGGCGACAGTTCGACGCCGTGCTCGCGCGGAAAGAGAACGACCCGCGAGGCCGCATCGTCAACTCCTGCACCACGCTCGAAGAAACGTACGAATATTTCGAGAACGGCGGGACGCCGGGCTGCACCGCGGGCCTACGCTTCGTGGTCGTCACCGCCGACGGCTACCTCCAGCCGTGCTCGATGCAGTTCTGCAAGTATCTGGACCAACGCAAAATGGCCGAAGAGTTCACCGCCGGCAACGAATGCGACCAGTGCTACGTCGCCATCCGCTCATATCTGGATAAGGGATTCTGGCAGCTCCTGCGCGAGAACGTCGTCGACCACTTCTCGTTCCGGCTGGGGCGGGACCGCGTCGAGGCGGGGGCCGAATAGCACACCACTTTAGGTTTGACAAATACGGGGAGAGGGATTAAACTGTAAGCGGCAACCGGGAGGGGCGCCGGTGCAAAGATTGAGAAATTCGTTAACGCGATACGCGACGTGGCGCCTCGGCGGCCTCAGGCCGGGGCGTTTTTTATTTTCGTCGGAGGTGAGGATATGAAGAAGGCGATCGTACTTGCGGCGTTGACGGCGCTGGCGGTGGCCGCGCACGCCTACCTGGGCGAAGTCCTCGCGTCGTGGCAGGCGCCGGTATCGTACCGCGACTCAATTAACGGAGTTGCGTGCGAGGGCGAATATATTTGGCTTAAAGACGAATATTCCAATTACGGAAATGTGTACAAATGTACTACGGCCGGTTCGGTCATCCGCGAAATCAACTTCCCGTACCGCCCCACGACGTATTCTTACGGCTTAACTTTCGACGGCGAATATCTATGGACGATCTACCGCGATACCCACCACGGCCCGAAATGCGATAACTACGAAAAATACACTACTACGGGTTCGCACGCGGGAGGTTTTGGTGTCTACCCTTATTCGTTCACGACGCAGGGCTTAACGTGGGATAGCGGGTACATATATACAGACCGATGGTGGCCTAGACCGCCGCACGTAGAAAAATATACGACCTCGGGTACTTTAGTCGCGACGTCCCGGATGACAATAGACGTAGACGACGATATGGCCTATTACAAGCGTCAATTATGGTACTGCTCGGACCATATAGTTTTCGGCGTTACGCTAAACGGTTCCATCGTAGGGTCCTTCAACGCGCCGGGGGGATGGGCCGTCTCTACCGCCTTCGACGGCCATTACCTCTGGACCGCGGACCGCAACACGCCGCAGTACATCTACAAGGTGGACATCGACGTCGTCGACGTCGCGCCGGCGTCGGTGGGCAGGGTCAAGGCGCTGTATCGTTAAAAAAAGCCGCCTCGCGGGAGGCGGCCTTTTGATATCCGGTAAGTTATCCCCCCTAATAATAGTGCATTATCGTGCCGCGCGGCCCCACGGCCCAGCCCTCCGCGGCCGAGACCATGTGCAGCG
>CBFCYS010000238.1:0-2215 GCA_965602215.1 uncultured bacterium
GGCCTTGCCCAGGGCGCGGTTTTGGCCGCGTCGGCCCAGGCCGGGGACGGGTTCTTCCAGGCCGAGAAGACGGCCGACTACCTCGAGCCCGCCATCCCGCGGCCCGAGCAAGAGGAAACGGTCGCCGAGAAGCTCGCGGCGCTCGAGGCCAGGACCGGGAGAAGGCCTAACATCATAATCCTGGTCGTAGACGACCTCGGGTACGGGGACTTCGGTTGCTACGGCGGCGGCGAGGCCGTCGGCTCGCCCACGCCCAATATCGACCGGCTGGCGCGGGAGGGGTTGCGGCTCACGTCCGCGTACTCGCAGCCGACTTGTACCCCCACGCGCGCGGCCCTGATGACCGGCCGGCTTCCGTGCCGCACCGGCCTTATCCGGCCCATCCTCGCCGGCGACCCGATTACGGTCAATCCCTGGTCGGGCGAGGTAACGGCCGCGAAGCTGCTCAGCGACAACGGCTACCGCACGGGCCTGTCCGGCAAGTGGCACCTGGGGGAAGGGAAGGGTATGAAGCCGCACGAGGTCGGGTACGACGAGTTCTACGGCTTTTTGGGCGTCGTGTCGGACTACACGTCCTATATGGACGCCCGCAAGTATGGGCCGCTGATGTATAAACCGGAGCGACTCGCCGTTTACCACGCCCTCGGCGCCACCGAGTACGTCGTCGAAGCCCGGAAGGGCGGCGAGATGAAGAACGTGAAGCCGCTGGCGACGCCCGAGGACGTATCCAAGTGCGACCAGGAGTTCGCGGCGTGGTCGGCCGAATTCATCAAACGCGCCGCGGCCGACGGCAAACCTTTCTACCTGGTCCACGCCTTTTCCAAGGTGCACAAGGATAACTGGCCTTCCAAAGCCTTCGAGGGCAAAAGCCCGGCGGCGACGCCCTACCGCGACTCCGTCGTGGAGGTGGACGACATCGTAGGCCGCCTCATGAAAGTGGTGGAGGAGGAGGGGCAGCGCGACAACACCTTCATCTTCGTAACCTCTGATAACGGCCCGAACGAAGACACGTACCCCGACTGCGGCTACACGCCCTTCCGCGCCGGGAAGGGCACGACGTGGGATGGCGGCGTCCGCACGCCGGGTATAGCGTATTGGCCCGGCATGATCAAGGCCGGCCGCGTCAGCGACGGCCTCTTCGACCTGATGGACCTCTTCAATACCTCGCTCGGCGTAGCCGGCATCGCGGGCGAGATTCCGAGCGGCCGCTACGTCGACGGCGTCGACCAGACGTCGTTCCTGCTGGCCGACGACGGCGAGACGAGGCGCGAGGCGGTCTACATGTGGTCGGAGTACGACCTCATGGCCGTGCGGTGCGCGGAGTTCAAAGGTCACCTCAAGGTAATGACGCTCGGCCGGCCGATGGGCGGCGTTAGCGAGGTAACGGTAAGCGACGTCGGCCTGTCGCCCTGGGTTTACAATTTATACGTGGACCCCAAGGAGCAGTTCAGCGTGGGCGTCGATTATTTGGAATGGGCCCTTCCCATCCTGACGCGGGAGGGGCTGCGCCACGCGGCTACGTTCGGGAAATATCCCGTAAAAGTCGTCGGCCTGCAGAAGCCGGGAGCCAAAGGCCACTGAGCCGGGGCGGCCGACGCCCCACCTAAAATTAAAAAATTGCCGATGGGGGGGCCGCTCGGCGCTCGAGCGCGCTCGCGCCGAGAGCCCCCCGCCGCAGGAGGTACCGCATGAAAGGAAGGGACGTATTCGCGTTCGTGGGCGTCGCGGCCGCGCTGGGCCTGCCGGCCCAGGGCCGCGCGGCGGCCCAGCCTAACGTCGTCTTGATGCTGATGGACAACCTCGGCTACGGCGAGTTGGGGTGCTACGGCGGCGGCATATTACGCGGCGCCCCCACGCCCCGCATCGACGGCCTGGCCGCGGAGGGCACACGCTTCCTGAACTTCAACGTCGAGGCGCAGTGCACGCCGTCGCGCTCCGCGCTGCTCACCGGCCGGTTCGCCATTCGCTCGGGCACCCACACCGTCCCGATAGGCGGCCTGCCCGAAGGCCTGACGCAGTGGGAGATAACCCTCGCCGAGCTGTTCTCGGGCCGGGACTACGCCACCGCCCATTACGGCAAGTGGCACCTGGGCAGCCAGGACGGCCGCCTCCCCAACGACCAGGGCTTCGACGAATGGTACGGCATCCCCCGCAGCACGGACGAGTGTATGTGGCCGTCGCGGTGCAAGGACGTGTGGGACCCGGAGGTCGCGCC
>CBFCYS010000239.1:0-2185 GCA_965602215.1 uncultured bacterium
ACGTACGGGCCGGCCTTCGCGTCGGCCCTTTTTATCGTTACGTCTTTCCGGTAGGGGCGACCGGCTGGTCGCCCCAACTACCGAGACGGCGCCGTTTACGGCGCCGTCCATCACTAGCGTAGCCTATAACCGCGCCTTCAGGCGGGGACCCCGGGCCGTTGCGCCGCCGCGTGAACGCGGCGTTGTAGGCCGCCGCCGCTGAGGAACCCCGGCGTAAACGCCGAGGCCTCGGGCGGGCCTTGGCCGTTGTAGGGGCGCCCGGCTATGCGCCCCGGTACATGTAGGGGCCGGCCTTAGCGTCGGCCCGTTTTTACGGGTACCATATTACAGCCGCCGACTCGGCGGCCCGTTTTTTGACATCGGGTTAAATTTCGGCTATACTAAAGTTAGAAACTTCACAACCGCCGCGACGGCGGGGGGGCTACAAAGCAGGGAGATAAGATCGAGCGGTTCGTTCTTTTGGAATCAACGCCCTCGGCCGCGGCGACCGCGGCGGCGGCCTTATTTTTAAAATTAACGCCCGGGTTGGCCTTTGGGGCCGCCCGGGTTTTTTCGCACCCGAATTTCGTCAGTCTTAACGCGAAAGGAGAGGCAAATGAGGGTCGTAATGATCTGCGCTGTTACGGCGGCCTTGGCGGCGGGCGCGGCGTCCGTCGGCTTCGTCTACGAGGGCGAATGGGGCACGTTCGGTAGCGGGAACGGACAATTTATATACGTTCACGACGTCGCCCTGGCGCGGAACGGCAACGTTTACGCCGCGGACACGCACAACCAACGCATCCAATATTTCACGCCCACCGGTAGCTTCCTCGGGAAATGGGGCGATACCGGTGAGTTCAATTGGCCATGCCGTTTGACCGTAGCGCGCAACGGTACCGTTTACGTGAGCGATACGTATAACAGCCGCGTCAAATACTTTACCTCGACCGGCTCTTTACTCGGGAAGTGGGGCTCCCCCGGTTCCGGCAACGGCCAGTTCCGCTTAACTACCGGGATTGCCGTCAGGCCCAACGGGACCGTCTACGTGGCCGACCACAACAACCACCGCATCCAGTACTTCACGTCGACGGGTAGCTTCCTCGGGAAGTGGGGTTCGCAGGGCAGCGGCGACGGCCAATTTATACAGCCCGGCGACGTTACCGTCAGGCCCAACGGCACGGTATACGTTTCCGACCAGCGGAACGACCGCGTCCAGTACTTCACGTCGACGGGTAGCTTCCTCGGGAAGTGGGGTTCTTCCGGAACCGGCCCGGGCGAATTTCGACTGCCTTCCGGCAACGCCGTAGACTCGAAGGGGCGGGTATTTGTTTGCGACAATGCTAATACCCGCGTCCAGTATTTTACTCTTACGGGGAGCTTTCTCGGCATGTGGGGTTCGTACGGCTCGGGCGAAGGGCAATTTAAAACCCCCGCGGCTGTGGCCGCGGCCCCGGCGGGAACGCGCGTTTACGTCGTAGACCAGGCCAATCACCGCATCCAATACTTCCGCGACGAGCCCCCCCGCGCGCGAGTGAAGGCCGCGTACCAGCCCGGCAAAGCCCTGAGTTCATCTGCGGACGATTCCGCCGTCTCCCCGGCGTCGCTTGGGAAGGTGAAGGCGTTGTTCCGGTAGAGGCGAGGAGCCGGTTTCGTAGGGGCGCAACGCGTTGCGCCGTTACCGGTCGCGGGCCGGCCTTCGCGTCGGCCCTATTTCGCGCTGGCGGCCGCCGCCGGGTTGTGTTATAAATCTGCTCAAAGCTTACGGGAGATAGGTTATGAAAAAAGAATACGACGGCAACCTCCTCAGCCCGCTGCCGGTGGCGCTTATAGGCACGATGGTCGACGGCCGCCCCAACTACTGCGTCGTCGGCTACATCTCGCCCTTCGACTTCGGCCGCCACGTCTTCTTCAGCCTTTACAAGAAACGCTACACCAGCCGCGGCGTCCGCGAGAACCGCGCCGTCAGCGTGAACCTCCCCTCCGAGGACCTCCTGGCCAAAGTCAATATATGCGGGTCGAAGTCGGGCCGCGACGTCGACAAGTCGAAGCTCTTCGAGACGTTCTACGGCGAGCTACCGGCCGCGCCCATGATAAGCGAATGCCCCCTCAACATGGCGTGCGAGGTGGCCGAGGTCCTGGATTAAGACCCCAACGAGGGGATAATAGGCCGCGTCGTCAAGTCGTACGTCGACGAGGAGCTGCTGCG
>CBFCYS010000240.1:0-2142 GCA_965602215.1 uncultured bacterium
GTCAAGCCGCAGGGGCCGACCCCGAGGTCGGCCCTTTTCGTCGAGCGCCGGCGGTGTTTCCCAATCCGGCCAATCTCTACTTGACTAAAAGACCCGGTTATCCAATAATAGCCGCCGGCGGCCTCGCGCCGCCGACGTACCGTGCTCTCTGACCAACGCCCTTTTCCCCGTAGCTCGATATTGGAACCGACGTCGCGGCCGGCGCCGCGGCCGTCGGGGGCGTTATTGCCGCGAAAGGAGCGTAGTTTGTGAGGAAGACGTTATTGACGTGGGCTGTCGCGCTGGCGGCGGTGGTGGCCGTCGGACAGGCCGGCGCCGGCGATTACCGGAACTTCGTCTCGCTCACCGGAGGCGTAAACCAAATTTGGAATCCGCTGGCCGACGCCGTATTCGCGATTTTCGGACAGGATTCCGAGCTCGGTTACGGCGGAACGGTCGGCTTCGGGACGCGGCTGGGTCGCAACTCGCGGTTCGTCCTCTTCGCGGGCTATGGCCTCGACCAGCTGGAGTTGAAGGACGAAACGTCGGGAGCGGACACTACTTTCGCGACCATGCATCAGCTCCGCGCCAACATTCGGTACTACATCGGCCCGGTGAGCGAGGGCCCGGCGGCGGACGTGGGCCTCGGCCCCGATTTGATGTTCAACACCGAAGACGTGGGCGTCAACGTCAACTTGAGCCTCGGCGGCGACTTCCCGCTGGGCCACGGCTGGTCGGTACTGCTTGACGGCACGGTCGACGTCGCCGTCGTCTACGGCCAGGTGGGCGTGGCGTACTGGTTCAAGTAACGGCGGGCGGCGGCTCACTCCGGCCTAAACACCCTTCGTCCCAAGGAGGACCTTTAGATGAGACGCACCGTTATTATCGTACTGGGCGCGCTGGCGCTGGCGGCGTCCGGCGCCGCGACCGACTGGACTTACGCCGGGAAGTGGGGCCTGCCCGGAAGCGGCAACGGCCGGTTCAACTTACCCAACGGCGTCGCCGTGGCCCCGGGCGGCAACGTTTACGTCGCCGACGAGTGGAACAACCGCGTACAATATTTCACCGCGGCCGGCTCCTTCCGCGGGAAGTGGGGCTCGTCGGGAACCGGCGACGGCCAGTTCCAATACCCCTCCGGCGTGGCTCTGGCCCCGAACGGCAACGTATACGTAACGGACCGGTTGAACGGACGGATACAGTATTTCACCTCGAGCGGCTCGTTCCTCGGCAAGTGGGGTTCGATAGGAACCGGCAACGGCCAATTTGTCCTCCCCGTCGGCGTGGCCGTCGCCTCGAGCGGTAACGTATACGTCGCCGATTGGGCTAACGACCGCGTCCAGTACTTCAACGCCGCCGGCTCCTTCCTGGGTAAATGGGGCAAGGGCCGGTTCGACGCCCCCGCCGGCGTGGCGCTGGCGGCCAACGGCAACGTCTACGTCGCCGACGGCGACAACAACTGCGTCCAATACTTCACCGCTACGGGCTCCTTCCTCGGCAAATGGGGTTCGCACGGCACGGGCAACGGCCGGTTCGACGAGCCGTACGGCGTGGCCGTCTCGGCCGGTAACCACGTTTTCGTTACCGACAACAAAAACGACCGCGTCCAATACTTCACCGCCGCCGGCTCCTTCCTCGGCAAGTGGGGTTCGTGGGGGACCGGCATCGGCCAATTTAAAGAACCGGAGGGTATCGCCGCCAACGCCGCGGGCGACAGGATTTACGTGGCCGATACCCAGAACAACCGCATCCAGTACTTCCGCCCCTCCGACCCCGCGGTGGAGCCCGCCTCGCTCGGCCGCGTGCGGGCGTTGTTCCGGTAGGGGCCGGGGCGTTGGTAGGGGCGCCGCGTAAACGCGGCGTTGTAGGCCGCGGCCCGTGAAATACCCCGGCGTGAACGCCGGGGCCTCGTTTCGGTAGGGGCAAGCCGGCGGTTAAAACCGCCGGTTAACGGCCCCTTGCCCGCCATTGCACGTACGGGCCGGCCTTCGGGTCGGCCGCGTGCGGGCGCTGTTCCGGTAGCGGCGCGGCGCCGGGCGTCGCCGACCGACGGCGTTTCCGTAGGGGCGACTGGCTAGTCGCCCCCAACAAGGGGCTTAAGCCCCTTGTCCGTGTCCCTTACCCGGAGCGGTTTCGTAGGGGCGTACCTTTAGGTGCGCCCACCTT
>CBFCYS010000241.1:0-2141 GCA_965602215.1 uncultured bacterium
GCGCCTATTGCATATTCACGTGCAGCTTCTTGCCCTTGTACTCCAGCTCGTAGGCGCTCATCTCGCCGGCGCTCAGGCTCGAGCGGTTCTGCATCGCGTCCTCGTAGGTCATCTCGCGCTCGGCGTCTTCCAGCTGCGCCAGGTACGTTTCCATCGCGGCCACGTCGGGTATGTCGCCCAGCTCGCCGGCCAGCGCCGCGTCCATGGCGTAGCTGGTCAGCAGCCCCGGCCACACCGCGACGAAGAGGTCGTGGTTGGCGAAGACGTCGCCGGCCTTCACTTCCCCCTCCGCCACGACGATGACGCCCACAACCTCTTTTTTCTTCGCGAAGTCGGCAAGCGCCTTCTCGTACTTCTTGACGTCGGCCTGGAACTCGGGGTCGTCGTAGCTGGCGGTTAGCGCGTCGGTCCCGGTGACGGTACCGCGGTCGGCGTTGACCTTCGAGACCTCGGCCCACACCTGGCCCTGGTCCTGCTTGCCCTGGGCGGTGGCGCGGACGCTCGCCGGCGCCATTTCCTTCTTATGGGTGAAGTGCTCGCTCACCTCGGTCCAGCGGCCGGCCTCCACGCAGAACGCGTCGACGTCGAACTTGCCGCCGGGGGGGATGACGGTATCGTAGGAAATGATACGGTCCTGCTTGGCGCCGCGGATCATCTCGCCGGCCAGCATGACGACGTGCTTATCCGTGTCGTTGTGGACCGCGAGGTTGTTGACGGACGCGCCCTCCTCGAGCTCGGCTATCTTGAACTTGCCCGTATCCGCGGCCTCCGCCATCGTGAGGACGTCGCCCAGCTTCTCGCCGCCGCCCGGCAGGTACACCGGGTAGAAGGCCAGGTTGCCGTGCACCGCCGGCTTGCCGACCGAGAGCCGGGAGTAAAAACTCTCGTCGCCGGCGCCGGTGGGCGCCGTAATCGTCAAGAAAATCGCCCCGCCTAAAGCCGATAAAAATACGATTGCCTTCTTCACGCTAAAACCTCCTGGTCGGATGTTCGACTTGGTTTCGCCCTTTTGACGCGCCTCGTCGAGGAGTGGTTTAACGGCGCCGCGGCCTATTTCCCGCCTCGCCGATGGGTTAAAAGGTTTTGCCGCGGGCCGACGTTGTGTTAGAATAAAAAAGTTTAACAATTCGGTCACGCTTATTTAACCCCGCACCCGGAGGTACCGATGTTTAAAGCTCTTTGGCTCAGGACGGCCCTCGTATTCGCGCTGGCGGGCGTCGCGGCCGCGGCCTACGGCGCCGAGGCCGAGAAAACCCCCTGCCGCTACTGGCACTTCGTCGAGAACGTCGAGCTCACCGGTGACGCGCCCGAGGCGCGGCTGTGGGTCGCGTTGCCCGTCAACCACCGCGGCCAGACGGTCGTTATGGGCGAGATATACCCGGAGCCCGTCAAGGTCTACGAGGACCCGCTGGGCGGCAACCGCATCGTCTTCTGGCGGCTGACGGACATAGAGGACGGCCGGGACTTCTACTTCTACTACGACTTCACGTACGCCGCGGAAGAGGTTAACGTCGACGTCGACCCGCTAAGAATCGAGCCGTACGACGTCAAGTCCGCGGAGTACAAACGCTACACGCAGTCGGAACCCTGGGTTGAGATAACGGACGACATCCGCGCCAAGACGGCCGAAATAGTGGGCGACGAGGATAACCCCTATTTCCAGGCGAGGATAATTTACGACTGGGTCATCCGCAACATCCTGTACCGCTACCCGGACGTGGAAGGCCGCGGCGCGGCCAAGTCCTTCGCGCGGCGGAGCGGCGACTGCGGCGAGTTCAGCGTCGTAATCTGCGCCATGTGCCGCTCGCTGGGAATCCCGGCGCGCACCGTCACCAACAAGGGATACTGGAACGGCGGCCACCAGTGGGCGGAGGTGCTGATTCCGCCGTACGGCTGGGTGCCGGTAGACGGTTCGGTGGGCCAGATATTCGTCCCGGGCGTCAAGGTCTCCGTATCCGAAGAGTTCATCGCCGAGGCGATGAAGGATATGGGCATACCCGAATGGGACGCCAACTGGCTGTTCGGCAACCTCTACCGCCGGCACCTAATCGTGGCCATAGGCAACAACTTCCGCGTGGAGTACCCGGAGCTGGGCATCGCGAAGACCTTCCGCTTCCTGCAGCCCGGCGGCGACTGCGCCT
>CBFCYS010000242.1:0-2106 GCA_965602215.1 uncultured bacterium
CGGCCGCGCGCTTTATTCGTAGGAAACTTGTTGGACCTCTGTTTTATCGACGTAAATTATGGCGTTGCCGATATATTTAACTTTGAATTCGCAGACGGACTTCTCCAGCAGCTCGAAGTCCAGCGCGAATTTCTTATAGGTTTGGCCGTCCGCGAGCGAGGATACGCTGAGTAGCTTGGCCGTCGTCGATATCGGCGCCTCCCACGTCCCGGCGGGGGCGACGGCCACGCTTATCTCCGCGGCCGGTTTGGACGAGGTAGGGTCGCCGTCGGCGCGGAGGTAGAAGTACGTCCGGTACTCGGCGGGTTCGAGCGCTTCATACGGGCCCCATAGAATCGTCTTCTGGTATAAATTATCGGCGGGCGAAACGCGCAACGCCGAGCCGTGAGAGGCGAAGGTATCTTCGACCTTGTTACCCAAAAACGTTTTTTCCGTATCCTCGGCCTCGAACGTCCACCAGCGCCCCACCCACCGCGGCTCGAGCCAGGGGTACGGGTAGACGCACGCTTCGGTAACGTTTAACGGCGCGGCGCCGTCATACTCCAGGCCGACGTCCCACTTTTCCGGCGCGGCTTTGAAGTTGAGGGTGATATCTTGTTCGCCCGCCGCCGTCTCGGCGGTCGCGACGGTAAGCTCTCCCGCGATAATTTTAACTTCCCCCGGGCCGGCCGCGGTTGCCTTTACGCGGACGGCGTAGTTTTCGAACTCCCGGTTCGCGGGGGCGGGGAGGGCGAGTCTTTCCCCGGGCGCGAGCTCGCGGCCCCCGGCCCCGTCGATCGCCAGCCAATCGCCGCGCGCTACCCACACCGGCGTCGCGTACGCCACGTGGTCGTCTTCGGAAATAACGCGGAGGTAATAATAGCTCGGCGCGCCGTCGTACCCGTCGTCGCGCCAGGAGAACGCGACGTGGTCGCGGCCCGCGGCATCCGGCACCGCGTACACCGTCTCGCCGCCGCGGACTACGTCGAGCGATTTTATAACGCCCTCGGTCGCGACCTCCCCCTCGACCAGCGGCTGCCCTTTGACCGGGATGACGCTCGCCATGCCCGCGCCGTTGACGGCGAAGTCGACGAAGTCGCGGTTGCCGGCGGTGGCGTAGACCTGGCGCTCGTATAGCGCGTCGAATATGGCGACGCGCGTATTCTCGTTTACGAGGCAGGCGGTAATGCCGCCGTAGTAGGGCATGTGGCGCATGCGGCTCGGGCCGTGGTTTTGGCCGGGGGCGCCGTTGTGGTTGTCGCCGCCGCCCACGAACCCCAGGAGGTAGTATGAGTTAAGCGCGTCCACGGCGCCGCCGCCCCGCCAGGCGCGGCCGGTCCATAACGGGTTACCCTCATATTCGGAGGAGCCCCAGTGGGACACGATTTCTATGCAGCGGTCGTAGGCGGGGTCGAAGTTGCTCCATCGGAAGCCGGCCAGCGTGTGGTGCGGTATCATCACCACTTCGCCCGGGCGGTATTTCGCCCACAACTTCGCGGGCGTGTCGGAGCCCTCGTCGGCCGAACTGTAATAGGCGCCGCCGTCGGCCCGGTAAAAGACGCAGCGGTGGCCGTAGCCGCCCGACCAGGCGTCGCTGGTCCACTCGTACGCCACCAGCGTCGCGAAGGCCGGCGGGTCATTCTTGTCGTTGGCGACAGCGACGAAGGTGGGCCACTCGTCCTCGTAGAGGTTCTCGGCGTGGTCGGTTAAGAGGGTGGCGTCGAGCAGGGCCACGTAGCGGCCGTAGTCGAAGTATTCGTCCGGCTGCCGCATGCCGTCGGAAAACGCGGAATGCCCCTGTTCGTCGCACCAGTATATCCGGCGGTCCCAACGCTCCCGGCAGACCACCGGATTACTCCGGCCGGCGAGGTCGCCGCCGCGAACGTCGACGCGATATACCCCCGGCGCGCCGACCGAGAAACCCTCGAGCTCCAGATAGTTCGCGTCCTTCTTTTTAATCGGCGCTTCCGCGGGGCCGGCGACGCCGTCGCCGCCGAGCGTAAGGCGCCCTTGCCACGTCTTACCCGGGGGGTTGTTGTTTTCGTCCAGGACCGCGACTTTGACCGCGAACGGTTCGCCGGGCGTAACGCAGCTCGGCGCCACGACGCGGAATTGCGCCGGCGGCCC
>CBFCYS010000243.1:0-2088 GCA_965602215.1 uncultured bacterium
TGGCGCTCGGGCGTCGCGGACCTGGAAGGCGTAGCGTCGATATCGTTCGACGACCTTTCGCCCGGGGGCCGGTTCGGCGAATATCCAGCCCTAACGGCGCTGGACAAACTCGCGGGAGAATACGACGCGGCGCTGGCGACGGGCGAGTCGCTCCTGGCCGGCGTTATCTTCGACGCCGACGGCGACCGCCTCTTCCTCGTCGTCTACGACCCTACCGCGGGCGAATTTGTCGTACTGAGCGGCGACGAGGTCGCGATATTACAAGCGGCGGAGCTGGCGCGGCGTCTGGGCGGCGCCGGCGGCGGCCGGGCTTTCGTAAACACCGTGGAAAGCGACCTGGCGGTGGCGGGCGCCGCGGCCTCGCTCGGCTTTGACGACATCCTGAAACCGGTCGGCGACAAGTGGATATTGACCGAGGCGTGGCGGCTGGCTTCGGCGGACGCGGGCGAGGATGCGTTTTCTTTTTCCGCGCGGCTCGCGCAGCTTTTCGCTCGCGCCGGCGACTCGCCGCTCGCCCGGGAAATCCCGTACGGCGTAGGCTGCGAGGAGACCGGCCACGCCATAACCTTCGGCGACCTCGTACGCGGCGACGGCGCCGTCGTGCCGTTCGCCGCCGGCAACGGCCTGAAGTCGGCGTTGAACACGCTGGCGGCGATAGCGACGCTGCGGAAAAAACTCGGCCCGGAGGAATTGTACGGCAAGTTGCGGGCGCCGTTCGAGCGCGGTTATAAGGGCAACAACTACGTCTTCTTCACGCACAAGGAGCGGCTCCTTCGGGGCGGCGCGGCGTACGAGTTAATGAATAAAAAAATCGAGGCCGCGTTGAAGGCGCACGCGCCGTCGCTCGCGTTGGAACGACTCGATTTCCCCGAAGAGCCGGACTTGTTGTATTGGGCCGGCTACGACGGCGGCCGGCAAGCGTTGGGCGTCTTCTGCCGCAACTCCGGTACCGAGGATAAGAGCGCGCTTTACGTGCGGGCGGCCGGCGCGTGGGCGGAGGCCGCGGCGGCGCTCGAGGCCGACCTTTACCCGAGGTTCTACGCCGCGGTTAAGGACACCGGCGACCCGCGGAGCGCGGCCGAGCTCGCCTGGCTGGCGGGCGGGCCGCGGCCGGACGACGAGGCGCTTCGGTGGGTAGCGGAAAAGCTCGAGCGAGTAATTGGCCCCGCGGGCCTCACGCCACGCGGCGGAGCGGTCCTGGCCGAGTTGCGCCGGGCGAAAAAGTTATGACGCCGGCGCCGAATGTGATATAAAATTTAAGCCGAGGTAATACTTTGCCCATAACTTTCGTATATTTCGACCTGGACGACACGTTGATAGACACGACGAACGCGGTGGTAGACGCGTACGCCGCGGCGCTGGCCGAGATTAAGCCGGTCCTCGTCGACGCGGGCTACGCGCCGCCGTCCGAGGCCGTCGAGGAAGAGCTACTCGGGACCTTCGGCTCGACGATGCCGGACGAACACCTGGCCGCTTGGCTGTACGAAACGGGCGTGGACGCGGACCTGAGGCAAGAGCTGGCCGCGCGCGGGACGGCGATATTCGCGCGGCGGACGAATGAAATCGGCGCATTCCCCGAGGCCAAGCCGGTTCTGGAATGGCTCGCCGAAGAAGGCATAGGCCGCGGCGTAATATCGGACGGGCGGACGGAGGAGCAGCACGCGAAGCTCGCCCACGCCGGCCTGGCCCGGCTCGTCGGCCCCGCCTTCATATCCGAGGATTACCCGGTTTTCAAAGGGAAACCCAGCCTGGCGATGTACGAGGACGCGCTGGCGGCGGCGAACGCGCCGGCGGCGGCCGTGATGTACGTCGGCGACCGGACCAAAGACGTCATCGGCGCCAACCTCGCCGGCATGGTGTCGGCGCGGGTATTGCAGGGTTGGGCCAACCGCCGGCCCAAGGTAAAGCATTTCGCCGCGGCGCAGCCGGATTACGTTATACGAAATCTGGGCGAGCTCCCGGACGTCATACGCGGCCACGACCGCCCGGAGGTAGCGTAGATGGGCCTCGAGCTCGTGTTCGGCAAAGGGCGCTGGATGTACTGGTCGACAGATTGATCTACCCAGCAGCACCATAATATGGCGTCAG
>CBFCYS010000244.1:0-2082 GCA_965602215.1 uncultured bacterium
AAATAGAGCGACTGGTATACCTGGTCCACGTTGGCGCCCAGGTTGCGGTGGGTCAACATCGCGGCCTTGGAGGCGCCCATCGTGCCGCTGGTAAACAACAATACGGCAAGGTCATCCAACGAGATTTCCCGATTCAGGAACTCCTCCCGGCCGGCGGCGTCGTCGCCCTCCGCCAGCGTCTCCGCCCATCCCCGGCTCAAGCCCTCCGCCCCCTCCTCCATCGAAACCATTTCCCGCAATCGGGGTAGCCGGCTCTTTAGCTTCCCAATTGTCGCCAGCGACGACGGCGACGATATTACGAGCTCGACCTTGGCCTTCTCCATGATGCCGGCGAGCTCTTTTTCCTTCAGCTGCGGGTCGAGGGGCACGCATACCGCCCCGCCGCCGGTGGCGGCGAGATACGCCACGGCCCACTC
The DNA here is from genome assembly GCA_965602215.1 of uncultured bacterium. GTDB lineage: Bacteria > RBG-13-66-14 > B26-G2 > WVWN01 > WVWN01 > WVWN01. The sequence continues at coordinate 417 of CBFCYS010000244.1, forward strand.
GTACCGGTTCTCGCCCACGACGCCGACGGGCGTCCCGGCCAGCACGCCTATCTTACCGAGCGCCGCGCCCAGGCCGACGACGTCGTCGTAGAGCTCGTCGTACGTAACGCGCGAGAACTCGCCGCTCGGCAAACGCCGCTGCGCGAAGACCCGCCCGCCGAATTTGTCGCGGGCCCGCGCGACGAGCTCGAGCGTCGTGTAAACGCCGATGCCCGGGCGTGTCCCTACACCCATTAGGTCAACCTCGCTCGCATATTATCAGGAGTTTACGGGAAAGCTAATAACCGGTCAAGGTTTTTTTGCGCCCCCGCCTAACCCGAGAAGCCGAGAAGCCGTTACTCGGACGCCGACCCCACTTCGCCGTCGACGATGGGCAACTTAATTACACCCTTAAAAATCAGACGGCGGTAATACGCCCCCATCCCTATTAATAAATACCCCGCGGTCCAAAAGAGCGCCGTCACGAGGCTTCCCGCGGGGCCGTGCTGGCCGGCCTCGGTGAGGTGCCAACGGATGGCGTCCCCCACGGCGTAGAAGATAATGCCGACCGCGAGTTGCGCCCACGGCCGCCCCATCCCGTGGCCGCCGTAGACGGCTATTACTACCAACGCGAGCGCGCCCAGCGCGAAGTCGGCGCCCACGATAACGGAGTCGAACAAGCGATCTCGCGGCATCAAAGCGGGGTTCCGGAGCGCCGGCAATATAACGAAGTTCACCGTGACGATTAGGGCCAGGGCCGCCGTGGCGAGGGCGCCCGCGACGGCCTGCGGCGATACCCGCCGCGGCCTCTTGACGACTTTGATGACCAGGGCCGCGACCAGGAAAGCCGAGCCAATACCCCACAAGACGTCCGAATATAAAGGGCACTCGGGCGAAAGGTCGGACCATATAACGTGACAGGAATTAAGGACCCCGCCGGCGAACCAAAGGAGGATGCCCGCCGAGAAAAGAGCCCACGCGGAGCGGAGGACCGGCACCCGACGCGCCGCGCGAAAAGCGCGGACGACGAAGAAGGCGGCGACCCCGGCGGAGATAGAAAGCGCCGCGGCGATGGTAAAAGGCCGGTACGGCCCGGCGGCCGGCATTATTATAACGCCGACGGCGAGGACCACCAAAAAAGACAACATCGCCCACAGGTAAATATTCAGGCGCCGCATATTACCTCTCGATTAAGCGTAACACGGCCCCGCCCGGGCGGCAAGCGTAATCCCGGATAAAAAAACCCCGGCGTTTAGGCCGGGGTCGTCGCCGTGCTCTATACATATCTATATTACCGAACTACAACCATCCGCTTTGCCGCCGTGGCGCCGCCCGCCTCGAGGCGGTACGTGTATACGCCCGGGGCGAGGGTGGAGACGTCGACGGCCAGCTCGTTCTCGCCCGCTTTGGCCTGACCCGCGAACGGCGCCGCGACCTTGCGGCCAGCGACGTCGTAAACCGTGATGGCCGCGTCGCAGGCGGCCGGCACCGAGAACGCGACGGTCGTCGTCGCCCGGGCGGGGTTGGGACGATTCTGCGCCAGCGCGAAGGAGGTCTTGACGCCGGCGGTGCACTCCGCCGGGCCGTGGCGCTCGGTCGGCCCGCTCAGCGGTACGACGTCGAGCCAGTAACTATAGGTGTTCCCCGCCTCGACCGCCGCGTCGAGGTAGCGGTACGGCGAGCCGCC
>CBFCYS010000245.1:0-2069 GCA_965602215.1 uncultured bacterium
CGCCGCTCGCGGCCTTATCTAAAACCAATAGGACGCAAACGGCGGCCTCGGCGGACGCGAAAGCCATGCGGTACTCGCGCCACTCCTCGCCGTCGATATCAACGGAATCGAGTGTCTCGGCCGCCGCGTCGTAGAGGTCGAAGCCCTCAACGTCCAGGCCGTCGTCCGTCGGCTCCACTTCGCTATCCTCTATCGACATACGCGCGTACGCCCGCCCGGAGAAGTCGGCGCTCGTCTTCGCGAAGAACCGGACTTCGTACGTCCGCGGCGGGTCGTTCTTGATCGGGATAACCTGCTTAAGCCGGAAATCGTAACCGCACGAGGCGGGCCGCCAGACCTTGGCGGCGATCTTGCCGTCCAGCGGGTCGTTTAATTCCCAGCATATGCCCCCGGCCGTGGCCTCGCCCGTGTCCTCCGTCCAGTACCCGAAATCGCCCACGTCAACGTCGTCGAACTCCTCCACTTCGTCCGTACCACCGGCGACCGCACCCTCGACCGCGGCGGCCGCGTCGGCGACGACTTCCCCCGTTAAACCCCCGGCGTCGTCCGCCGGTTGTCCCGGCTCCGACCATTCCTCGGTGGAGTAGATCTCGAAGCTGGGGTTCATGACGACGTTGGCGCTCGATTTGCGGATGTCGTTGGAGAATTCCATCACGACCCGGCCGCCGGCGTCGAGTACATACTTCGACGCAGAGACGTCGCTAACCTTGTATACCTTTGCCCCCGAGCCGTCGTAAGTGAACTCCCACTCCTCCTCCTCGGTTACGAAGGGGCCGCCGCTCGGGTCCAGGTAATCGAACGACGAATCGGCCTCGTCGCCGCCGGCCGCAGGGGGTCCGGCCGAAGCGGCTGCCCCGGACGACGCCGGCGACGCCGCGCCGGGGTTATTCGGCGCCGGATACGCGGGAGTGCCGGGAGTAACGGCGGCCGGCGGCTCGTCGTTCGCCCCGTCGCCGTCGCCGCCCTGCTTTTGGATTTTCGTCAGGCGGCCCGCATAATCGTACGTGTAGTCGTACGTTTCGTGCGTTATGCCGTTATACTTGGACGCCAGGGCGCCGTTATCGTTATACGTATAAGTATTCCCCCATGGATCGGACGCCAACGTATTTTTATTATTTTCATAAGTATAATAGTATTGAAGGCTGTTCCTCTCTTCGTATTGCCTATTGCCTACTTCGTCGTAGGAGTAACGTACTCCCCCTGCGCAGTAGAACTGGTACGGGGGAAACCCCGGCTCTTCCGCGTCGAGGCCGCCGCCGTCATATCCTCCGGCCAAGCCGCGACGGACGCCGTCGATACCGCCCGTCAAACTACTTAGGACGGTCTTGCCCACGTCCATCCCGCCGGTATCCCAACCTACTTCGTAACGGGTCAAACGGTTCAGCGTATCGTATTCGAAGGTCCGCTTGCGGTCGTACTCGGCACCCGTTAGGTTATCGAGGATTTGGACAACGTTGCGGCTTCCGTCGTAATCGTACCGGTAATTTACGTCTTCGCCGACCGCGCCCATACCGAAAATTATATTGTGAACGACTAACAATTGCTGGGGCTCATACATATCTTCGTACACGAGCGTGGTCGTCCGGGCGTTGTTGGGTTGGATAGAAGTTAAACGTCCCCAAGGGTCATCGTATACAAACCCCTGGGTAGGCCCCTCATCCAGCGAGGGGTTGATCCCGCCCATTAAGTAGTGGACGTTATTTTGCGGGTTGCGGTCTATCGTTCGGCGCCGCGCTTTCAACGAAGGTAATATTCTGGACGGTACGTCGGTGCCGGGCGCCGGCCGAGCCGGGGCGTCACTGCCGTCCCCCACGAGGCCGGCGTCGGGGGGTACAGTTCCATTCCCGTAGACGCCAGGGATATTTATTAAGCGACCTACGGCGTCGTATTCGTAATATAATTGGGTCCCGGAGGGATATTTTTCAATATCCTGACGAAGGTTCCAGTGATCCAGGGACAGTACCTGCGTATCCTGTGTGGCGATTACACTGGCCGAGCGAACCAGGTTATCTATAAGGGCCATCTCTCCGAAATAGCTATAAGGTCCAAGTGTTCGCACACGCTTTTCA
>CBFCYS010000246.1:0-2060 GCA_965602215.1 uncultured bacterium
GCCGAACCCTTCGTTCGCCCCGGCGGCGTTGCGTCGCCGGTCCCGGCGGGTATAGCCGGCCTCGCGGGCGCTGACGCGGCTTCCGCGAGCGCCGGGGCCAACGACGACGGCGCGGGGGCTTCGGGCACGTACGCGTACGCCGGCGGCCCGGCCTCGCCCCTCTTCCTCTCCGATAAGCAGGGCGAGGCCGCGAAGGCCAAGGCCGGCGAACGCCGCGGCGTCGCGGATTACTACGGTACGACGGGGCCCCGGCTCTGGGCCGGTAAGGACGCCGGCGGCTTCGACGCCGGCGCCGGCGACGTCACTAACTATTTTATAATAAAGGACTCGTTCCAATTCGGCTATTACCCCGGTACGCCCGGCAACGAGGTCGAATATTTGGACGAGAACGTTTCGTACGGTAATTCGTATTCTTACTGGGTAAAAGCGCACGACGGCGAGAACGATTCCGATATCGTCGGGCCGTTGGTCGCGGATTTGACGGACGCCCCCGACGGCGGCCCGCTGGCGTTCGCGCCGGATTCGCCCCTCGCCGGCGACCCCTACTACGACCCGGTGGACGGCAACGACGCCGCGGCCGCGCCGTTCGGCGAGGTGGGCTGGGGCGCGAGCGGGACCAAGCCCGCCAGGGTTATCACCTGCAAGCCCAATCCCGTCACCGGCACCGCGACGTTCACGATAACGCTGCCGGCGGCTTGCGCCGTCAAGCTGGACGTCTACGACCTCTCCGGCCGGCGCGTCGACACCGTGCTAAGTAAGACGGTCAAGGCCGGCGGCGAGACGGTCCTGTGGCGGCCGGCCGTCCCCACCGGCGTATATATCTATCGCCTCGTGACGCCGCGGCGACAGTATTCCGGTAAGGTCGTCGTCGCGCGTTAAGTAAATATACCCAAGGGACAAGCCGGGCCTCGCGCCCGGCTTTTTCTTGTTGCGAATGGTTTGCGTTCTCCTCGAAATGTGTTATAATAAATATGAGTATATAAGTAATATTTACTGCCGCGACGGCGTTTAGATAGAGGGTCGGAAATAAAAAAATATTTACTTAGCCTGACCTACGCGGCGGCCGTAGACGGCGTAACGGTGAACGTAACGAGTGTAGCGGTGGCGCCAACCTCCTTGGGTAAAGTTAAGAGCCTTTTCAACTAGGCGTCACACGCGAAACGAAACGGCGGCCTTCGGGCCGCCGTTTTTATTTTTAACGCCGCGGGCGATAAGTTATTCGAACGACGCCTTCACGCGGCCTACGGAAGCCGGCTCGACGGCGTGGTAAACGTCGTCGGTGGATTGCCACAGGTCCCAACCGCCCCGGCCTCCCGGCCTGCCGGAGCCGAAGAACATTATGCCGCCTACTACGCCGTGGTGGCACTTGAACGAGGCGCCCCACTCGTCGGCGGCCGTGTTTATGACCGGGCCGAAGTTGACCGGCGTCTGCCATTCGCCGCCGACTTTGGTCGCATACCAGAGGTCCGCGCCGCCGTAGCCGCCGCTCCGCCTCGACGCGAAGACGAGCGTTTTGCCGTCGTCCGAGATCCATCGCGGGTACTCATCCTGTGCGCTGTTGACGACGCCGCCCAGGTTGACGGGTGTATCCCACCGGCCGCCTACTTTCCGCGATATCCACACGTCGTCGCCGCCGAAGCCTCCCGGCCGGGTCGAACAAATATAGAGCGTCTGGCCGTCGCTCGTGAGGACCGGTCAACAGTCGACAAAGGCCGTGTTTATGGGCGGGCCGAGGTTGGCCTTGGCCGAGGTGGGCGTGCCGCCTTGTAGCGGGACCCACCAGATGTCGGCCGAGCCGTAGCCGCCGGGGCCGGTGGAGATGAAGTAAAGTTTGCCGTCGTTGTCAGCCAGGAACGGCGTCGACTCGCCGAAACCCGAGTTTACGAAGCTGCCCAGGTTGACGGGTTGCTGCCACGCGTCGCCGACGTATTCGGCCCGCCAGATGTCGCCGCCTCCCCGGCCGCCGGGGCGGTCGGAGGCGAAGACCATCCACTTGCCGTCGCGGGAGAGGAAGGGGTACCACTCGTTGGCGGCGGTGTTGAGGGGCGTTCCCAGGTTAG
>CBFCYS010000247.1:0-2045 GCA_965602215.1 uncultured bacterium
ACCACATGACGATAATCCTATTTTTCCCGGCGTTGGCGTTTATCGGTTGGCCGGGGCGGGAGAGGGCGAAGGGGTTGGCGCGGGCGCTGCCGTTGGCGGCGGCCTTCTTGTTGGCGGGCGTCTCGGCGAACCTCTACACGCCGCTCCGCGCGGCGCAGCATCCCCTCTTCAACTGGAACGACCCGTCCACCAGCGGTTCCCTCTATGCCCATCTGGCGGGTATGCAGTACCGCGGCCATTTTCTTTATTACGGGGCGGCGGGCGTGAAAGAGGCGTGGGCGCAGTACCGCGGCGCGGTCCCGTCCAACGTCACGCCGCCGGCGGCGTTCGCGGCGCTGGGCCTGGCGTGGCTGTTCGCGAAACGCCGGTGGGCCGTCGCGTCGGCGCTCGTGCTTTATTACGCCGGGTACCTCGCCTATTGCGTCGTTTATTCTATTCCCGACATCGGGTACTACTTCATCCCGCTCCACCTGGCCGTCGTTTTCGCGGCCGCTTTGGGCGTAGGTTTCGTCGGTCGATCCCTCGTAAAAAGGTCGGGAGCGTGGCGGCGGGCCGCGGCGATAGGCGTAGCGGCGGCGACGCTGGCGGCGGCAGGGTGGGCGTTCGCGACGAATTACCCGTACGGCCATCGTCGCGGCTTCGTCTTCGCGGAGACGTACGGCCGGCGTCTGCTGGCGGCGCTACCGGCGCGCGCCCTTTTTTTCGCGAGCCGCGATACCAACGCCTTCATAACATGGTATAACGTATACGTGCGGGGGTTAAGGCCCGACGTGGCCGTCGTAGTGCAAATGAGACTTGCGGGCCGCGGTTATCTGACGGCGCTCGCGCGGCAGGACCCGTACCTGTCCGTCCCCACGGAGGCCGAGGTAAGGGCGCTGGTCGAATATGCCGAAGATAGCGGGGAGGTAGACGACGACGGCGGCGTTATACTCTCAAGCGACGACTTCGTCCTCCGCAACGTTATACAGAGGATTATCAACGAGAACGCGGCGCGGCGGCCTATTTTCTGGGGAATCGGCGACCCGGGCGGGGAGCTGCGAAGGTATATCGTTCCGTACGACGTCGTAATGGAGGTGGCGACGGCGCCGCTGCCCCCTGCGGAGCTCGCCCGGCGCGGTGAGGCCGCTGTAGCGGCGCTCACCGGACTGACGGCCTACGTCGAAAGACGGGGGCCCGCCGAATTGAACGACCCCGTCTTTAAAAATATGCTTGATTTATACTACGTCGGCCTGAGCAATCACCTTCTCGATTGGGATATTGTCGAGCCCCAGGAAAAATTGTATAAATCGTACGTTCGCCTCGTACCCGACGACGAAGAGGGTTATATGAATTTAGCGGGGATATATATGTTGACGGGCCGGCCGGCGGAGGCGGTCGGTTACTATCGGCGCGCGCTCGAGCTGGCCCCGGGCGACGCCGTCATCCGCGCCCGATTGGCCCGGGCCCTCCTCGCCGCCGGGCGAGCGGGCGAAGCCGCGGCCGAGGCCGACGCCCTTGAGGAGGGCTCGGCGGCTGAAGTCGATTACGTCCTGGGCCTCGTTTATCGGGAACGCGGCGAGTACGAGCGAGCCCTCACCGCGTTCGCCGCCGCCGAGCCGTATTACGCTGAGGACGCCGAGTTCTGGTGGGAGCGGGGCCTGGCGTACCAGGCCGCCGGTGACCACGCCGCCGCGGTGGAAGCGTTCAGTAACGCCCTCGCTTTCGGCCCCGGCCTGCCGCCGGTATATACCGCCCGGGGTGTGGGCTACTTGAGGTTGGGTGATATGGAACGGGCGCGGGCCGACTTCGAGGCCGCGGTCGGGTCGTACGCGGCCTACGCGCCGGCTCATTACGAATTGGCGCGTATATATGCGAAGGAAGGCCGCAAAGCCGCGGCGCTGGAGCACCTGGAGGCGGCAGTTCGCATCGACCCCGAGTATTACGTCACGACCGCGCGCGAGGACGCGGACTTCGCGAGCGTGCGCGGCACTGCGGCATTCGAACGACTCTTGGCCGAGTACGGCGGAGGCGCTTCGGCGCCGTAATTAATATGGCGTTTAAGAATA
>CBFCYS010000248.1:0-1991 GCA_965602215.1 uncultured bacterium
CCTTGACCTTGTTGAACCTGAAACCGGTGAGTACCATGTCCCTTGTCCTCCCAACTACTCGGATATTTTCTATTGACCTCCGGCGGCTTTTAAAATACAATTACGAGCTTAAGCCTTAGATATCAACCCGAGGAGGAAAAAGATGAAATATTTTGCGTTAATCGCCGTCGCGGCGGCCTTGACGGCGCCGGTGTGGGCGTCGGACGTTGTCGCGGACGGCGGCTCCGCCCGGGCGCCCGTTTTAACGGCGCCCGTACCCAGCGACCAGTCGTCGCTCGAGCTATTTTGGGACAGCGGCGCGCGGAGTTGGAGCCTCGCCTGGTACACCGGCGCGGATACCTGGGTCGGTAACGAGTTCGACGTCTCGACCCTAAAGACAGCCTACGCCAAAGTCCTGAAGTATAAATACTACACCCGCGGCGCCTGGCCCAACATGGGTTGGGACGGCATGCGCTTCGCCTTCTACTCCTTCAGGGGCGGCGTACCCGGCTCCATGCTCTGGCCTACCAGCGGCAACCCGTACTTCTTCAAGCCGAGCAACCCGGACGTCAATTCCCACATCTGGGTAGAATTCAACATAGACTGGACTTGCCCCTCGGTGAAGTTCATAGCGGCGCAGGAACAATTCTACAACAACCCTACGTGCGACCCGTTTGCTGTGGACAACAACACGACTTTCGTAGGCCATTCGTGGTTATACTCGACCGGCGCGTGGCAGCCCTACACAGCGTCCGCCGGCCCGTCGTTACCCTACCGGAACGTCATGGTTCGTATCTGGGTCGAGCCGGGCCAGGAGTTCCCGGGCGTGGCGCCGTCGAGCATAGGCCGCGTCAAAGCGCTCTACTACTAAAGACCTAAACGCTAAAATGGGTGTTAGCAAGGGGAGCCCTCGAGGGCTCCCCTTTTCGCGACGGTCCGGCCTTGACAACGCCCGCGCGGGCGGATATAATGCAGGGGTACACCTTAACGAAAGAGGTCGAACATGAGGGACTTCGTATTAACTGCGGCGGCCGTGTTGCTTATTTGCGGCGCAGGCCGGGCCGCGGACGTAGCGGTGGACGGGGGCTACGCCAAATCCCCCGCGTTCGCGGCGCCCGTGCCGGGCGACCAGGCCACTATCGAGTTAACGTGGGATAACGGCCAACGGCGGTGGAGCGTAGCCTGGATTACCGGCTCGGGTGCCTGGGTAGGCAACGACTTCGACACGTCCACGCTTAAAACTTCCCCTTACGCCAAGATACTTAAGTATAAATATTACACCCGCGGCGCCTGGCCCAACCGGCGTTGGGACGGCATACGCCTCGCCTTCTACGACTTTTCGGGCGGCGTGCCCGGGTCCATGCTCTGGCCTACCGGCGGCAACCCTTATTTCTTCAAACCGAATAACCCGGATATCCAATCCCACATCTGGGTAGAACTCGATATAAACTGGAGATGCCCCAAGTCGGAATTCCTGGCTGCGCAGGAACAATTCTATAACTACCCGGCCTGCGACGCGTTCTCGCTGGACGATTCGGCGACGTTCAACGACCATACGTGGGAGCATTTACAGGGTAAGTGGCGTCCTTTCACCGAGCACGAGAACCTGGGGCCTTACAGGAATGCTATGATCCGCGTCTGGGTGGAACCGTCCAAAAGCGCCCCGGCCGTAGCGCCGTGCAGCATAGGCCGCGTCAAAGCACTTTATTATTAAACACCTAAAGCCAAACCGAATTTTAGTAGGGGGAGCCCTCGAGGCTCCCCTTTTACCCGAAAAGTCCGTCCTTGACACGGGCGGCGTTAACGAATATAATGGGCAGTATTTTTAACCGAAGGAGGTCGAGAATGAGAAACGCCTTTTTGCTTTTCGCGAGCGGGATTATGGCCTGCGGCGCCGCCTGGGCCGCGGACGTAGTCGCGGACGGCGGTTACTCCACGTCGCCGAACTTCACCGCGCCGGCGCCGTACGACCAGTCGTCGCTCGAGCTGATGTGGGACAACGGCACGCGGCG
>CBFCYS010000249.1:0-1982 GCA_965602215.1 uncultured bacterium
GGTATTTTATTGATTCCCAGAGCCTTAAAAATTTCCAGTCGCGGCTCTCCAGTTCTGACAAGGTTAGCCACGAAGGCGTATGCATATCGGGCCCCCATTCGTCCGCTTCGGCTCTCGTTGTTTCGCTAATATTACCGGGTAAACCGCGCGGACTTGCTATGGGGCTTTCCTCGGGGTCGCGGACACCAGCCAATATGCCGAAAAGCCGGTAAATCCTCGGCTCCTCATTTCCGAAGATTGGTCGGTAAATCCACCTTCCCCTCGTCAACTTCTCGGGATAAATATGAATATCGCAACCCATTTTTCCTTCCCCTTCCGTGGGGCGACGCCGGGTTAGCGCCGCCCCTATGGGTGTTACGGGTTAGTCAGTTCCTTGCGGCGAGCCTTGCCGCGAGCCTTGAGTTCGTCGTATTCGGCGGGGGATACCTTCCCGTCCTTGTGGGCCTTGGCGCACTCTTTACCCACGGCCGTTAGGATGTCGCCGTCTGTTGCTTCCGCTATCTGGTCGCAGTAGGCCATAAATAAATCGGAGGGCGGGCCTTCCGGCTCGGGTTCCGGCCTGGGCTCGTCGTCTATAACCTCGCCGTTAATTACTTCCGGCGCGAACTCCTGTATCTCCTCCGGCGTATAAACCCCGCCCACGAGGTCGGGGTATACGAGCCGGGCCAAGGCCGAGGACGCCCGGGCCTCCAACATCCGCTCCGGCCACTTCGACCAATTCGAATCGGGCCGGACAAGACCCGCGCGTTTGGCCTCCTCGATGGTGAACGTAAGCTCTACGGGTTGCGGGTCGCCGCGGCGCTTCGTTTCAAACGCGGCCTTCGTCGCCGTCGTTTCGACGTTGCGGAAGTATTCGCATACGTCCGGCCGGGCCAAGCATAGCGCCCTCATACCCGCCGCCGAAAGGGAGGGCTTCCCCTTGATAACGCAGATGAGGTCAAACGACTGCATCGGTTTAAGGCCGAGCTCGTGGCCTTTGGCCAGGATAGCGAACGCGGCTTCCGCGCTTTTAATTTCGCTCGGCAATAAGCCGGACTTGTAGAGGGCGGACGCAAGCTGATGGGCCTCGACTAACGTTCGCGGGTTGAATACATCCGCCGCTAATTCCTTCGTCTCGATATTCGCTGGTAATTTTTCCGCCATATCATCCTCCTATCGTTTATTAAGTACGGCCTTGCCGTCGTTTAAAAGGTCCGCCAACCGCCGGGCGTCCTTCGAGTCCTCGAACTCGATCCCGAGCCGGTCGCCGTCGTACTCCGCAACGTCGTAAGCGAAAGTTCTAACGCCTGAGCATACGTAGTATTTATCTTCCACGATTACCTCGATTCCGGTTCTACCGCGTTGCCGTGTTCGCCGCCGCGGCGGCGCGACTCCCTTTCCATTTCGTCGCCGCTCCGTTTTTCCGCTTCCCATTCCAATTTAAGTTCCCGCTGGTAATCAAAATCACCATCCAGCCGTTTCTCCCACCACCATTCCCTAAACCTATCTATGTACGTACTTACCGGGTGGGAGTACCACCTGTCGCAAGCGGGGCAAAACGGGGATACGGGACGGACGTTGCGGGGGAGGTTCCGTACACCACACCCGGGCGGCTCTTTAACGGCGCAATAAGACTCGGGCCGCCCCTCAACAACGACGAGCCGGCAATGAAGGCACGTGTTACAGTTCTGGATTTCTTCCCCGTGAGGTACGGGCTTACCGTCTCGGGTTGGTAGAGAAGAGGGGTCAGTCATTTTTCCTCCAATCGCCAACGCAAACGGCCCGCCGTCCTAATGTAAATCACGCGGCCCGTATTTAGATTTACGGCATTCCACCCGCCACGCGGAGAACGCCCAAGTATCTTAACCCGCGTTAATTTTCTGCTAACCTTAGCGGCATATTCCCCACCGATTTCCACGTCAGCTTTTTTCATTATCGCGCTCCTTCTTAGGAATATAACGCGGCGCATTCTTGCTCGGCAATTCCCCCAAGCCCTTAAGCCG
>CBFCYS010000250.1:0-1970 GCA_965602215.1 uncultured bacterium
GTATAAAGGCTGGTTAATAAGAAAGCCTTGACCTGGGTCAAGGCTCGTAGTTTTTTCGGCGGGCCGCGCGCTAGTCGTTTTGGCTACCCGCGATAAGGTGAAGCGAGGGTTTGTCTAAAATAGTTAGCCGCCGGCCCTCGGACGCAACCAGGCCCGCTTCGGCGAATCGCCTTAGCGCCCGGCTCAGCGTCTCGGGGACCGTCCCCAATTCCGCCGCGAGCGACGTTTTCGTCACGTCCAGCTCCACGGATTCCCGGCCGTCGGCGCCGGCGCCCGCCCGCTCCAGAAGGTACGACGCCAGCCGCGCCGGCACGTCTTTAAGGGTGAGCTTCTCGATTACCGCGCTTATCTGGTTCAGGCGGGCCGACAGGGCGGCGATGATATTGAGCGCCAGGTCCGGCTCGTTCTTTATCAACGCTACGAACTCGCCGCGCGGCACTTCGACCGCGGCGGCGTCGTCGAGGGCCTGGGCCGTCGCGGGGTAGGAGACGCCCGCCAGCGCCGCGGCCTCGCCCACCAGGTCGCCCTCGCGCATTATTTTTATGATGAGCTCGCGGCCGTCGACCGATTCCTTGAACACCTTGATCTGGCCGGAGGCGACGACGTAGAAGGCCGCGGCGTCGTCCCCCTCGCGGAAGACGACCTCCCCTTTGCCGAACTCGCGGAAGACGCAGCGCTCGGCGACGCGGCCCACGTCCGCCGGGGCGAGGTTTTTGAAGAGCGGCGACGCGGCCAGCGCCGATGTTTTAACTTCGTCCGTCATAGGGGCACCCCTGCCGGCTCGGAAAGTAATTGAGAACCGGCCTATTTTAATTTAATATATACGCCAAAGCAAGTTCTCCCGAGAGTTTTTATGGCCAAATACAAAATCGCGTGGCTGCCGGGCGACGGGATAGGCCGCGACGTTATGGAAGCGGCGCGGCTCGTGCTGGAGCGCCTCGCGCTGGACGCCGAGTACGTCGGCGGCGACATCGGCTGGGAGTTCTGGTGCGCGGAGGGCAACCCGCTACCCGAACGAACCAAGGAGATAATGCGCGGGACCGATTGCGCGCTCTTCGGCGCCATCACCTCCAAACCCAAGGACGAAGCCGCGCGCGAGCTCGCGTCCGAGCTTCAGGATAAGGGCTACGTCTACTATTCGCCCATCGTGCGCCTGCGGCAGGAATTCGACCTCTACGTCAACATGCGGCCGTGCAAGGCGTACGCCGGCAACCCGCTCAACTACCGCGACGACGTCGACCTCGTTATATTCCGCGAGAACACCGAGGGCCTGTACGCCGGCGTGGAGTGGTCGCCCGTGCCGCCGCCGGTGTACGATTGCCTTATGGCCAACCACAAGAAGATGGCGGCGTTCGCGGGCGTCCCGCTGGACGAGCTCGCCATCTCGACGCGGATAATGACGAAGGTGGCGTGCGAGCGCATCGTGCGGGCCGGGTTCGAGTTCGCGGTGAAGAAGGGCCGCCGCTCGGTAACGATAGTGGAGAAGCCCAACGTCCTGCGCGAGACCGGCGGCCTGATGGTCCGGGCCGCGCGCGAGGTGGCGAAGGACTACCCGAACGTCGAGCTGTGGGAGGCCAACGTAGACGCGATGGCGATGTGGCTTATAAAGAACCCGCAGTACTACGACGTGCTGGTGGCGGAGAACATGTTCGGCGACATCATCTCGGACGAAGCGGCGCAGCTCGTCGGCGGCCTGGGCTTCGCCTGCGCCGGCAACATCGGCGACGACTACGCCGTCTTCGAGCCCACGCACGGCTCGGCGCCCAAGTACGCGGGCCGATATAAGGTCAACCCGACCGCGACGTTGCTCGCGACGCGGATGATGCTCGAGTATCTGGGCGAGGAGGACAAGGCCGCGGCCCTGGAGGCCGCCGTCGCCGCGGTCATCGCCGAAGGCCGCGTCCGCACGTACGACATGGGCGGCGCGAGCTCCACGCTGGAGATGGCGGAAGCTGTGGCGGCGCGGGTTT
>CBFCYS010000251.1:0-1827 GCA_965602215.1 uncultured bacterium
GTAGTAGACCAGGTGCGGCTCGCGAACCGCGATTATTTAACCTCGCTGGCGCTTCGCCACGCGGACCTGATCCTGCCCGAAGAGGAGGAGGTCGGCGTCATCGCCGCGGAGGCTTTCGCGCGGGGCGATTTCGACCGCGAAAGCGTTACGATGCGCAAAAGCGACGACTTTATTTTGCCGCAATTGCTCGAGCCTATAATTACTTGTAACGCTTCCCGGCGAAGGGTTTTTTGGGGGCTGGGAGACCCGGGTGCTAAACTCCGGGCCTACTTGATACCGTACGACGCAACTATGGAGGTCGTTCTGGAGGAACCGCCGCAGGCCGAGCTGGCGCGACGAGCCGGAAACGCCGTCGCCGCTTTGACCGGCGTCACGGCCTTAGTTCAAGAGATCGGCCCCGCGGAATTACGCGACGAATCCTTTAGGGAACACGCGAGCTTGTACTATGGTAGTTTGAACAACCATTTGGCCGACCGCGCGATTTTCGAGTCCCAAGTAGAGTTGCTGGAGTCGTACGTAAGCCTTTTCCCGGAAGATGTTGGCGGTTACGAAAATTTAGCGCGGGTATATAACGTGATGGGCCGACCGGCGGATGCGGCGGAAAGTTACCGGCGCTTGCGTTGGCGCCCGGCGATGCCGCGGTCCGCGCGAAACTAATTAAGGCGCTGGCCGTCGCGGGGCGCGCCGACGAGGCGGCAGCCGTTGCCTCCGCCGGGGGCGTTGAGCCGGGCGAGGCCGACTACCTGCGCGGCATCGCGTACCGCGAACAGGGAGATGTGGAGGAAGCCTTGGCGGCGTTCGAGGCCGCGGCGCCGTATTTCGCCGAAGACGCCGATTTCTGGTTGGAATTCGGGCTGGCCCAGGACGCCGGCGGCGACTACGAGGCCGCCGTCCGGACGTTTACCCGCGCGCTCGAGTTGGACCCCGGTCGCTCGTGGCTGTACACCGCGCGCGGCATCGAGGAATTAAAGTTGGTGAATCCCGACGCGGCGGCCGGTGATTTCGAGGCGGCGATTAACCTTAACGCGGCGGACGCCCAGGCGCATTATAACCTGGCGTGTATATACGCCACGGGAGGCCGCAAGGCCGCGGCGTTGGAGCGCCTGGAAGCCGCGGTCCGCATCGACCCCGAGTATTACGTCACTATCGCGCGCGAGGACGCGGACCTCGCGAGCGTTCGCACCACTGCGGCGTTCGAACGACTCTTGGCCGAGCACGGCGTAAGTACGTCGGCGCCGTAATTAATATGCCGTTTACGAATAAAATGTGGTTGCGTTTCCTCCCGTGGGCCTTTTTGTTGGGCGGCTTCGCGCTGTACGCGGCGGGCGCGGCGCCGGGCCTGTCCATATTGGACTCGGGGGAGTTCCTGGGGGTGGCGGCGACGCTGGGCGTGGCTCACCCGACGGGGTACCCGCTGTACGCGCTGCTGGGGCAGCTGGCGACCTTTTTCCCGTGGGGGGAGCAGGCGTTTTTGATAAACTTGGTATCGGCGGCCGCGGCGGCGGGGGCGGCGTTCTTCGTGGCGCTGGCGGCGGGGGAGCTGGCGCGGCAGCTCGAGTTGGGGGATATGGGGAGCGCGCTGGCGATAACGGCGGCGGGCCTTCTGGTATTGGCGGGGCGGACGCTGTGGTCGGTGGCGACGATGGCGGAGGTGTACGCGCTCAATGCGTTATTCTGGGGGGCTTTATTGTGGGCGGCGCTCCGCGTGAGGAGAACGGGCGCGGCGCGGGAGCTGTACGTTCTGGCGTTAATAACCGGATTATCTTTGTCCAACCACATGACGATAATCCTATTTTTCCCGGCGTTGGCGTTTATCGGTTGGCCGGG
>CBFCYS010000252.1:0-1762 GCA_965602215.1 uncultured bacterium
GGCCCAGCGCCAGGGCGTCGGCGAGGAGGCGGCCTTCAGGCCCAACGCCAGTAGCGCCGTTCCTAAAAGGCAATACAACCCGACGGGCCCCGCGCCGAAGAACAGAAGCGCCGGCGAGCACGCGAACAGCGCCGCCGCCAGCAGCGCTTCGTCCCGGCCGGTTATAACCCGCGCCGCGGCGTACAGTACCCACACGGCGGCCGCGGCGACCGCGACGTACGCGAGCATGATGGCGTAGATGTTACTGTCGCACAGACGGTCGACGAGGCCCAGCGACCAGAAGGTAAGACCCGGGCGCGTGCGGCCCAGCGAGCTGAGGTTTTTCATGGCTTCGACGTAGCCCGTGAAGACGTTGGGCGCGTCGAAGACGGCGCGCATATTGAGGAGGTACCTGTTGAGCGCGAGGAGGGGGTACGTCCGCCCGAACGCAGGCCCGAGGCTTATGGCGGCGACGTTCACGAACGCGCCCACCGGGAGTACCCAGTGCTTGCGCGCGCGTACGCCCCATACCAGCAGCGCCGTGCCGCCGGCGACGGCCGCGGCCGCGGGGAGGAGGCGCCACGAAAAACGAGGGTCCCAGTACGTAAAGAGGGGCGAGAGCCAGATTTTGCCCAGGTATTCCGAGCGGAAGAGAAACGCCCGGGCGGCGAGAACCGCCGCGACGAGGCCGTAGGCGGCGACGAGGAGGAGGTAAAAACCCGACGCCGCTCGCGTCGGGGCGGTTTGGGGTGGGGTTTCGGCCTGGGGCGTTTCCACGTCGAAACTATAATCGATTACCGAAGACGCCGCAATAAAAAAACCCGCCGGGCGGTTTAAATCGGGGATAGTTAAACCTCTTAGTCGCGGGCGAGCAGCGCCGCGCCGAGGGCGCCGACGAACTGGGGGTCCGGGAGGACATCCACGTCGCGGCGCAGCGCGACGGCCAGCGCCCGGGCGAAGCCGCGGTTTAGCGCCACGCCCCCCGAGAGCACGTAGCGGCACCCGCCCAGCCGGGAGGCGAGCGACGACACGCGTTCCGCTACCGCGCGCAGGACCCCCGCGCCGATGGCCGCGGGCTCCACGTCCTCGTGCAGCAGGCCGACGACTTCCGACTCGGCGAAGACGGTACACATATTGTTGACCCTGGCGGCGTCGGGCCGGCCGGCGTCGATGGCCGCCAACTCGAGCAGGTCCATCTCCAACGCCCGGGCCATAATCTCGAGGAACCGGCCCGTCCCCGCGGCGCAGCGGTCGTTCATCGCGAACTCGGCCACGCCGCCCCGCTCGTTCACCCGTATCGCTTTAACGTCCTGGCCGCCGACGTCGACGACGGTGACGCCGCCGCCGACGTGTTCGAAAGCGCCGCGGGCGTGGCACATTATTTCGGTAACGGCGCGGTCCGCGAACGGTACGCGGGCGCGGCCGTAACCGGTCCCGACGACCCGGGCCACCTCGCCCGCCGAGATGCCGACTCCGGCCAGCGCTTCGTCGAACGCCTTCCGCGCCGCGGCGGCCCCGGCGACGCCGGTGGGGAGGGCCGCGTTAGCGGCGGCCCTCCCGTCGTCGTTGACGACCACGCACTTGGTCGCCAACGAACCTACGTCTATGCCGGCGTAATATACCATTTAGGAACTCACTTGCTCGAGCAGCGCCTCGACGCGCGTTTTGAGCTGTCCCACGTCGCCGTCGGAGTAGTCGGTCTCCAGCGCGAGCGTTGGGATGCCGCGTCCGTCGGCGAATTTTTTAACTTTCTCGGCTTCGACCAGGTACGGCGTGCAGAAGG
>CBFCYS010000253.1:0-1760 GCA_965602215.1 uncultured bacterium
TGTGGGCGACTATGCCCTCGAGCTGGGGGAGGGGGACCGCGGCGAGGATCGCTTCCTCCGCGGCGGTAAGCTTAAGGCCGATGGCTTCCGCGGCCCGGGCCCGTTTTTCGAAGAGTAATTTTTTGAAAGCGGGGTCGACCGCGGCCTTCTTAATGAGAACCTCTAAGCCACGGGGAATATGTCGCGGAATCGCGCTGTTCCCGGGCGGCCTGCCGCCGACGATGGTCGTGCGGACGGCTTCGGGTTCCTTGGGGCGCGTTATACTAACCGAACTATCGTCGTCGCTCACGGGTCCTCCCTAATTAACCTCCGGTCATTTTATTTATCGGCCGTAATGAAGACAAAAGGTTGTACTACGGTTACCGTACCTTCGTTAACCGCGGGGAAGTCCCAACGGGAAATCCCTGATAAAACTGCGCCGGCGAGCGCGGCGCAATTTACCGAATCGCTTACGACGGCGGCATTAGTGACGCGGCCTTCGGCATTTACATCGTAACGTACGACGATTTTACCGCTACCCACGTTAGGATTCCTTTTAACTATACCTGAGTATAAGTCGTTGACGTCCCAAAGGTGCTTCCGCGTAATTCGGGATAAAACTCTCGGCGAGCGCTGCGGGTCTCCCGCCCCAGGGCCCGTTATCCCGGGAGCCGAGACGCCGACAGTCGGTTCTGCTCGAGCCGAGGTATGTTTCCGTTTCGTAAAGGCGTCCGGCCTTATCCCAGTGAGGCCGGACGTACCGGGTCCTTGATGTGTAGCAACCCAATCAAGGGTAGCGCCTCCCGACGCCGAGGCCGCCAGGATATCGGCGATCGTACGGGAGTCCAGGCGTATCGTTGTTACGGCCCCGACGACGCCGGTAGGAGGGTACTCGGAGCGCAACGTGAAGTTGAATTTGTAGACTACTTGTACGTCGCCTTCCGTAATAGGGTCGGCCTTCCACGCCGCGATACGCTGCAAGGTTTTGACTTTTATCTCGTGGGAACCGGTGCCGTCCGTAAGTATTTCCGGGTTCTTTACGTCGCCGGCTGCGGTGATCGTGAAGCGCGTGGTGATATTACCTCTCGCGAAGAGGGGGTTTTCCTTCAGATATTCATCGTATTCGGACTTTACGAAAGCGAAGACGGGCCTCAAACGGTTCTGTAAGTAATCGATGCGACGCTTTCTGTTGCCGGCGCCCTCCCCGGCGACGTATATGACGTAACCTTTTATGTAGTAAGTACTCGGCCTTATGCCCATCGAAGGCATTTCCTCTATACGAATCGTTTTTTCTACGACGGCGTCCGCCATAAGGTCTTCGTTTTGCGCCGACCCAGTGGCCGGTGATACCTTTTTATGGCAAACGGTTATCCCCGTCCCCAGAACCGCCAGCATCGCGCCGGCGGCGTATCCCAGGAAGGCTGGCCGGAGTTTCGGGCTTACGCGCGTGTGAGCTACTATGCCCTCGAGTTGGGGGAGGGGGACCGCGGCGAGCATCGCTTCCTCCGCGGCGGTAAGCTTAAGGCCGATGGCTTCCGCGGCCCGGGCCCGTTTTTCGAAGAGCAACTTTTTGAAAGCGGGGTCGACCGCGGCCTTCTTGATGAGGACCTCCAGGCCGCGGGGAATATGGCGGGGGATGGCGCCGTCGCCGGGCGGCCTGCCGCCGACGATGGTGGTACGGACGGCGTCCGGTTCGACGGGGCTACGTTTGCCGGTCATGCTTAGCCGCCCCCGGGTACGAAAACGAAAGGATAGATTACGGTAACGTCGCCTTCTTCAAT
>CBFCYS010000254.1:0-1667 GCA_965602215.1 uncultured bacterium
TTTAGGCCGTGGGAGAGGATTGCTTTTTGGGGCGACGTGTGGTATTATTTAAGGTGAATATGACCGATTGGGTACGGTTACTATTTTAACCGTCTTAACGGGGCGGTAACCTTTGAAGAGAGGAGTAGACATGTTGAAAAAAGTATTATTAATCGCGATGGTGCTGCTTGCGGCGTCTTCGTGGGCCGCGACGCGCGGCGTGCTCGTCGAGCACTTCGGGTGGACTTCTTGAGGCTCGTGCCCGGCCGCGGAACGCGACTTTAGCCGGTTAATCAATAGTTATCCCCGCACGGAGTTATGCCCGATCCAATACATGTTCTACGTATCCCCGCACGCGAGCGCACGCTTGATGACTTACTACGGACAAAGTACGGTCCCCCACCATTTCACGGATGGTATCCTTAGGTGCAACTCCGGTTATAGCACTTACCTCTCCCACTATAATACCCGGCGCGTCATCTCGGCGCCGTTGACGATAACTCTTCTGGAGTATACGCTGGGGTCCGATACCGCGTACGTCAAGGTCCGGGTCGCGCTTGACGAGAACCTCCCCGCGGGCCATTCGGTTTATATCGGCCTGTGGGAAGACAACGTCGTGGTCGGCGGTTCGTACGGGAGCACGCCGGTCCGCGTTATGGAACGAGACCTGGCTATAAAAAGCCTTACGATTACCAGCAAAGGCCAGTCACAGAACCTCGAACATACGTTCAACGTCACCGCCGGTTGGAAGCGCGCCGACCTCGGCATAACCGCCTGGGTCCAGGGTTCCAGTGGGGACCGCGAGGTGCATAACGCGACAGCCGGAAAGTTTAACACGCTCAGCGTTTCGCCCGCGTCGCTGGGGCGCGTCAAGGCGCTCTTTAATTAAAACTTCGACCTGAACGACTAAAAAGCCCGCCGCGACGGCGGGCTTTTTTTTGCCTTATCGGCGAGGACTTAGGCGCGCGCGCCCACGGCGGCTTCGCCCCGCATGGTTACGGTTACGTCCTCGAAGGGTATGTCCTTACCGGACGCTTCGAGGGCTTCTTTCGTCACCTGGACCAGGCCGAAGCAGCAGGGCACTTCCATGTGCAACGCCGTAACCTTGCGGATGTCGTTCTCGCGGATTATCGCCGTCAGCTTGTCGCGGTAGAGCGCGACGTCGTCGAACTTCGGGCAGCCGATGACGACGGCCTTCCCGCGGAGGAAGTCGGGGTGGAAGGCGGCGTAGGCCAGGGGGGCGCAATCGGCGGCGACCAGCAGCTCGGCGTCGCCGAAGTACGGCGCGTTGGGGCTGACGAGGTAGAGCTTGACGGGCCACTGGCCGAGTTCCGATTTCAACTTACCCTCAAAGATCGCCTCCGGCTCGACGCACTCTTCGTCCGGCTTTCGCCGTAGGTCTATCGTGCGCGCGCCCGGGCAGCTGAAGGTATGGCCGGCGGCGTGGCCCCCGGTCGGCGTCTCTTCGTGTTCGTGGCGGTGAGCACCCCCTTCGCGGCCGAGCTCTTCCAAGTGTTCTTCCACCGCGGCGGCGTCGAACTCGTCGGCCGTCCGCTCCTCCAGGGTAATAGCGCCTTGCGGGCAATCGCCCAGGCAGGCACCCAGGCCGTCGCAATAAATTTCGCTCACCAGCCGGGCCTTACCGTCGACGATTTGGATGGCGCCTTCGGCGCAGGACGGCACGCACA
>CBFCYS010000255.1:0-1665 GCA_965602215.1 uncultured bacterium
AAACGGGTTGACGCGGCGGCGCTCGTCGTCCGTTATTCCGAAGGGTAGGGGCGACCGGCCGGTCGCCCCTACGGCCTTCGACCCTACGCCCTTCGCTGCCGCGGCGCGAACGAATTCCCAATAGTCCGACCCGATTAGCGAGTTGCCGCACTTGATATTACCGGCCAGGTCCGGCAATATCCGCTCGCGGAGGAGCTTCGTCTGTCCGCCGACGGACTCCCGGCTCTCGCCCTCCAGCGCCTTGAGCAGGAGCGAGAGCTTCGTAACCTCCACCGCCTGCGGGTCGATGTCCACGCCGAACAGGTTGTTGACGAGGATGTCCTTCTTGGCGGCGGCGGTGAGGCGCCAGCTCACCGGCCCGGGGCCGGGTGTCGGCACGACCCGGCCTTCGTGCTTCGCCGGGCCGTCGGCGACGTACCACTCGAGGTGCCAGTTGATGAGGTGCTGGTACGCGCCCAGCAGGAAGGACCCCGAGCCGCACGCCGGGTCGAGGATTTTGAGCCGGGCGGCGGCCCTGGGGTTCTTGCACCCCTTCAGCAGTTCGCCCACGGTGTTCTTGACAATGTACTCGACGATGTACTGCGGCGTGTAGTAGACGCCCTTGGCCTTGCGGACCTCGGGCTTATAGTCGATGTGGACGCCGCGGCCGTCGAGCCATATCGTCTTGCCGAGGAACTGCTCGTACACCTGGCCGAGGATTTCCACCGGGACGACGCCGAACTCGTACGGGCTTTCGTAAAGCTCCCGCATTATTTTGCGCAGCACGGCGTCATCTATATGGAGCGTGGGCGTAAGCTGGTCGCGCGAGGTGGCGCGGCCTTTCTCCGCCCGGAAGTGGAACAGGCCGGAGTTGTACACGTCGTCGGCCTCGAGGCAAAGTTCCATCAGGCCGGCGTAAACGCCCTCGCCCTGCTGGAGCGCTTCGAGGCGGCCGCGGTCCTCGATGCCGCGGTCCTCGGCGGCGCGCAGGAAGATGATGCGGTCGAGTATGGCCTGGACGGCGGCGCTTAGTTCGTGCTTATCGAGGTCCTTCTCGCGGTTGCGGTTGGCGACGTTGCGCGCGAGCTCGTCGCGCCAACCCTCGAGCAATTTCAAAAACAGTTTATCGGGTGGTTCGGCCTTGCCGCCGCGGTTCTCGTCGGCGTACTTGTCGAAGGCCCCGCTCCATACGGCGGCCCTCGAGAATACGGCGGCTATCTCGTCCCACGCGTCGACGTATTGGTCGTACGTGAAGTACATCAGCCGGGCGCGGGAGGCGGCGTCGGCCTTCTTCGGCGGAACGCGGCCGTCGTAAACGGCGAACTCTTCGAAATCGGAGAGGATGGAGAGGGGTAAACCGGCGGAATAGGCGTAGCGGCGGAGTTGGAGCGCGGGGCCGGCGTCGTCTTTCAGGCGGGTGCCGGGCTTCTTGGCCTCGACGAAAAATTTCACCTTTTCGCCGACGCGGAAGGCGTAATCGGCGGTCTTCTGGGAACCCTCGACCTCGGTGCCGTACTCGTGAAAGACGTCCTGATACAGCGGCGAGGCGCCGCCCTTATTGTCCACGTCCCACCCGAGCGCTTCGAAGAGCGGGTCGAGGAACTCCCGGCGGAGTTGGGTCTCGTTAAAACCGCCCCCGCAATATACGTTTTTGTTTCGGTCGAACCGTTCGACGAGCTCGGCTAC
>CBFCYS010000256.1:0-1637 GCA_965602215.1 uncultured bacterium
ATTACGCGTTACCATGAACCTATATTAACCCCCGCCCCCTAACGCTCAAGGCGTTAACGAGGCGGGGTCGGTTTCCACGGTATTCTGCTTCCCTCACTTATAGTCCCTTAGCGCCAAGAACCTGCACCATCCTCCGCGCTTAAAATACACCATCCCCCCGCGGCTGTCAAGGGGATTTTCTGGTGCCGTCAGGTGTTACCACCTGACGGCATCACCGGCAGGAATGCCGGTGCCACCCATTAGCCTTTACCCGAACGCCACGTCGAGGACCATCATCACGACGAATCCCACCATCGCGCCCATCGTCGCGAGGTCGGCGTTGCCGCCGCGCTGCGACTCCGGGACCACCTCCTCCACTCCGACGAAGATCATCGCCCCCGCGGCGAAACCCAGCGCGTACGGCAGCAGCGGCCGGGCGAGGATGACGGCCGCGGCCCCCACGACGCCGGCTATCGGCTCGACTAACCCGGAAAGCTGGCCGTACCAGAAGCTCTTAAATCGGCCTATACCCTCCCGCCGTAGCGGCATCGAGACCGCGAGCCCTTCGGGGAAATTCTGAATGGCGATGCCGACGGCCAACGCAGCGGCGCCGCCGAACGTCGCGGAGGGGAACCCGCCCGCGGCCGCGCCGAACGCCACCCCCACCGCCAGCCCCTCGGGGATGTTGTGGAGAGTTATCGCGAGGATGAGCAGCGTGCTCCGCCGCCAACTTGTCTTAATCCCTTCGGTCTCTTCCCCCCGAAAGGCGAAGTGGAGGTGCGGGAGGATGCGGTCGACGGCCGCCAAAAAAACGCCTCCGGCGAGGAAGCCCGCCGCCGCCGGAAACCAAACCGGCAAGCGCCCCCCCGCCGACATCTCGATGGCCGGCGCCAAGAGCGACCAGAAGCTGGCCGCTATCATGACGCCGGCCGCGAAGCCCAGCATGCCGTCGAGGACGCGCCGGTTCACCGTCTTCGCGGTGAACACGGCCGCCGCGCCCAGCGCGGTCGCGCCCCACGTGAAGCACGTCGCGACCAGCGCCTGGAGGACGGGATGCAGCTCACGGGCAAAGTCCATATATATTCGCGCCTTCCGCGCCGGAGGGGGACGATAGACGCCGACGAAATGGGGAGGCCCACCCGTAAGGCGGGCCTCCCCGGTAGCGTTGCGTTCCTACTTAAGGAACTTGGACACGAACGGCGAGGACTCGCCTCTCCGCATGAAGTGCCCGGAAGGACCTTCTCCCAGGAACTCGGAGAACCAGGATTCGTGCTCTATCTCTTCGTTGAGGATGGCGAGGGACAGGTCGTACGTGCGGTGGTCCTTGCCCGCCGTCAGGTTGCAGACGTTGGTGTACTGGCGGACGGCGCACCTCTCGGCCTCTACCAACACTTTTAGTATCCCCTGGACGTCGTGCGGGTCTTTGGTCAGATAGGCCGGCGGGCAGCCGGACACGTCGTGGAAGTCCTTCATGTCTCGGGGGAGCGCGCCGCCCAGTTCGTAGATGCGGGGAATGAGCGCCTCGAAGTGGTTCCGGTCCTCGACGCGGGCGACCTCGGCTATTTCCTTGACGGTCTCGCCCTCAAGGCCGATGAGGTTGCAACGGAGGATGGTGTAATAGTAGTACGTGGTCAGCTCGGCGGCGGCGTTCTTGACGA
>CBFCYS010000257.1:0-1628 GCA_965602215.1 uncultured bacterium
CGCTCGAGCGCCTCGCGCGGCTTTTCTCCGAAAGGATGCGTCGAAAGGGGATTGCCGAAGTACTCGGCGAAGTACGGCTGCATCGCCTCGACGACGCGCGGGTCGGGACGCGTCGTCGCCGCGTTATCCAGATAAATTAAACCCATTAGTACCACCCCATCGCCGAGGCCGAAAAAACCCGGCGCTTCGTTTAGGCCGGGCCTTTTCTTGCACTATAACATACGTAACGTTATTTAACCACGACCATCTTCCGCGCCGCGGCCGCGCCGCCGGCTTCGAGGCGGTACGTATAAACGCCCGGCGCCAGTCCCGATACGTTAACCGGTATCTCGTTGTCTCCTTCGGGGTAAGCCGCGTTCCAGGTCGCCGCCACTTTCCGGCCTGCCAGGTCGTACACCGTAAGCTCTGCCTCGGCGGCCGCCGGCAGCGAGAACCGGACGGTCGTTACGTCCCGGGCCGGGTTGGGATAATTCTGCTCGAGCGCGAAAGCGTGCACCCGGCTGCCGGCCCGGCCCTCAATAGGCCCGAAGGTTTCGCCGCCGCCGCTCAGCGCCACGGCCTCAAGCCAATAGCGGTACTCCTCCCCCGCCTCGACGCCGCGGTCCAGGTAGCGGTAGGGCGAACGGCCGGTTATAAGCTCGGCGTTCAACCTGGCCCGGCCTTCGTCGCCGGCCTCCGGCGCGCGGTAAATGTTGAAGCCCGCGATACGCGCCCCCCGATTAGTCTTCCACGTAAGCTTGACGGCGCCGCGAGCCGGCTCGGCGTCGAACGACGCTACCGGAACGTCAACGACGTTGACCTTCTTGCACAACACCCAGCCGTATTTATCGAACTCGACGTTCGTCACCGCGCTGCCGTACGTAAACTTGAAGCGGTGATGGCGGTCTTTAATTAAGACGGTCTCTACTTTCGTGCCGTCGCCCTGCGTCGTAATGGTGAGGTCTATCGGCATGTCGAAGAGCGGCGTAAGGCGGCTCTGCTTCTGGACCTGGCAAATATTCACCGTCACCGAGTTGCCGGCGGTCGTCCAGTCGTACTCGTATATCGGATAGCCGGCTCTGTAGACCCAGTCGTCGAAAAACTCCTGGAGGCTCTCGCCGTACTCGGCTTCCATCGTTCGCTGGAGCTCGTACGTGAACGCGTGACTGTACTCGTGGTCGCGGCCGTAGTTGTTCCACGCGCGGAAGAATTTCTCGTCGCCCATCATATGCCGCAGCATGTGGAGTACCCACGAACCTTTCTGATACACGGTGGCGCTCCACGGCTCGGCCGGGTCGTATACCGAGAACCTGTGCCGCGAGTCCTCGGCGAAGTAGGAGTTCGCGAAGACCCGCATCCGGTCGCGGAAGGCCTGCTTGCCCTTGTCCTGCTCTTCCCACAACGCGTCGCAGTAGGTGGCGAATCCCTCGTTCAACCACAGGTCTTTCCATGTCCCGGGCGATATGCAATCGCCCCACCACATGTGGCTCAGCTCGTGCGCCAGGATGTGGTCCGAGCTGTGGTTGGGCCGTACGTACGAGGAGTTCAGCGTAATGCAGGTTTGGTTCTCCATGCCGCCGAAGTAGCCCATCTCCGCCTCGGCCACGCCGTACTTCTCGTCGTCGAACGGATACCGCCAGAACTTGTTG
>CBFCYS010000258.1:0-1599 GCA_965602215.1 uncultured bacterium
ACGCTCTCGACGGCGTCGTCGAATATTTCGAGCACCAGGCTGCTCATGCCGAGCAGCATGTCGTTGACCTCGTCCAGCTCCTCGTGAAAGTGCTTCTCCGGCGTCATAACGTCACCTTCAGCTTTGACCGTAAAGGACGCGTTCCGGTTTAACCGAAGCGACCCGTGATGTAATCCTCCGTCACCTTGTTATCGGGCCGCGTGAACATGGCCTCGGTATCGTTGACCTCCACCAGGCGGCCGATGAGCATGAACGCGCACCGGCTCGAGATGCGCGCGGCTTGCTGCATGTTGTGCGTCACGATAATGATAGTATAGTTTTTCTTAAGTTCAATTATTAAATCTTCTATCTTCTGCGTGGAAGTCGGGTCGAGGGAGGCCGCCGGCTCGTCCATAAGGATGACTTCCGGTTGGACCGCGAGGCAGCGGGCGATGCACAAGCGTTGCTGCTGGCCGCCGGAAAGGCGCAGCGCGGAAGTCCGCAACCGGTCGCGGACCTCAGGCCAGAGCGCGGCGCGCTTGATCGATTCTTCCACTACGGCCTCGAGATCCGCCCTCCTCGTCACGCCGAACAGCCGCGGCCCGTACGCGGCGTTGTCGAAAATCGACATCGGGAAAGGGTTGGGCTTCTGGAAGACCATGCCCACGCGGCGCCGGAGCGATACCAGGTCCACCCCCGGCGCGTAGATATCCTCGCCCTCCAGGAATATTTGACCGTCTACCCGGACTTTGGCCTCCAGCTCCGCGATGCGGTTTACGGACTTGATCAGCGTGGACTTGCCGCACCCCGAGGGGCCTATAACCGCCATAACGGACCGGGGCGCGACGGCGAGGCCGACGTCGTACAGCGCCTGGTAATCGCCGTACCAGAAAGAGAACCTATCGTACCTTACCACCTCCCCTACCATGCCCGTTTCCTCCTCAGCTTGGCCCGGTAAAGTATTCCCACAAGGTTGAAGGCGAAGACGAGCGCCAAGAGGACGAAGGCCGTCGCGAACGCTATAGGCGTCGACTTCGTAATATCCGAGGCCTGCGTCGCCATCGCGAAGATGTGATAGGACAGCTCCATAAACTGCTCCCGGGGATGGTCCGGCAAGCGGGGGAGGTAGAACGCGGCGCCGGTGAAGAGTATGGGCGCCGTCTCGCCGGCGACGCGGGCTATTGACAGTATCGTCCCGGTGATGATACCCGGAACGGCCTGCGGCAGCGTTACCTTAGAGATCGTTTGCCACCGCGTCGCGCCCAGCGCCGCCGAGCCCAGCCGGTAATCGCGCGGCACGGCCTTCAGCGCCTCCTCCGTCGAGACGATTACTATCGGCAATACCACTATAGCGAGCGTGAGCGAGGCCGCCAGCAGCGATGCGCCGATATGAAGGAATACCACGAAGAAGCCCAGGCCGAAGAGGCCGAAGACGATGGAGGGCACGCCGGCGAGGTTGTTTACGGCCGCGCGCACGACGCGCGCCCGACGGCCCCAACCGATGAACTCGTTCAGGTAGACCGCGGCCGCCACCCCCAACGGCACCGCTAAAACGGCCGTCAGCATCAATAGAGCGATCGTGCCGTAAATACAGGTCGAGACGCCCCCCTCCAACATGCC
>CBFCYS010000259.1:0-1592 GCA_965602215.1 uncultured bacterium
CTACCGTTGACGAGGGTTGGGTCTGCGGCTCGAACGGCTTCGCGCACTACAAGGACGGGACGTGGGAGTTCGTCCCGGGGCCGCGGGTAAAGCGGCTCGACTTCACCGCGCGCGACGACGGTTGGGCGATGTCGTCCGGTAGGCCGGGGAAGATCTACCACTACAACGGCTCGTCGTGGTCCGTCTCATACTCGGCGCCGGGGTATATTGCGTACGGGATGGGGTTCAGCGACCGTTATAACGGCTGGGCCGTTTTTTCGCATTATACTTACGAAGGCTACTTATGGATGAAGTTCGACGACGGCGGTTGGCATAAAATAATCCCGCCTAATGGACACCCGGGTTATTTTCCGTGCCCGTTATCGCGGGGGTTAGCGTGGTTCACTGGGTATAGAGATAGTAAACCGTATCCTATACCTACCAGTTGGCGATGGACGACGGCGCCGAACGTAAGGCCGGCGTCCTTCGGACGTATCAAGGCTATGTTCGCGACGGAGGAGGCAGATAATGAGGAAGGGATTGACGTACCTGCCGGCGCTTATAGCGCTAGCGGTGGCCGGTTAAATATTAACAAGGGGGTTCGCGGCCATGAGTAAGGTCATAACCACGATTTGCGCCACCGCGTTGGCCGCT
This sequence comes from uncultured bacterium, assembly GCA_965602215.1. GTDB lineage: Bacteria > RBG-13-66-14 > B26-G2 > WVWN01 > WVWN01 > WVWN01. The sequence goes on from CBFCYS010000259.1 coordinate 634, forward strand.
TCGGCCTCATTCGCGGCGTGGGAGGAGGTTCCGCTTCCCCCCAAGGAGGACACTTTCATCGGCTGGATGGACTTCGCCCGGGCGGACCTCGGCTTCGCGTGCACCAGCGACCCCCTCGACCCGCGGCCGTTCCTTACGTACCGCGACGGCCGGTGGACCGACGGCTCGTTCGTATTCAACGCCCTCGCGGGAGACAGTTGCTTCCTCTCGAGCGGCTACGGCTGGGTCGTAGGCGAGAGTACGCGGTTATATCCTTGCATCTACACGTTACGCCTGCAAGCGGGCTCGAGTCAGCTAGTACCCATCCCCAATCCATACAGCAGCCCGCCGGGTGCGAAAGGCGGCGGGGCGAGGGTCAGCTTCCCCGCCGAGGAGGACGGGTGGCTTCTGCTGACGTCGGGAACGTACGAGTTATTACGATACGAGAACGGGTCCTGGCGTAGCTTAGGGTATCCGTTGCCGACGGAGATAGGTTACCCGCGCGATATCTGCTTTCCTACCGTTGACGAGGGTTGGGTCTGCGGCTCGAACGGCTTCGCGCACTACAAGGACGGGACGTGGGAGTTCGTCCCGGGGCCGCGGGTAAAGCGGCTCGACTTTACCGCGCGAGACGACGGTTGGGCGACATCGCACGGCGGCGCAAACATCTACCATTACAACGGCTCGTCGTGGTCAACCTCATATTCCGCCCCCGGCTATAAGGTAAGCTATATAAGCTTCTGCGACCGGGGTAACGGGTGGGCGACTTATTGGTATAACTCGAGTAAAGGGACCATCGTAGTTAAATACGACAACGGCTCCTGGCATAAAGTAATACCACCAAATAGATACGGTTGCGGGACCCCCGTTACGTTATCATCGGGATTAGCCTGGTTCCACGGGTATTCGTCGGCCGCAAAACCACAATTAACAACGTGGCGGTGGACGACGGCGCCGAGCGTACGGGCGGCGTCCTTCGG
>CBFCYS010000260.1:0-1578 GCA_965602215.1 uncultured bacterium
GGTCATCGAGGTATTGAACATGAGCGTATTAGACCTTTTACGCGAGGGGTATAATACGGAGCATTCCTTCTCGTCATGGCGCGGCGTCGCCCAGCCGATCATCTGCGCGTTCATATCGGCGTAGTAGCTAACGCCGCCCGTTATCGGTACGCCATTGTGGCGGTCGCGGTTATTGAAATAAAGCGGCTTGGATTTTATCGCCTGGCCGCGGTCGTGCAGCGTGAAGAGGTTGGCGTCAACGAGGCCTACCTCCGTCGGCGGCGCCGCCGCAGCGAACGAGCCGCGGCAATGGTAATGCGCCTGCTGGTCGAGGAGGTTGGGGTGGTTTGTACGGCATACGTAGTAAATCGTGCCGGCGTCGTATTCGAGGTGTTGGAACTCCCACTCCGCCGGCGGTTTTAAATAGCTCCGCGAGCCGGCGTACCGCGCTCGCGTAACTACGCGCCACTCCCGAGTTGTCGGGTTATACGATACGACCCACGGATACGTCGCGCTCGTCCGCGCGTCGTGGACGCCGATGTACAGGAGCCCTCCGCCGTAGCACATAGCCGTCGTGCGACACGTGGCGTCGTAGGGGCGGTCTTTGTTCGCCAGGTATTTTTTCGGCCTGTCGATGCCGGACCAAAACGGGGCGCCCCTGACGTCAGGCGCCTCGAGGTCGTAGACAAATTGAGCGTCGTCCTTCGCCGCGTCGAGCAACGCGGGCAGGAGTACGTCGGTTATGTGCGAGTTTACGTACCAGTCGTTCGTCGCGGGGTCCTTCGCATCCTCCGCCTCGAGCCACGCGCCAGCCGGCGTTACGAAGTCCAACGTTATACTCTCGACGGGGTAAATTTCTTCGCCGCCCGGTAGCCGGTCGAGTACGCCGGACCAAACCGCGTATTTTTCCTCGGGGCGGAATTGCTGGTATACACGCACCTGAATGTAGAGGTTCTTCGGGTCGTCGAGTCCACCCATAAAGGTTTTGAAATTCGCCGTCGCTACGAACTTCACCGAGAGCGACCCTATCTCCGAAACGGCGTGGCGGTCGCCCTCGAGGTTCACCGTGACATGCGGGAGCTGGTAAGCTTCCTCCGTGGGGACGTAGCGATTCGACGTATCGAGGCGCGTAAGGATGATCTCACGCAGCGTGTCGACGTAGCCCTGCGCTGCGATGTACGCGTCCGACCTCGATCTGGGGCGGCCTACCGGCATTACGCTTCCCTCTGCCCGGCGAGTTCGCCGCCGCGGCGCGCGCTCTTAAAGGTTTCGACGTCGAGCATCGGCCCGAGCCGCGGGTTAATATTGACGACCGTCGTCCCGCCGCCGCCGCCATAGTCATCCGGGCCGTACCGCGCGTCCGACCTGCCGCCGCGCGGGGTGAAACCCTGGCCGATGGCCCGCAGCGTGGATTGTTTCAGGATAACCTCCGGGACCCGCTCGGCGACCATCGCAACCGCTGGCTTTTTTACCAGGCCCTCGTGTTGGAATCCCCCGAGGAAGGTAGACATGAAGCCGCCGCCGGTGAACAGTTGGAATATCCCGGCCGCGATAAGCTGGGTGATTATCTTGTTGGCCATCTCGGCGCCGAGGCCCGCG
>CBFCYS010000261.1:0-1568 GCA_965602215.1 uncultured bacterium
ACAATCCGGACATCTCCGGCCCGTACTACGCCTACCCCGCGGTCGACGAAGACGCCCGCATGATAAGCATGGGCGGTTCGTTGCGGATACCCAGCGGGTGGCAGCGCTGGGAGCACAGCGGTTACCACGACCTGACGGTCGACGTGATAGCGCCCGCCTCCCCTAACATCTACACCACGTGGCTCGGTAACGGCTACGCCAACAAGGAAGGTACCTCGTACTCGTGCGCTATGGGCTCCGGCATCGCCGGCGCCTGCCTCGCGATGCTCGAAGGCCCGTACGGCGGCATCGACGTCGACGTGCGAGAATGTATACACCACGGCGGCGCGAACTGGGGACCCGGTTACTACCCGGACGAGCAGTGGGGTTGGGGTACCGAATACTACGAACGCGCGCTTGACTGCGCGATCGAAATTAAGGAAGGCGGCGGCGACGGCTCGAGCAGCCCGGCGGCGGCGGCCGCGGCGCCGGCCTTGAGGCTCGCGCAGAACGCGCCCAACCCGGCATCTACCGCGACGACGTTCCGCCTGGAGCTTTCGGCCAGAGAAGTCACTCGAGCCAAGTTCGTCATCTACGACCTGAGCGGCCGTAAGGTCCGGACCTTCGACGTGCCGGTAAAGGATGGCGCCGCGGAGGTGGCGTGGGACCTGACGGCGAGCGACGGCGCCCGGGTCGCGCCCGGCGTGTACATCTACCGCGTCCGCGCCGGCAACGTAACCGCGGCCAAGAAGTGCGTAGTTAACTAAACGTAACGCAGAACCCGCCCCCGCTCGAGCGGGCGGGGGCGGGGTAACCCTGAAGAGCTATGGTTAACGTTAAAAAGTACGCCAGGGCAGTAGTATTTTTAGCGTTATTGGCCGCGGCGGTGAGCTGCGAAGACGTGCCAACGTCGACGCTGCCCGGGCCGTACGTGCCGCCGCCGGTGAAGGGGGATGACGGGAGGAGGCTTTTGTGGGAGCCGAAAGACGAGTACGAAAAACAATGTTACGAGCCGTCCTTTTCGCCCGATGGGATGAAGGTGGCAGTTAGTTATCGGGACGGCATTTTCGGCCGCGATGGGGACCTGGCGATATTGGATCTAGCGACGGGGAAATTGAATACAATCGTCGAGGGCAACTCCGCCAAGAGGCCCGCTTGGTCGCCCACGGGGGAATGGATCGCGTACCAGGGCGACGCGGAAGCGGCGCCTTATATTTGGTTATGCCGGCCCGACGGGTCCGGCCACCACCGCCTCGAGTTCAGGTGGGCATTAACGCCGCGGTGGGGCCCGGAGGGCAGGAGGGTTTATTTTATGTGTATGGTCAAAGGGGGAGAGAACGAGTCGGGTGTTTATTACGACTTAACCGAACAAGAACTACACGTTTTATACCGCGACCCGGTTCTTAAAGTCGGCCCACCGTCGCCGTCGCCGGGGGGCGAAAAGGTTGCTTTTTACCTCTTCGATAATACACAGAATTACAAAGACATCAACCTCGCCCTCATCAACGCGGACGGTACCGGTTTCGAGGTGATATGGCCGGCGGGCATCGCGAGATTTTGGGCGGGCCCTGGGGCGTGGTCGCCCGACG
>CBFCYS010000262.1:0-1567 GCA_965602215.1 uncultured bacterium
CGCCGCCAGATTGAGATGGTACCCCAGCGGCGCGACGTAGAACGACATCGCGACCACCATCAGCGCCGCGAAGAACCCCGCCCGGGCGAAGACGACCAGGTTGCGGGCCCGCCGGAACTTCAGCCACAGCAGGACCAGAACGACGCCTACGACGGCGTAGCCGGCCGCCCACAGGTAAAATGGTAGAACGCCGTCCGGGAGGTGGAGGTGTGCCATAGCGCTTCGTCGAGCCGTTCGCCGGCGCGGCGGGTTATGCGATGCGGCGGACCTCGACGTTAAGGCCGTCGGCGCGGACCACTTCCACCGACCCGCCCGCGGGGATGGCCTCGGCCGCGGTGGCCTGCCAGTACTCGCCGCGGACGAAGACCTGGCCGCCCGTCGGCCCCACCGCCGTTACGGCCCGGCCGCGCTCGCCCACCATCCCCTTTTCGCCGGTCGTCGGCTTGCGGCGCTGCGCGCGCAGGCCCATGCCGACGGCGAAGAGGAAGAACAGCAACGTCGTGACCACCGCCGGTATGATGACGGCCCACGATACCCTGAGGTACGTAGCGGGCGTGTCCACGAGTAATATGGAACCGAGCAGCATTGAGAGAGTCCCTCCCACGGCCAACAGGCCGTGGCTGGTTATCTTAATTTCGGCCAGAAATAGTACTATAGCAAAAACGATGAGCCCCACGCCGGCGTAATTCACCGGCAGCGTCGACAGCGCGTAGAAGGCGAGGATGATGCAGATGCCGCCCGCCACGCCCGGCAGGATGGAGCCCGGGTTGGAGAGCTCGAAGATGATGCCGTAGAAGCCGATGATGAGGAGGATGTAGGCCACGTTGGGATTGGTCAGTACGGCGAGTAAGCGCTGGCGGAAGTCGGGCGTAAATTCCTCGACGCGCGCGCCCTTCGTTTTAATGACGACATCCCGGCCCGCGGCCTTGACCTTCCGGCCGTCCACCTTCTTCAACAAATCCTCGAAGTTCTCGGCGACGAAGTCGACGACGTTCTCGGTCACGGCGTCTTCGGCCGACAGCGACGCCGACTTGCGGACGGCGAGCTCGGCCCACTTCTCGTTGCGGCCTCGCCGTCGCGCCAGGCTCTTGATGTAGGAGGCGGCGTCGTTGGTAATCTTATCCACCATGGCCTCGTCGGCGCCCTCGCCGCCCGCGCCCAGCGTGACCGGGTGGGCCGCGCCGATGGAGGTGTTGGGGGCCATCGCGGCCACGTGCGCCGCCAGCGTGATGAAGGTCCCGGCGCTCGCGGCCCGGCCGCCCGGGGGCCATACGTACACGGCCACCGGCACTTTCGACGCCAGAATTTTCTTGATTATCTTGCGCATCGACGGGTCGAGGCCGCCGGGGGTGTCGAGCGAGACGACCACCAGCGACGCCCGGGCCTCCTCGGCCTCCTCTATGCCCTCGACGATGAACTCCGCCATGATGGGGCTGACGACGCCGTCTATCTTGAGGTGGCGAACGAGGGGGGCGTCGGCCGCGAGGGCCGCGGCCGCCAGCGCCGCCAATAACAATCCCGCGAATCTAATTTTTATTTTCATAATGCATAGAATAAGGCAAGTACT
>CBFCYS010000263.1:0-1561 GCA_965602215.1 uncultured bacterium
CTTCAGTTTTCAAAGATCGAGTGCCCCTAAGGGCAGCTACATATATAACATAGGGGAGTAGGGATGTCAAGGAAAAACGGTAATATTTAAAGCCGTACGTTTGGGCCGCACCGCCGCGCGGCTCTACGCCGGTGTCGCCGCATAATAAAAAGGGCGAGCTTAGCGCTCGCCCCTTCGCGCCCGCACGTAACTACATCCGGATAGCTTGCTCGAGCGGCGCCTTCACGCGGCCGAGTAGCGCCGCCTCGGAGGTTAGCCGGTACGGCTTGGCGCCTACTCGATTCCCGCCGGCGCCGGCAACCGGTTCACCGCGTCGCAGACCTTGGCGACGATGTACCAATTTAAAACCCAAAACCCCAACGTTAGGACGATCAAGATGCCTTGACACGTAAAAAAGGCAGCGCTCGAGGGCCCGGCGAAGCTTAAAAAGACCTTTACGGCAATAGCGAAGAAAAAAATCGCCGGGTGCGCGATCGAATATACCAGGAACGTATTTCCGTTTACCTCGAGCTCGGGTGTATTCCTTTTAAAAACGTGGTCGTTATATGTCCTTGCCCAACCCCAGTATACGCGGAATCCCCAGTACAAGTTGAAGTAAGGGACGAGTAGTAACAATACGGTCTTGAGCGGTCTAATATTCCACGTCGGCTCGTAGATGGCCTTCCAAGCTTTGAACCACAAAACCAACCATACGCCCGCACCGTATATATAAATAATCACGAGGCCTACTACAAGTAATAGGAGAACCAATGACGCGGAGATTCGGTAATATAATGCAACCAACAAGACGGCGATCGTTAGTATTACGGCTACCGCGGGTAAGGTAACGACCGAGATAACGTAAAAGGGTTTGGATAGCTTTACCATTTGTGCCTCCCTGGAATGGGTTATAACGTGGGGATAGTCTCTCTTGACCGCGCCGGGAACCGGTTCGCTATACCGCGCGCCACCCACACGACCACGGCCGTCGAACCAGTGCTACGCTGGCTTTTAATTGTTAAATAATATTATCAAATAACGTTGTCGTCGGGTAATTAAAAAAAGGGCGAACTGCGCGCTCGCCCCGTCGCGTCCGCGTCTCCGGATAGCTTACTCAAGCGGCGCGTTCGCGCGGCTGGCTCGAGCCGGCGGACGGTTTCTTTCCCCGATACGACTGGCAGCTTCGTCATACCTCTACCGCAACGAGCTCAACCGCCACGTCCCCCGGCGGTACCTCGTCGCCGTACTCGCGCGATACTTCTATCCAGGCTGCGATGGCCTCTTTAATATTCGCGAGCGCCTCCTCGTACGTATCGCCTTCGGAGATGCAGCCCGGGAGGGAAGGTCCCGTGACGGTGAAGCCGCCGTCGTTCTGGGGCTCGAATACACATTATATATATTACCTTCATATCGTTGCCTTTCAGTAGTAGTCTAACACCTTAATAATATAGCATAATATTTCAAACGTTGGAACTCTATATAAATAAAACTGAAGGCTGACCTCCGCGCTCGCCCCGACGGGCCCGGACGTCGTCTCCGGTAAGCGTGTACCCGGTAGGAGCGTATCCGGTAGGGCGAACCG
>CBFCYS010000264.1:0-1538 GCA_965602215.1 uncultured bacterium
ACTCCACCTCGCACCGCTCGCACTCGGCGAGGACGTCGAGGTCGCGCACCACCAGGTCCGACTTCGTAAGGACCGTGACGTCGAAGGGCGAGGCCGCGAGCTCGCGCAGAACCCCCCGGGCGAGCTCGTATTTGCGCTCGAGCGGCTGGTACGCGTCCGTCACGCTGCCCACGAGCACGTGACCCCGCGGGTCCCGCATCGACGCCAGACGCTTGTGGAGCAGCGTCACGGCGTTGACCTTGACGTCGACGAACTCGCCCCACGGCTCGTCGTGGCCGGTATACTTCGTCATGAAGCGCGCGTAACAGTACCGGCACGCGTGCGTGCAGCCGACGTACGGGTTGATGCAGTAATCCGCGCCCGGGATGTTGCTCTTCGTCAGTATCGACTTCGCGCGGATCTCTCTGACCAGCATACGGCGCCGCCTACGGCCTGGTCCCCATCATCAACGTCGTCTCGAACTCGGTGTCGATTCGCTCGACACCCGTAAGGCCCGCGGCCTCCATCCAACCGCGGACCTCGGCCTCGGCGTACGTATCGCCGGCCGCGGTGTTGACGAGCATGTTGAGCGCGAAGATAACCGCTCGGGGCGGCCCCGCGCGCTCCTGGTCGACGACGAAGTCCTGGACGACGAGGCGGCCTCCCGCGTTGAGCGACGCCGCGCCGTTCGCGATTAGCGCCTCGTTCTGGGCCGGCGAGTTGCTGTGCAGCAGCTGCGACATAAAGACGAGGTCGAAGCCGCGCGGCAGCTCGTCCTCGACGGCGTCCCCTTCCACGACATCCACTTTATCCGATAATGCCGCGGCCTCGACGTACTGCCGCGTAAGGGGCGTTACGGGCGGAAGGTCGACGACCGTGGCCGTTATGCCGCCTCGCGCCCGGGCGAAGGCCATAGCGTACCCGCCGGAGCCGCCGCCCACGTCCAGCACCCGCTCGACGCCGTCCAGCTCGAGCATCGCGACGAGGCGCTCCGCCCGGGCGGAGGCGCCGTAGTGCATGGCGGCTATGAAGGCGTCGGTGCGGCGCTCGGCCGCCTCGCCTCCCGGCCGCTCGAAGACCGAGGTCCCGGCGCGGACGGCGTCGGTCAGCGTGCTCCACGAATCCCACAGGTTGACCGTGTGCATAAGGCCGGCCATATATTCGGCCTTACCCTTTACCAGGTAGCGCGCGGCGGCCTCTGCGTTGGCGAACCGGCCTTCTTCTTTTTTAAGCAGGCCGAGTACGGCCGACGCGTTCATCAGGCGGTCCGTGGCGCGGGGGTCGGTACCCAGCTCTTCCGCCACCTCGGCCGAGGTCTTGCGGCCGTCGCCGAGCGCCGTGAAGACGCCCAACTCGTACGCCGTTAGAAATATCCGGCTGTGGAAAAAGCCCCGGGGCAGCTGGTAGAGGTCGTCGGCGGTGAGTTCGGCTTTCGGGTTATCCTTCGGCATAATACGACTCCTGTATTCTATTTGATAGGGAGGGTTTCGGGGCCGGCCGCGGCCCCCTCCGCCCGCCGCTTGATTCCAAGCATACACTTCCGCATCATGATGAAGTCG
>CBFCYS010000265.1:0-1530 GCA_965602215.1 uncultured bacterium
AACTGTCTCCCGCGAGGGCGTTGAATACGAACGAGCCGTCGTTCCACCGGCCGTCCCGGTACGTAAGGAAAGGCCGGGGGTCGAGGGGGTCGCTGGTGCACGCGAAGCCGAGGTCCGGCCGGGCGAAGTCCATCCAACCGATGGCAGCGTCCCCTTTAGGGGGAAGCGGAACCTCCTCCCACGCCGCGAACGCCGCGGCGGTTGCTATGACCGCGAGCACGGTAATTACTTTCCTTACGTCCATAACTTTTTATTTATCGACGACGAAGCGGCCGCTAGCGCGACCAGGGCTAGCAGGTACGTCAATTCCTTCCTCATCGTCTTCCTCCTCCTCTGCGAACATCGCTTTAATACGGCCGAAGGACGCCGGCACTACGTTCGGCGCCGTCGTCCAACGCCAACTAGTAGGTATAGGATACGGTTCACTGTCCTTATACCCGGTAAACCACGCCAATTCCTTTGATATCGGGCGGGGGAAATAACCCGGGTGTTCATTCGGCGGGATTACTCGGTGCCACCCACCGTTATCGAACTTCATCCATAAGTAACCTTCGCGAGGGTAATGCGAAAAGACGGCCCAGCCGTTATACCGGTCACTAAACCCGACTCCGTACGCCGTATACCCCGGAGCGGAATATGAGGTTGACCACGACGAGCCGTTGTAATGGTATATGTTTGCGCCGCCGTGCGATGTCGCCCAACCGTCGTCTCGCGCGGTGAAGTCTAGGCTCCATACCCGGGGCCCCGGGACGAACTCCCACGTCCCATCCTTGTAGTGCGCGAAGCCGTTCGAGCCGCAGACCCAACCCTCGTCAACGGTAGGAAAGCAGATATCGCGCGGGTAACCTATCTCCGTCGGCAACGGATACCCTAAGCTACGCCAGGACCCGTTCTCGTATCGTAATAACTCGTACGTTCCCGACGTCAGCAGAAGCCACCCGTCCTCCTCGGCGGGGAAGCTGACCCTCGGCCCGCCGCCTTTCGCGCCGGGCGGGCTGCTGTACGGATTGGGTATGGGTACTAGCTGACTCGAGCCCGCTTGCAGGCGTAACGTGTAGATACAAGGGTATAACCGCGTACTCTCGCCGACGACCCAGCCGTAGCCGCTCGAGAGGAAACAACTGTCTCCCGCGAGGGCGTTGAATACGAACGAGCCGTCGTTCCACCGGCCGTCTCGGTACGTAAGGAAAGGCCGGGGGTCGAGGGGGTCGCTGGTGCAGGCGAAGCCGAGGTCCGCCCGGGCGAAGTCCATCCAACCGATGGCAGCGTCTCCTTTAGGGGGAAGCGGGACCTCCTCCCACGCGGCGAACGCCGCGGCGGTTGCTACGGCCGCGAGCGCGGTAATTGCTTTCCTTAAATCCATAGCCTTTTATTTATCGACGACGAGGCGGCCGCTAGCGCTATCAGCGCTAGCAGGTACGTCAATTCCTTCCTCATCGTCTTCCTCCTCCGTTGCGAACATAGCCTTGATACGGCCGAAGGACGCCGCCCGTACGCTCGGCGCCGTCGTCCACCGCCACGTTGTTAATT
>CBFCYS010000266.1:0-1523 GCA_965602215.1 uncultured bacterium
AAACAGGAGGGGTTTCAGTCGGTCATTCTTCGTTACTTTCGTCGGCGCGGCCTAGCAACCTGGCGGCGACGTTCTTGCGGCGCGCCCAGTGGTAAAGGCGCCGCGCCCCCAACAAGGCGAGAAGCGCGACGAGCGCAAGCGGAATAACTACGATCGCCACCTGCACCAGGAAGAGGATTATCCCGAACAGCGCGTTAACCGCTTCAACGAGCGCGGCCAGGACGTGTTCGAGTACGGAGGGTTCGTCTTTCTCCGGCGCCGCGGCTACGGCCTCAGGCTTCTTTAGCGTTATGTATATCGAGCTGAGCGCGGCGCGGTTCTTCAGGTAGAGGATCTTCCCAGCCAAGCGCTCGATTTCCTCGGTCGTGCCGTTTATCTCCCGCTGCAGCGAGACGACGTCCTCGAGCTTGCCGGTCCTCGTATTCAATATCTCGATGAACCGGTCCCGCGCTTTAATCTGGTTGTCGAGGCGCATTTGAAGGTCAATGTACTCCTCGGTCACGTCCTCCGCTTCGACGATGAGTTCGACCACGTCGCCTATCTTCTGGGTCGAAGCGATTGCGGCGTCGAAGTGGTCCGCCGGAACTCTTACCGCGACGACGCAGGTGTCTTCGTCCTCGTACCTGCGGCGCTCGACTTTGACCAGCTCGCCGCCCTGAGCCGCGACGACCTCCTGGATGCGGGCCAGCGCCTTGTCGACGTCGTCGACGTGAATGAGGAGCATGCCGGTCTTAATTATGGTGCGCTCCGTGAACGCGTCCTCGGCGCGCCCCGCGCCGGCTATCCGCTCCGCTATAGAGTCGAGGTCGCCGCCGGTGCCTGTTACGTCCGCGACGGCGCCGCGGCTGCTACCGAGACCCGGGCCCGTGCCGGCTATTCCTTCCATGCCGCCGCCCAGGCCGGTACCGCCGCCGAGGCCCATAAGCCCTCCGCCGCCACCTCCGCCGCCGCCGTAATGGCGTTCCTCGACCTCTAACTTCGTTACGCTTTTGGTGAGGTCGCCTTTGCGCTCCTCGTTCAGGCCTAATTCCTCTAACGCTTTTTCTTCGGCCGTTTTCTCCTTCCCGCCGCATCCTCCTAATGCGCTGAAAAGGAAAAAAACGGCCAGGAGCGCGCTCGCGAATCGCAGTGGCCGCAGCCGGACTTGGCGTACGGGTGACGCCATATAATATATCCGCTTCATAACTCCTCCTTTCTTCCTTTTTGACCCGTACGCACCTTAAATTGTAGCCGATTGCGGCGTCTCGGTCAAATGTAGGCCCGGGCGCTTTCATAAATTCCCCTTGCGCCGCGGCCCCGCAAGGTTTATTATACGGAACGAACCAGCCGTAAAAGGAGGCCGAGATGCTTGTTGAAATCGCTCTATATAAAGTTATTCCCGGCAAGGAAGCGCAGGCGCTCACCATTCTCGACGAACAGGCCGCCGCCAAGCGCCGCCTGGAGGGTTGCCGCGACGCCCGCGTGCTCTCCGGCTCGCGCTCCGTCGCCAGCCCCTCCACCGACCCCGAGCTTATACTCACGCT
>CBFCYS010000267.1:0-1522 GCA_965602215.1 uncultured bacterium
TATTGGATACGGTTGTTGTTGTATTCGGATACGTATACCCGCGTACCGGAATAAGATACCGCGATACCGCAAGGTCCGTCGAATTGGCCTTCCCTGTGGCCCGGCCCCCCCCAAAAGCCTAAAAAGCTTCCGTCACAAGTATAGTATTGGACGGTTTCACTATAAGCGCAAGTTATGTAAACGTTCCCGTTGGGTGCTACCGCGACATCGAAAGGAGCTTCGTAATTATTGCGAAAAGGTTGATGAACTTCCCAAGCGCCGAGAAAACTCCCTCCGGCCGTAAAATACTGAACGCGGCTATTCCACGCATCGGCTACATAAACGCGGCCTTCTTGGGCTATGGCGATACCCATAGCGCCGTCGAATTGCCCTGGTCCCGAACCCATAGAACCCCATTTACCAATAAATTTACCGTTTCCGATAAAATATTGAATCCGTTCGTTTTCGCTGTCGACGACGTAAACGTAACCGTTGGGCGATAAAGCTAACCTGTAAGGCAAATCGAATTGGCCGTTACCGGTGCCGTATGCGCCCCACTCGCTTTCGTATACCCACGTTCCGTAAACGCAAACTGCCGCGAGCGCGATTGACATCGCCGCGGCGGTAGTAATAATACGCATATTCATTCCTTACAGCTCCTTCCTATATCCCCCTTCTGCTTAAATGTAACACAACGAGCTTATTAACTCCAACGGTTTATTATTTGTTCAGCACCTCCGCCGTGTGGCGCGCCTCGGCCTTGACGCCCCGCCGCCGCAGCGCCTCGTTGATGTAGAGGACGCAGGCCGGGCAGCCGGTCGCGACTACCGGGGCGCCCGAGGCCGCGACCGCGTCGGCCTTCTCGCCGCCGATCTTCGCGAAGACGTCGTCGTACGTCAGGCCGTACGCGCCGGCGCCGCCGCAGCACGTTACCGCCCCCTCCGCCTCCAGCTCGACCAGCTCGCCGACTTTATTTAACAGCGCCCGCGGCTCCGCGGTTACGCCCAGCCCCCGCGCCAGGTGGCAGGGGTCGTGGTACGTTATCTTGCCGGCCTCGCGGGCTTCGACGCTGTCGGGGGGCAGCAGCTCGGTGAAGTCCTTGACGCGCCCGGCGAGCGACGCCGCGCCCGGGACCCCCAGCACGTCGTTATAATAATATGTGAGCATCGTGCCGCAGGAGCCGCAGTCCACGACGATCGGCTCGTCGCCGGCCAGCGCCTTCACGTTGCGGGCGGCGAGGCGGCGGGCCGGCTCGACGTCGCCGTTGGCCAGCGCCGGGATGCCGCAGCACCGGCGCGCGGCGGGGACGTATACCAGGTAGCCGGCCCGGGTGAGGAGGTCGACGACCGCTCGAGCGGCAGCCGGGTACAGGTACGTCGTGCCGCAACCGGCGAAGTATGTAACCTGGCCGAGGTATTCCGTCCCCTCGGCGGGCATGAAGTACTGCTCCCGCTCGGCGTCGAACGGCCTCTCCTCGAGTTTGGGAACCGCCAGCCGCGTCGGGAGGTCGAAGAACCACAGCGCGAGTGGCAGGACGCGGAAC